>JBEKUO010000097.1:0-14576 GCA_049514955.1 Bryobacteraceae bacterium | reverse complement strand
ATACACCACGCCGGATTCGAGCGGCAGAGCTTCCTTGGCCCGCACCGGCGCGTCGTTGCGCGCCACGATACCCCGCGGCGAAAACAACTCTACCAGGCTGGCTACGATCCAGTCGCGTGCGCGGTCCATGCCCTGGTTGAGAGTCTGCAGGACCAGGCAGTCGGCGTAGCGGTCCACCACCAGGGCCGGCAACAGATCGCCTTCGCCGTGCACCACGCGATAAGCGTCCGTGCCGGCCACCACGCGGCGGCGATGGCGCTCGGCCGCGGCCAGGCGTTCGGTAAAGAACTCGCGGTCGATCTCTTCGATACGATGCGAGAGCAGGCGCAGTGCGATTTGTGACGACGCGCTGAAGTGCGCGGTGCCGATGGCGTGACCGGCGGGATCGAATACTTTAACCGAGTCGCCCGCCGCTGCGCCACCCGTGTCGAGGACGTCGCTGACAAAGATCCAGGGATGGCCGGACGCAACCCGATCGGCTGCCTTCCGGTTTACCCGCACTTCGTGCATGGATTATAGGCCGCGGCGCAACTCCTCGTTGTTAGGCAGCGCGGAAGTATTCCATCCGCCGCCCAGCGCCTGGATCAGCAGGACGCTCGAAGTCAGACGGCGCGTCAGCAGGTCTACAGCCGTCTTCTCATTGGCTAAAGCAGTCGCCTGCGCCGTGATGACCGTCAGGTAGTTGACGGTGCCCGCTTTGTATTGATAGGTAGCAATAGTCAGGGAGTCCTGGGCAGCCTTCACCGCCTGATCGACCGCGATAGCTTCCTGGCCGAGAATGCGCAAAGCCGCCAGATTGTCCTCGACCTGCTGAAAGGCGGTCAGCACGGACTGGCGGTAATTCGCCACGGTGGCATCGTACTGAGCCTCGGTCATTTTCACCTGCGCGCGGCGCTTGCCGCCCTCGAAGGCCACCTCGGACATTTGCGCTCCCAACGACCAAAAGCGGCTGGGCAGCGAAAACCACTTCGTGATGTTCGTGGCTTCAAAACCTCCGGAAGCGCTCAAGGTCAGCGTAGGGTAGTACGCCGCTACCGCAATGCCGATCTGCTCATTCGCCGCGGCCACCGTGCGCTCGGCGGCGGCGATATCGGGTCTGCGTTCCAGTAGAGTAGAAGGCACCTCCACCGGCACGACGGGCGGCGGCGTCTTTAGCAACTCGGCGGGTATGGTCACGGCCGATGGCGGTTTGCCGGCAAGGATGGCAATGGCGTGTTCGAACTGCGCGCGCGCGACTCCTAAGTCGATCAACTGCGCCCGGGTAGTGTCTAACTGCGTCTGCGCCAGCGCCACATCGCCCCCGGAAGCCACGCCGGAGTTGTAACGGTCCTTGGTCAACTTGAGATACTCCTCATATGACGTGACCGTGCGCTGGAGTAAATCGATGTCGCCATCGCTTCCATGCAGATCGAAGTAGTCTTCCGCCAGCTCGGACTGGTATGAGAGGCGGGCGTTCTCCAACAATGCGAAGTCCGCCTGTGCCGTTTCCTGGGCCGCGTGCACGCTGCGGCGGACGCTGCCCCAGATGTCCGCCGTCCAGGAAGCGCTGGCAGCCGCGGTGTAAGTCGTAACGACGCTCGGACTAGCCGACACCAGGCCCCCGCTGACGAAGCCTCCCGACGATCGAGACGTGGTGATCGACGGCCCCGCCGACACAGTCGGGTACAGGCCCGCCCGCGCAATGGCCACGGCGTAGCGGGCCGCCCGGAAGTTCGCTTCCGCGGCAAGGACGTTTTGATTCGAGATACTCACTTGCTCCTCCAGCGCGTTCAGCGCCGGATCGTTGTAGATCTCCCACCACTTGCCTTTAATCGCGCCGTCATTGGGCTGCGCTTCCTTCCAGCCGTCTGGCAGAGGCTCTTTGTAGGCCGGTGTCTGCGGCGCGGCCGGACGCTTGTAGTTCGGGCCGACCATGCACGCGCTGGACAAAAGCAGCAAGCCGGCGAAAGTGAAGAGCAGAGAGCTTCGCATCAGATTTCGGATCCCAGCGGCTCGGTTGTGGGCGGTTCCTTGTGGCGCACGCGATACCACCAGTGTTGCAGCCGGTCGAAGTAGAGATACACCACCGGTGTCGTATAGAGCGTCAGCATCTGGCTCACCAGCAGCCCGCCGATAATGGTGATTCCGAGCGGACGCCGCAACTCCGATCCGACGCCGCTGCCAAGCGCCAGCGGCAGAGCTCCCAGCATGGCGGCCATGGTGGTCATCAGGATCGGGCGGAAGCGCAACAGGCACGCTTCGAAAATCGAGTCGCGGGAGTTCTTGCCTTCAATCCGCTCGGCGGCCAGCGCGAAGTCGATCATCATGATGGCGTTCTTCTTCACGATGCCGATCAACAGAATGATGCCGATCATAGCGATGATACTCAGATCCGTGTGCGTGATCAGCAGCGCCAGCAGCGCGCCTACACCGGCCGAAGGCAGGGTGGAAAGAATCGTGATCGGGTGAACGTAGCTTTCGTAGAGAATTCCGAGCACGATATAAACCGCCGCCAGCGCGGCCGCGATCAGGACCGGCTCGTTGCCGAGCGAATCCTGGTACGCCTGCGCCGTTCCGGCGAACCGGGTCTGGATGCTGTGCGGCAGGCCTACAGAGGCCGCCGCCTTGGTAATCGCTTCTACCGCATCTCCCAGCGCCACGCCCGGTTGCAGGTTGAAGGAGATGGTCGTCGCGGGGCCAAGGCCCTGATGCGTGACCGCCAGGGGCGCGGTGGTCGGGGCGTAATGGGCTATGGCGTCTAAAGGAACCTCCGTTCCGCCCGGCGATTTCACGAAAATGTCGCGCAAGGACAGCGGATTCTGCCAGAATGGAGGCGCCGCCTCCATCACCACGTGGTATTGATTCAGCGTCTGATACATGGTGGATACCTGGCGCTGGCCGAATGCGTCGTAGAGCGTGTTATCCAGCAGTTGCGAAGAGATGCCGAAACGGGCCGCTGTCTTGCGGTCGTACACCACCAGGGACTGCAGACCGCGGTTCTGCTGGTCGCTGTTCACGTCCGCGATGATCGGTAATGTTTTCAATTCCGCCAGCATGCGCGGCGCATACGTCGTAAGATCCTGCAGATTATCGCACAGCATGGTGTATTGATAGAGGGCCGCGCTTTGACGTCCGCCGATCCTTAGATCCTGCGAAGCTTGCATGTAGAGGGTGGCGCCCGGTATGCGCGTCAGTTGGGGCCGCAGCCGCGCGATGATCTGGTCCACCGAGGCCTTTCTCTCCTGCAACGGCTTCAGTGAGATAAACATGCGCGCCTGATTGGCGGTGCCGCCGCCCCCGCCGCCGCCGCCCCCAGTAAATCCGTTGACCGTGTCGACGCCCTTGTCCTTATCGATGATGTCCACCATCTGGCGCACAATCCGGTCCATGGCCTGAAACGAAGTATCCTGGTCGCCTGTAATCTGGCCCATCATGCGTCCGTTGTCCTGCTGCGGGAAAAAGCCCTTCGGCACGCGCACAAACAGGTAACCATTCAGGGCAATGGTAGCGAGCAGGATGGCCAGCGTGATCGGCGCGTGGTCCAATACGACGGTGAGCGTTCTCCCATACATATTGATATTCCAGGTGAAGAACCGCTCGCTGGTCCGGTACAGCCAGCCATGTTCCTGGTGCTCTTTCAACAGGTGCGCGCACATCATCGGCGTGGTAGTGAGCGACACCACCAGGGAAACCGTAATGGCCACCGACAGCGTAATCGCGAACTCGCGGAAGAGGCGTCCCACAATGCCTCCCATCAGCAGCAATGGAATGAAGACCGCAATCAACGACAAACTCATGGACAGTACGGTAAATCCAATCTCCTTGGCGCCTTTGAGCGCCGCCTGAAATGGATGCATGCCCTGTTCCAGATAGCGCGTGATGTTCTCAATGACCACGATCGCGTCATCCACCACAAAACCGGTGGAGATGGTCAGCGCCATCAAAGACAAGTTGTCGATGCTGAAGTGCAGCAGGTACATCACGCCGAACGTCCCAATCAGCGATACCGGAACAGCCACGCTGGGAATCATGGTGGTCCGCACGTTGCGCAGAAAGAAGAAGACCACCAGAACCACCAGCAGCACGGAAATCAGCAGCGTCCTTTCTACGTCGCTCACTGAAGCGCGGATGGTCACCGTCTGATCCATGGCCACCTGGATATGGATGGATTGCGGAATGGACGCCTGCAACAGCGGAAGCAGCGCGCGGATACGGTCGACCGTGTCGATGATGTTGGCGCCCGGCTGCCGGAAGATGACCACCAGAACCGACGGTTTCCCGTTGGCATAGCCCGCGTTCCGCAGGTCTTCCACGGAGTCCACCACTTCGCCTACGTCCGAGAGGCGCACCGTCGTTCCGTTGTGGTACGTCACGATCAGCGGCGCATAGTCGATGGCCTTGAAGATCTGGTCGTTCGCGCCCACTTCCCATATGTGGTTCGCGTCGGCGAAGTGCCCCTTGGGATTGTTGGCGTTTGCCGCGGCCAGCACGCCCCGCACCTGCTCCAGTCCGATGCCATACTTGTTCAGCGCCGTTGGATTCAGTTCCACGCGCACACCGGGCAACGCGCTTCCCCCCACCGACACCTGGCCCACGCCGGTCACCTGCGCCAGCTTCTGCGCCATGATGGACGATGCGGCATCGTACATCTGGGCCTTGGAGAGGATCGGCGAGGTGAGCGCCAGCAAGACAATAGGAGAATCCGCCGGATTCACCTTCCGGTACGTAGGGTTACTCGGAAGATTGGCCGGCAGATAGCCGCGCGCCGCGTTGATGGCCGCTTGCACGTCGCGCGCCGCCGCGTCGATGTTCCGGTTGAGATCGAATTGCATGGTAATGCTGGTCGATCCCAGGCTGCTCGACGAGGTCATCTCAGTCACCGACGCAATACGGCCGAACTGCCGTTCCAGGGGTGTGGCTACCGAGGAGGCCATCGTTTCCGGACTGGCGCCCGGCAAGGATGCCGATACCGATACGGTCGGAAAATCGACCTGCGGCAGCGGCGATACCGGAAGAATCCGGAAGGCTACCAGACCTGCCAGCGCGATCGCGATGGTCAGAAGCGTGGTGGCGACCGGACGCCTGATAAACAACTCGGAAGGGTTCATGGCCGTGTGGGGCAGGTTGGCAACCTGCGGCGGGTTGCTAACCCGCGTCTATGGATTTGGCGCCGGTTGGCGGGGTACACTCTGGGTCGCGCGCAGGATACCATCCTGCCCCACACGTTGGGCATCATTGGGCCCCCACGGGCTCCGCGCCCGGATCGACCTGGCGATGTTCCTCCTGGTGCGAGAATCGCCTCGCCAGGCGGTCGAACCACAGATAAATCACCGGCGTCGTGTAAAGGGTCAAGGCCTGGCTGAAGATCAGCCCGCCAATCATCGTAATGCCTAAAGGCCGGCGCAACTCCGAGCCCACCCCGCTGCCGAACGCCAGCGGCACGGCGCCCAGTAAAGCCGCCATGGTGGTCATCATGATGGGACGGAATCGCAGCAGGCAGGCTTGATAAATCGCCTCCTCCGGCGGCCGGCCCTCCTTGCGCTCCGCGTCCAAGGCGAAATCGATCATCATGATGCCGTTCTTCTTCACAATGCCGATCAGCAGGATGATGCCGATCAGCGAGATCACGCTGAAATCCTGGTTGAAGAGCGAGAGAGATAGCAGCGCCCCAACGCCCGCCGAAGGCAGCGTCGAAAGAATCGTGATCGGATGGATATAGCTCTCATACAACACCCCCAGCACGATGTAGACCGTCACCAGCGCCGCCAGAATCAACACCGGCTCGTTCGCCAGCGACGCCAGAAAAGCTTCCGCCGTTCCCTGAAAATCCGCCTGCACGCTGGGGGGCATGTGCATCTCGGCCTTCACCCTGTTGACGGCGTCCACGGCTTCTCCAAGCGAACCGTTCGGCGCCAGGTTGAACGAGAGGGTAATGACCGGGAACTGCCCCTGGTGGTTCACGGTGATCGGCGCGCTGGTCATCTCCAGATGCGTGAAGGCGCTGAGCGGCACCTGGCCGCCGTTCGGAAATGCCGAGGCGGATTGCGGCGTCACGCCAAACACGTTGCTGGAAGCGATGGCGGAATTGAGTGTGCTGGACGCCGTGGAGGCGCTCGCGAGCGAGGACGAGGAGCCGCTCTGTGGGCCGAACGTCTGGGTGGCCGCCGATCCCCCCGAAACCAGTCCAGTCGCGCTCGACGAAGCCCCCATCCCCGTCCGGATATAAAGGTCGCGCAGGTTGAGAGGATTCTTCTCAAATCCAGGCTGCAATTCCAGCACCACGTGGTATTGGTTCAACTGCGTGAACATCGTGGACACCTGGCGCTGGCCGTAAGCGTCGTACAGCGTCTGATCGATCTCCGAGGGCGTGATTCCCAGGCGGTAGGCCGTCTCCCGGTCGAACACCAGCTTCGCGCGCAACCCCAACACCTGCTGATCGCTGGCCACATCGCGCAACTCCGGAAGCTGCTTGAGCTTCTCGATCATTTGCGGCGCCAGGCGGTTCAGCTCGTCTGCTTGCGCATCTTCCAGCGTGTACTGGAACTCCGTACGGCTCACGCGGTCCTCCACGCTGATGTCCTGCACCGGCTGCATGAACAAGGTGATCCCCGGCACCGCCGCCAGTTCCGGCTGCAGACGCCGAATCACGTCACTGGCGTTGATCTTGCGATCCTCGAGCGGCTTCAGGTTGATCTGAATACGGCCGCTGTTCAGGGTGGTGTTGGTGCCGTCGATCCCGATGAACGAAGACAGACTCTCCACCGCCTGGTCGTTCATGATGATCTTCGCCAGAGCTTGCTGCTCGGTGGACATTTCGCTGAACGACACGGTCTGAGCCGCTTCCGAGATGCCCTGGATGACCCCAGTGTCTTGAATCGGGAAAAAACCCTTGGGAATCCGGTAGAACAAGAATATAGTCACCAACAGGGTCGCTACCGCCACCAGCAGCGTGATGGTCTGGAAGCGCAGCACAAACTGCAGCGTTCTGCCGTAGAACGCGATGATCCCGTTGAAGCCCCTCTCGGAAATCTCGTAGAAACGCCCCTCGCTTCCCTTCGGCCTGTGCTTCAGCAGCTTGGAAGCCATCATGGGCGTCAAGGTCAGCGAAACCACGGCGGAAACCAGGATCGTGACACTCAGGGTCACCGCAAATTCGCGGAACAGGCGGCCCACGATATCGCCCATGAACAACAGCGGGATCAGCACCGCGATCAGCGAGATAGTCAGCGATATGATCGTGAACCCGATCTGTGCGGATCCGCGCAGCGCCGCCTTCATGGGGGCTTCGCCCTCCTCGATATAGCGCGTGATGTTCTCGATCATTACAATAGCGTCGTCCACCACGAATCCCGTTGAAATGGTCAACGCCATCAAGGTCAGATTGTTCAAGCTGTAGCCCAGCAGGTACATCACGCCCAGCGTGCCGACCAGCGAAAGAGGCACCGCCACGCTGGGAATAATGGTGGCCGCCACATTGCGCAGGAACAGGAACATCACCAGCACCACCAACACCACTGTCAGGCCCAGCTCGAACTGCACGTCCGCGACCGATGCCCGAATGGTGTTGGTTCTGTCGGTCAGAATCTTGACATGCACGGATTGGGGCAGGTTCGTGGTCAACTGCGGCAATAACAGCTTGATGCGATCGACCACCGCGATGATGTTGGCGCCCGGCTGCCGCTGAATGTTCACAATGACGGCCGGAACGTCGTTCATCCAGGCAGCCTGCCGGATGTTTTCCGTGTCGTCCACCACGTTGGCCACGTCCGTCAATTTCACCGGCGCGCCATTCCGGTACGCCACGATCATGGGCTTGTATTCGGCGCTGGAAAGCAACTGGTCGTTCGCGCCGATTTGATAGGACTGGTGCGCGCCATCGAAGTTCCCCTTCGCCTGGTTCACGTTGGCGGCTACGATGCTGGTGCGGAGATCCTCCAGGTTGATGCCGTAGGCGGCCATGGCCGTCGGGTTGGCTTGAATCCGCACCGCCGGCTTCTGGCCGCCGCTGATGCTCACCAAGCCGACGCCCGGCAATTGCGAGATCTTCGGCGCGAGGCGCGTATCGGCGAGATCCTCGACAGACGAGAGCGGCATGGCGTCCGAAGTCAGCGCCAGCGTCAGTATCGGCGTATCGGCCGGATTGGATTTGCTGTAGAGCGGAGGAGTGGGAAGATCCACGGGCAGGTAGGTTCCCGAGGCGTTGATGGATTGCTGCACCTCCTGCTCGGCCACGTCGATATTGAGGCTCAGGCTGAATTGCAGCGTAATCACCGAACTTCCATCCGAGCTGGTGGAGGTCATCTGCTGCAAGCCCGGCACCTGGCCGAACTGCCGCTCCAGCGGCGCGGTGACCGACGAAGCCATCACGTCCGGACTGGCCCCCGGATAGAACGTGATGACCTGGATGGTTGGATAATCGACCTCCGGCAAGGCCGAAATCGGCAATTGCTTGTAGGCCACGATGCCGGTCAGCATGATCGCCACCATCAGCAAAGACGTGGCGATAGGCCGCAGAATGAATATCCGGGACGGACTCATCTAACTTGCCTTACGGGTCCCGCTGCCATGCCCGGATTTGCCGCCCCCTGGGGCGTTGCTTGCGGGAGCGCCGCTTGGGGGAGCGCCGCCTGCGGGAGCGCCGCCCGCCGGGGAACTGCCGCCGCCCTTTGCGCCGGCGGCGGTGTCGCTGGCGATGTGCGCCGTAACCTTGGTGCCTTCCTGCAATTTGTCGACCCCGGTCATAACGATCGTGTCGCCGGGTTGCAAGCCCCCGGTTATTTCGCTGTCATTGCCTTCCACGGTGCCGATCGTAACTGTGCGCACCGTCACGGTCGAGTCCGGCTTCACCAGATAGACGTAGGTGCTCTGCGAGTTGCGCTGGATGGTGGCCGTGGGCGCCAGCGTGACCCCCTGCTTCATCTGGACCAGCAATCGCACGTTGATAAACTGGTTCGGAAATAGCTTGTAGCCCTTATTGTCGAAGTTGGCCCTCCAACGCAGTGAGCCGGTGGTTGGATCGATTTGATTGTCCACCGTCGCCAGATATCCGTGCGCCAGAAGGACGGTCATAGAGCGATCGAAGGCGTCCACGGCCAGCTTCTGCCCAGCGTTCAGCTTTTGCAGGACGACCGGAACCTGATCCTCGGGCAGCGGGAAGAGCACGCTGATCGGATCCATCTGGGTGATCACCAACATTCCGTTGGTGTCCGCGGCGTGTACGATGTTTCCGGGGTCCACCAGGCGCAGGCCCACACGTCCTGTGATGGGAGACGTAATATGGCTGTACACCACATTCAGCTTCGCGGTTTCAATCATCCCTTGGTCCGTTTTCACGATGCCTTCGTCTTGTTTGACAAGGGCCTCTTGCGTGGCCAGTTGTTGTTCGGGTACGGCATTTTGGGTCACCAACGTTTTATAACGCGCCAGATCGATGCGCGCGTTATCCAGCAATGCCTGGTCCCGGATCAGTTGCCCTTCCGCCTGCACCAGCGCGGCATCGTAGGGCCGCGAATCGATCTCGATGAGAGGAGCGCCTTTCTGAACGATGTCACCTTCTTTGTAATGCACTTCCATCAATTGCCCGTCTACCCGGCTCCTCACCGTCACGGTATAGATCGGGAGTACTCCGCCGAGGTTCACGAAATAGACGGGAATATTGCCTTTGCGCGCTTTGGCCGCGACCACCGGTATGGCGGCAGGGCCTTTCTTCTTCGCTTGCGCGGCGGCTGCCGCGGCTTGCCCGGCCTTTATCTGCCGCCAGACAATATACCCGCCGACAGCCAACAAAGCGAGGATTAACAGCCAGATCCAGAGATGCCTGGAATGCTTTGGCGCATGCTTGGGTGCTTGCTTGGGCGCCTGATAGGGCCCCGGCTTGGTCAGAGTATCGGGCGGCGCCGCCGGGTCGAGGGCGGACGGGGGATCCTGGTGCATATTCTCTTCAGTATAAGATGCTGAAAAGCCATGCGAATGTTACAGGTGGGCAGCGGTCCGGCATGCAGGGCTCTTCATAACACTCCACCGAAGCGACCCCGCAAAGCCAGCGCGGCCAGCAGACTCACGGCGCAGAACCACACCAGCCAATTTATGGCGAAGCCGAAAACATCGATGGCGCCCGCCGGGTAGGACACTTCGATCCAGCGCACGGCGCCCGCCGGCAGCCGCGACTCGCCAGGATACCGCAGCCAGTCGAACAGCGACGAAACGCGCCGTTCGGAGATGTATCGCAATCCGGAGCCGGCCTGCACAGCTTTGACCATCGACGCGCCCGCCACGTGCAAGAGCACGCTGCCCGGAGCGGCGCCGATGGCGCGCACGCGCCAACAGACCTGGTGCTGATCCGTAAGGCGCACGGTCGGAGTCTCGACTGCGATGCCGCGGCCCTCGAGGGAAGGCATCGGCATATCCAGGCCGGCTACCCGGTTTAATTGCGCGGTTACGATTGCGGACTCGCCCGCCGCCAGCGGACGGTGTGCGTACACCGCATCGAGCGCGATCAGCAAAACCAGGGTCGGGACGATGGTGAGCGCCATGGGGCGCAACAGCAGCGCCAGATACCGCGCATTCCACAGCAGCAGTTGCTTTTGTGCCCTGAAGATGAGCGCCGGCTCATCGCCGTACAGCCGGAAGGCATAGAGTGAAGCGCGCAATTTGCGCTTCACCAGTGCGAGCCGTTCCTGGTCGGAGAAGCGGCCAAAGGCCCATGCCAGGGTGGCGCCGGCAGCCATGGCGATGGCCGTCAGGCTCCAGGTGTGCGCCGCGGAGAGCATCAGTCGATGTAGCCCAGCCCTTTCAGCTTGTGAAGGATTTCCGCATCCGACTCGGCGTCCGCGAGCTTCGCGATTTCCTTCTCCAGCACGTGCTCGACGAACTCCTCGGGCGAGCTGTATCCTCCCGCTGCCGCGACCTTCTTCACCTTCATCCAGAGATCTTTTTTCAACTTGACCGTCATATCTGTCGTGGCCCGTGGCGCAAGCTTCAGCGTGCCGCGCCGGCACTCCTGCCGGCGCAGACTGGCAAGCTTCAGAATACCGCGCGCCCCCGCATTCCCTCCGCCGGCCGAACGCCGAACTCGTGAAGCAGCGTCACGGTCACATCCCCCAACCACAGTCCGGAGATCTTGGTTTTCCGGTTGCTCAGAAACACGCCTGGCACCAGTTCCGCCGCGATGCAGTGGTCGCCCTGCCATTCATCCTGGTTGTCTTCGATCCAACCTGGCGGCAGCGCGCCCAGCGCGCTTTGCCACGAAGTGCGGTACCCGTTCGCCCAGCCGACGATCAGGTCGGGTGCCGCTTCGACGGCGGCTCCGTGGTAGACGTCGCGCGCGCGATACACATTTGCCACAACCCGCTCACCGTCGATAGGATCGCGCAGACTTTCCAGGCGGCGCGCGATCTCCCCAGCCAACTGGCCGCTCTCGGAATGCGGGACGATCCCGCGGCGCTCCCGTCCCGCCAGGTTGAGGTAGATCGCGTTGAGCCCTAGCCCGTAAGCCTTGGTCCGGGACCAATCTACGTGCGCGAACATCTCGCCCTTCCCCAGGTTGGCGGCGTTATCGAGCGCCAGGAAGCCCTCGTTGAACAGCCAGGTATTCAAATTCACCGCGCGCCGGAACGAGCCGAAGCCGTGATCGGAAATCACCAGCAGCGTAGCGTCCGGCGCCTCTCGCATCACGCGGCCGACCTCGCCATCTACGCGCTTGTATGTTTCGAGCAATTCGTCGTCATGCGTTCCCCACGACACATGCGAATCCTGGTCGACACCAAGGTAATGCAGGAACAGCACTCCGCCCGTGAAACGGCCGAGCTCATGGTACAGCATGCGAAACTGCTCGTCGCCCACCGTGCGGAGCTGCTGATGGAATTCCACGCGATCGAGCACACCCGACCGCAGCGCCGCGGTGTCTTCCGCGATGCCCTGCGTATAAAAAGGGCCGATCGCATCCGCCAGCTCACGGCTATACGATGCCGGCGTCGAGATGGGCAAGTCAGGCCAGCCGGGATCGATGTTCACAGGCGAGACATAAAGGCCCAACACCGGGTGCAGCGCCTTCACATAGACGCGGAACATGCCGGCGGCGCTTTTGAGCCCCGGAACGATCCCAAACCTGACGCGGATCCAGCCGGACCACTCCCTCTCGCGCAGAATGAATCGCTGGCCCTCCACTTCAAATAGCGCCGCCGGGTTGACGGGATCTCGGCTGACCGTCATGGTGACCGAAGTTACCGCGTGATCTTTCCGCAGCGTGTTGTCTGGCCCTTCGATCCTCAGCGAGACGCGGTCGCGCTCGACGCCTACCTGCACGATGCGCCCACCCGGGACCTCACGCGTGTCTTCCAACGGATCGTCCGTGAAATAGCTGAAAGTCCCAAAAGTGCCGCGCATGTCCGGCGTACCCATGCCTGAGAGCGTGCGGCTCTTCGAATCGAGCGGCGGAAAGTTGTTCGGCATGCGCAGCAGCGTGGCCGGCACGCCGGCTTCGTCGAGCAGTTGCCAGAAAGCCTTTCCGCGTAGAAACCTCCGCACGTGCCCGCTCGAAAGCGGCACCAGGTACGGGCCAATCGAAAGCGTGTGGCGCGGCGGCTCTATATCGGCCATGGACGACAGCGGCTCCATGGTCTGCGGATCGCGGTGTATGAAATCGAACACCCCGTGGCCGCCCGGATCGAGTCCGGTGATGAACGTAGACCAAGCCACCGGGCTCTGCGGCGGCACGGTCGTCGCCAATCGCTGGAAGTCGCCGCTGCGGCGCAGGTGGTCCAGGTTAGGCAGCGCTTCCCAATGCCGTTCGAGGAAGCCAGGGTCCATCGCGTCGATGCCAAGGACGATGATTTTCTTGCCGGCGGCGCGGCTGGCCTGATGGCTGCATCCCGCGAGGGTCAGGCAAACGCCCAGGACCAGCGCGGCGCGATTCATAGCAGCGGCTTCCCCTCCATCCACGCGGGTGGGCGCAGCCCGAAGAGACTCAGCGCGGTTGCGGCGAGATCTTCGATGCCGGGATCGCGGGCGTCGATCTTGCGATTCGCGAACAGCACGCCGGGCACCAGCACAGGATCGACACAGTGATCGCCGCTCCAGGCTTTCGGGTTGTCTTCGAGCACACGCGCGGCGACCTTACCGACCGCGCCTTCCCACGAGCAGCGATAGCACTCGTTGTAGCCCACGATGAAGTCCGGCGCAGCGTCGAGATACGGCCCGCGATAGAGCGACCCCGTTGCGTAAACCGCGCGGATCGGAATCGCGCCATCATCGTCGCGCAACGCGGCCAGCTTGCGAATGATCTCCTGCTTCAGGCGGGGGGCTTCCTGGCCGGCATCCACGATGCCCTGCGCCTCGCGACCCTCGATGTTCAAGTAGAAGCCGCCCAGACCTAGCGCATACGCCCGCGTCCGGCTCCAGTCCACTCCCTCGAAAAACGATCCGCCTTCCCGCCCGCCATTCTTCAGGTACAAGTAGCCGTTGTCGCGCAGCCATGCGTTGATGTTCACGCCCCTGCGGAACGCGCAGAAGCCGTGGTCCGAGAGCACGAACAGCGCGGTGCCGCTATCGGCGTACGGCAGCGTCTCGCCGACCAGCGCGTCCATCCGCCGGTACATCTCCTCGATCGTACCCGCATGCCGGTCCGCTGTCGCGAGGCGCCGGTAAAACATGTGTTGTATGCGGTCGCTGGTATCGAAAACGCAAGCCACCACCCCGCGGCGCGTGCTCTCCAGGGCATCGCGGAACATCGCTTGGCGCTCCTCGAAAATGCTGTAGGCCTGGCGCAGAAACGCGTCCTCATCGATCACCCCCTCGTTCAGCGCCCAGGTGTCTTCGGCCATGCCGGCGGTCGCGTAAGAGCCCAGCAGGTTCGCCAGATACACGGCATAGTAGGACGGATGGCTGATCGGCAGCGCCGGGCGTTCCGGATCGATATTGATCGGCGACATGTAGAGGCTGAACTCCGGCACGGTTTCCGTCACCAGAAAACGCGCCATGCCGATCGCTTTGGCGCCGATCGCGGTACGGAACGTCAGGCGCTGCCAGCTTGTGTATTCGCCCGGATCGAGCCGGCAATGGCGCCCTTGCACGCGGAGTTCGAACGCCCCGTTGTGCGGCGTCACTCGGAACGGAATGCGTAGCGTAGGACTGCCTTCGACGAAGGTATCCTCGGGCCCTTCGATCTCGCCTTCAAAGCCATCCGCGACGCGCCGCAGCGGGTAGCGGCTGCCGTTTTCGTAAGTCGCCGTCGCGATGCGCGTGGTGAACTGCGAGAAGCTGCCCTGGGTGCCCTTGAGATCCGGCGTGCACATCGCGGAGAGCAGCTTGCCATCGAACTTCTCGGGCGGAAACGTAATCGGCACGCGCAGGATGGTCGATCCGATACCCTGTTCGCCGAGGATCTTCCAGAACGGCCGGCTCTTTTGGCGCAGTTCCAGCACCGGCCGCGAGAGCGGGATGCGAAAGCGTCCCAGCCGCAGAACATGCTCCGGCTTTCCGACGCGCGCGGAGGAGAGCTGCGGGAGGTACGACTTCAGGCTGCGGTCGAGGAAATCGAAGATGTTGTGCTTGGCCGGGCTCACGCCCGTGGCGAAGGTGGACCATGCCACAGGCGACAA
>JBEKUO010000096.1:0-14584 GCA_049514955.1 Bryobacteraceae bacterium | reverse complement strand
AAAACCCGGCCCGCTGAACAGGCTGAAGTGTACCGCCCCGAGTTCAACCTTGCGTCCCAGCGCGCCTTCGAGGGCCGATTGAATGCGCGGGCCAAAGGCGTTGACACTCAGGTACGGCGCTGCGATCCCCACGACAACCAGTACCGCGGCCAGGATACCTAGCCACTTCGCCGCGCGTTTCACCGCGAGCTTCATAGGCGGCTCTCCGCCAGCAAATTCCGGTACGCCTCCGGATCATCCACGTCCGCCAGGATGCCCGGATCGTTTACATCGAGGTAGGCGATCTCGCCCGCGTACCGTGACACGACTTCCTTCGCCGAGGAACCGGCCGGCAAAGCCAGGAACTCCGGTGCGAGAGATTTCGCAAACAAAATGGGATGCCCGCGCCGGCCGCCATAGCGTGGGATACGGAGCGGCGCATGTTCGCCGGAAGCCAGCAGTTGGGCTATGGTGTCCGGCTTCACCGCCGGATGATCCACGAGGGTGAACAGCACCGCATCCGCATCCGCGGGCACTGCGCGCAAGCCGCATTGCATGGAGCTCAGTTGGCCGAACCGGAAATCCGGATTCTCCACCAGCAGCGCCTCGCTGGCCCGGCGCATCGCGGCACGAACGCTTTCCTGCTGCGCGCCCAGCACCGCGATCACGGGCGCACAGTGCCGCGAAAACAGGCCGATCAGCCGGTCCAGAAAAGTCTCTCCCTGAAACGCCAACAGCGCCTTGGGCGATCCCATGCGGCGCGATTCGCCGGCGGCCAGAATCAGTCCGGCGGTGGTCACTTCAGCAGCATGGCGCGCATGGACTCATCGGTGAACACCGACTTGGAGAGCGCCCGCCAGTCCGATTCCGCGTTCCGCCGCACCGCGATCATCTCCGCCACCACCGACACCGCGATCTCTTCGGGCGAGACCGCCCCGATCTCCAGCCCCATCGGCGCAAAGACGCGCTCGAAGCGCTCGCGGGGGATGCCTTCCTTCTCCAGTTCCTTGATCACGCCGATCACCTTGCGCTTGCTGCCGATCATGGCGATGTACCGCGCCGTGGTCGAAATCGCCCAGCGCAGTACGCGCATATCGTCGCGATGCCCGCGCGTCACAATGATCACGTAACTGGTTTCATTGACAGGCAGCTTTCCGAAAACCTCTTCGTATTCCTCCGCGTAAATTTCGCTGGCTTCCGGAAAGCGTTCCCGATTGGCGAAGTTCTCCCGGTTATCCACAATGGTAGTCGAGAATCCGGCCAGGTTCGCCACCTTGGATATGCTTTTCGAGATGTGGCCGGCGCCGAAAATGAACGCGCCGGGCACTGGTAAAACCGGCTCCACGAAGACGTCCAACTGTCCTCCACAAATCAGCCCGTTGTCATAGGCCGCATCCTGCCCGAGATTGAAACTGAGATGCCGCGGTTGTTCGGTCTCGATCACCTCGCGCGCCGCGTTCCATACCTCGGCTTCCACACATCCGCCGCCGATGGTGCCGATCATGGAGCCATCTTCCCGCACCAGCAGCTTGGCGCTTTCGTAGCTGGGGATCGATCCGCGCACCTGGACAATGGTGGCGATGGCGCACTTCTGGCCCAGCTTGCGGAGCCGCAGCAACTCCTCGTAAACGTCCACTCAGGTGCAATTATAGCGCGGGGCCGGATTGACAGACGAAAGCATCTGTCCCACCTCGCTGCTGAAGGGTTTGCAGCCGGGTGGGGCAGGCGCTTTCGCCTGCCAGCCATCCGTTTAGCCGTTTAGCATCTTAAAATACTCCGGCGCGTCCGTTTGGGACTAAAATCAAGGAGGGCAAGTTTTCAGCCCCGCCGAGGGAGGTAAACCGCCATGCTCAGCACTTTGGCAAAACACATCCGGCACGACGAGGAGCTGCTGAAGACCACTTCGCAGAGCTTGCTGCAAACCGCCGGCGTCATGCTCCTCTCCATGCTGGCGTTTCTGGCCATCTGCGCCGGCATTCTGCTACTGGGCCGCTGACCTGCTCCGTTCGCGCCCCGGTATTCGCCATGCGACCTTCTAAGATGGTCGCCGGCATGCACTTCATGGATTCGTACAATTACGACATCGAGCGAGTGAGGCGTTGCGTGATCCACTATGCCGCGCCGAACGGCTGATTTACCCCTTCTGCGCGTATAACTCCGGCAGGGTCTACAGGGACCACATCGAGCGGCAATTCGCGGTGCCGCTGGACTACCCCGTGGCGCACGCTTCCGCCTGCCAACGGTGAGCTTCAACTCGCCGATTTTTGACCGTGGGCTGAAGCCCACGGCAGCACGCTGAACGATGAAGCGTGCGCCACAAGAGCCTACCTGTCGTACGCCTTCCCTTCCGACAGAGACTTCACCATCGCCGCCAGGTTGTCGCGATCTTGCGGGTCCGGCGCTTGGGCTACCGCTTTGCGAGCGTACTCCAGCGCCTTGGGGTAATCGCCCATAGCCATGTACCCGCGCGCCAGGCCTACGTTGACCGGCCAGGCGTCGCCGTTGCGCTCGGCATTCAGCTTGAAGACTACCAACGCTTCCTGATTCTTCTTCTCGGCAAGCAACTGGCGGCCATACTGGTGAATCTGGAGAGCGTTCGTGGTGGGGTGGTGGAGGGCGGTCTCCATTATTTTCCGGGCTTCTTCATCACGGCCCATTTTGGCGAGCACCTGCGCCTTGGTGCTCAGCGTGTCATAGTTGGTCTGACCCACGCCGAAAGGCAGGTTGATGGCGGCATCGGCCCATTTCAGTCCGTCTTCGAGGTGCGTGTTTGCCTGGATGCAGAACTGCGCCGCTGCGTCGTAGGCCGTGGCAGTGAAGCCGAGCCCGCTGGTCAGGTCGTGACGGAGCCGGCTGATATAAATCTCGTTGATGTTGTCCACGCGGATGGTCCACGGCACCGCGAGTTCTTCCCACTGCAATTCGGCGGTGGCCTCGGCGGGACGGCGAGCCGTGAACTCGTAGGTCAGCCATTCCCGGTATTCGTGCTTGGCAGGCTTGACCTTGATGCGTAGAGCGTCTTCGCTGTCGTCATAAAAAAAGCTTCCCCAAGCCGTCGAATTCTTCGAGAAGATAATGGTCCACTCATCCTGGCCGGGGATCAGATGCAATCCATAACGCCCGGCGGGAAGCGGCTGCCCCTCGATGACGACTGGATCGGAAACCGTGAAGACGGTGTTCTCATTCGCGCCGCCGCGCCATGGGCTGGGCTTTCCGCCGTTGAAGCTCAGATCCGTCAGGCCGTAAGGGACCAGCTTGCCCCAGATCTGGCCGCGCCTGTCCTTGCCGTCGGGTCCGTGTACGGCGGGGCTGGAATAATCGATGGTCACCTTTACGGGACCAATGTACTGGGTCACTGACGCCTTCTGATTGTTGCCGCTAGGCGGAAGGGTCATCCGTTCGAATTGGGCGAATAGCGATCCGGCGAGGGCGGATGCCAGCAGGATAGGGGTCAAAACGCGCATAAGACAACAGACGCGAGAGATTCGAAATCGTTTGACGTGGCGCAGGCACTCCTGCCTGCCGCGTGGGCACTCCTGCCCGCGCAGGCGAGCCTTGCTCGCCTAATCCGCGGCCTGAGGCATCTGCTCGGCCGCTAAGGAAGTCAGCCGCTCAAAAAACTTCTTGATCAGAAAACGCGATGTGGTATCGATCAGCCGCTGCCCGACCCCCGCGATCATCCCTCCAACCTGCACATCGCCTTCGTAGTGGATTTCCGTTGAAGTATAGAGCGTATTGAGGCGCAGCACACCGTCGCCCTTCATGAATCCGATCTTGCCCGAGCCCTCCACAATCAGCCGAAAGCCGTCCGGCGGGTTGCGCTCCGCCAGGCGCACCTTGCCCGCGAACAAACCCTGCATGCTCGAGATGACCATCTTCATGCGCATCTCATACTCGTCGGGGGCGATCAGCGCCAGATGATCGCAGCCCGGCATCGCGCGCGCAAGCACTACGGGATCCTGCAGGAGTCGGTAGGTCCGCTCGCGATCGATGGGAACCGTGTAGGCGCCGGACAGCTTCAAGAAGTCCTCGCCAGCGCCTGCTTCAGCGCGCGAGCGGTGTAGACGCGGGCCATGTGGCGCCGGTAATCGGCCGAGGCGCTCAGATCGGAGGCGGCATCCACGCCCTTGTCAACCGCCGCGGCGGCTTTTTCGATATCGCCCGTCGATTGCAGGATGGCCTCCACACCCGCGGCGCGGTAGGCTTTCGGCCCCAGTCCCGTAATACCGACCCGCACGAATCTGATGAATCCATTAGCGCGCTCCACCCGCGCCGCCGCCCCCACAATGGCAAACCCCGAAGCCGGCTGGTGCATCTTCTGATACGACACTCCTACGCCGCGAGATTCGGCGGGTACGATGATCTCGGCCACAATCTCGCCGGGATCGAGCGCGGTAGTGAACGTATCCACCAGGAAATCCTGGAACGCCAGCGTGCGTTCGCCGCCCGCGCTGGCCAGTCGCACGTGGGCTTCCAGCGCGAGGAGCGCCGCGGGGTAATCCGCCGCCGGATCGCAGTGCGCCACCGAACCGCCGATAGTGCCCATATTGCGCACCTGCACGTCCCCGATATGCGACGCAGTCTCCGCCAGCAAAGGGCACTGGCTGCGCAGCACCGTGGACGATTCGACCTGGTAGTGGGTGGTCATGGCGCCTATATGGATACCGTCGGGAGACTGCCGTATGTACGCCAGCCCGGGTACCCGGTTCAAGTCCACCACATGCTCCGGCGCGGCTAGCCGCAGCTTCATCATCGGGATCAGGCTCATGCCGCCCGCCAACGCCTTAGCGTTGCCGTCCGCCAGCAGCGCGAGCGCCTCCTGCAGCGTCGCCGGAGCGGAATATTCGAATTCTTGGGGAATCATGCGCGGCCTCCTTCGTGGCTGGTTGCTGGTGGCTGGTGGCTGGTGGTTTTGTTTTGAATCAGGTGCCACAGCTTCTCGGAGGTAAGCGGCATGTCGATGTGCCGCACACCCAGCTCGCTGAGGGCATCCACCACCGAATTGACGATCGCGGGCGACGCGCCGATGGTGCCGGCTTCGCCCACGCCCTTCACGCCCAGCGGATTCACGGGCGACGGGGTCACCGTGTGCGCGCTCTCCAGCCAGGGAACCATCGTGGCCTTCGGTATGGCGTAGTCCATCAGCTCACCGGTGATGAGCTGGCCGTTCTCGTCGTACACGGCCTGCTCGCAGAGCGCCTGCCCGAGGCCCTGCACTATGCCGCCGTGAACCTGTCCATCGACCAGCAGCGGGTTGATGATGTTGCCGCAATCGTCCACCGCCACATAGCGCAGGATGGCGACCTGTCCGGTGTCACGGTCCACCTCCGTTACCGCGATGTGCGCGCCAAATGGGAAGGCGAAATTGGGCGGCTCCCAAAAGTGAGTGGCCACCAGGCCCGGCTCGGTATTCGCCGGCAGCTTCATCGCGCGATAGGTCGCCCCCGCCACCTGCGCCAGCGAAACGCTTTTGCCGCTGCGGTTGCAGATGCACTGACCGCCGGAAAAAGTGACGTCCTCGGATTCGAGCAGCACCTCGCCGAACTTCACGATCTTCTTTTTCAGCTCCTGCAGAGCGTAATAGAGCGCGGGTCCGCCGACAGCCGTGCCGCGGCTGCCGAACGTTCCGATGCCGTATTGCACGATGGCGGTATCGCCGTGCAGCACGATCACGTCGTCGAGGGTCACGCCCAATTCGTCCGCCGCGATTTGCGCGAAAGTGGTCTCCTCGCCTTGGCCGTGCGGCGATATGCCGGTCATCACAGTGACCTTGCCGGACGGCTCGATCTTGACCGTAGCGCTTTCCCATCCACCGGCGGGCGTGGCGGGCGACGGACCGAATGCGCAGATTTCGCCATAGGTGGAGATGCCCACGCCCATCAGCCGGCCTGCGGCCTTGGCCTTCTTCTGCTCGTCGCGCAGCTTGTGATACTCGACCGTGTCGAGCGCCTTCTTCAGCGGCTCGGCGTAATTGCCGCTGTCGTAGCTTAGGCCCGTGGCCGTCGCGTAGGGGAACTCGTCCATGCCGATGAAGTTGATCAGGCGCAATTCGGCCGGATCCATCTTCAGCTCGGCGGCCAGCAGGTCAATCATGCGCTCGATGCCATGGGTAGCCTCCGGCCGGCCCGCACCGCGGTAGGCGTCCGTCGGCACGCAATTGGTGAACACCCCGACGATATCCGCCGAGATGTTGCGGAATTTGTAGAGGCCGGGCATCATCAGGACCGACAGCGTCGGAATTGCCGGCGTGAGCAGTTGATGATACGCTCCCAGATCCTGTATCAGCTTCAGCCGCAGCCCCAGCACCGTGCCGTCCCGCTTGGCGGCGATTTCGTAATAGTCCACGTGGCCGCGGCCGTGAATGGTGCACTGGAAGTTCTCGCGCCGCGATTCGATCCATTTCACGGGCTTGCCGATGCGCATGGAGACGAAGCCCATCAGGGCCTCTTCCGCATAAACGTTCAGCTTGCTGCCGAAACCGCCGCCCACTTCGGGCGTGATCACCCGAAAGCGGTTCTCGGCGATGCCCAGCATCTGCGCCACGAGCGTTCGCAGCAGGTGCGGGATCTGCGTGGAAGAGTAGAGCGTGAGGTTCTTTTCCGCGTTGTGATAATCGGCCACCACGCCGCGCGTCTCCATGGCGGTGGGGATCAGGCGCTGGCTGGTGATACGCTGCTTGACCACCACTTCCGCGCCGGCGAAGGCCTTCTCGGGCTCGCCGCCTTCCTGGTGAAACGTAAACGCGATGTTGTCGGGCCATTCCGGATGGACCGCCGGCGCCCCGGGCTCGAGGGCTTTCTCGGGGTCTGCGACAGCTTGCGTCGGATCGTACTCGACTTCGATCAGATCGATCGCGTCGGCCGCAATATACCTGTCAGTGGCCACAGCCACAGCAACCGGATGACCCACGAAGTAGACGCGATCCTTCGCCAGGATGGCGTGCGGCGGCACGCGCAGGCCCGGCAGCGATGCGCCGCAGGGGACCGGTCCGACTGCTTCCACATCGGCGCCGGTGAAGACCGCCACTACGCCAGGATGCGCCAGGGCCGCCGCGACGTTGATCGACTTTATACGGGCGGCGGCATGCGGACTGCGCAGGATGCAAGCGTGGTGCATGCCCGGCATCTTGATATCGTCGACGTACGTGGCGGTGCCGGTGATCAGGCGCGGGTCCTCTTTGCGCCGTATGCGCTGGCCGACCAGGGTTTCGGTTTTGGTGATGGTGGTAGTCGCCATGGATTACGCTCCTGCCTTGCCCGCGGCCTCGCGTACCGCGTTGACGATGTGCTGATAGCCCGTGCAGCGGCAAAGATTGCCTTCCAGGCCGTGCCGGATTTCCTCCTCGGTCGGGTGCGGATTGCGCTCCAGCAATTGCTTGGAAGCCATGATCATGCCCGGCGTGCAGAAGCCGCACTGCAGCCCATGCTGGTTCCAGAAGGCTTCTTGCATGGGGTCGAGATCGCCGTTGGAGGCCAGGCCCTCGATCGTCACGACTTCTCGCCCGTCGGCCTGCACGGCGAACATGGTGCAGCTCTTCACCGCCTGGCCGTCTAGCGCGACCGTGCACGCACCGCAAATGGAGGTTTCGCAGCCGATGTGCGGCCCGGTGAACCCGGCCACTTCCCGCAAGTAGTGTATGAGGAGCATGCGCGGCTCGACTTCATCGGAATACGATTTGCCGTTGATCTTCAATGTGATTTTTCGTTTCATCAACCCAGCCTTTGCGCGAGAGCGCCCCAGACAGTTCGGGCCAATCCCGCGAGGAGTCCTGCGGTCTATGATGTTGACGAAAATCGCGGCGAAATGCAAGGGGCCCCGTGGCGCAAGCTTTAGCTTGCTGCGGCGAGCTTCAGCTCGCCGTCCGAACCCGCCCCCGCCCGTATGGCAGGGACAGTACTCAAACCCCCTCGCCCACTTGCCCACTCCTCTGTTATGATTTGGGTTCGGAACTCGGCGGCTGCCTACGGCGTCGAAATAGTTGCGCCACTCGTGTGGTTCGGTTATACTCCGCAATTACCCACTGATCGAGACCAGACGGTGGGGCGTTGCCCAAGCGGGGAGTATACGGCGCGGTAGGCCGGCAGCTTCAAAAATTTTAAATCGAATATCGGCAGGAGGCGGCAAAGTGCATCAATTCTTACGAAGGCTGACGGAGATTTCGGCCATCGCGCTACTCGGGGCCGTTTGCGGCTTGGCGCAGGATCAGACGCCGAGCACCCCGCCGGCGCAAAGCGCCCCAGCGGCGCCCGCCCAAGCGGCCGCGCCAAAGGAAAAGAAGGTCAAGGACCAGGGAGAATACGATCTCTATACGGCCGTTACCAAAGAGACGGACAACAACAAGAAGCTGCAACTGCTGAATACCTGGAAGGAAAAATATCCGGATTCGGATTTCAAGCAGGATCGGCTGGTCTACTTTCTAAACACTTACCAGCAGCTCGGACAGGCGGCCAAGATGATCGATACGGCCAAGGAGATCCTGGCCATCGATCCCAAAGACATCACCGCGCTCTACTGGATCACCTTCTTATCCCCATCGATGGGGAACAGCAGCCCGGCCGCGCTGGATGATGCCACCAAGGCAGCCAACGGGCTACTAGCAGCGGAAAAGCCCGCCACCACCAAGGACGAGGACTGGAAGACTGCCAAGACTAACTTCGACGCCCTCGGTTACAAGACCCTGGGTTGGGTCGCGATGGTGCAGAAGAACAAGAATGACGACGCGATAAAAAACTTCAAGCAGAGTCTCACGCTTAGTCCAAACGCCGGCGAGGTTTCCTACTGGCTCGGTCAAGTGGTGCTGGCCAAATCGATCGCTGAAAAGAAGCCGGAGCTGCAGTCGGAAGCCCTGTTTCACTTCGCCAGAGCGGCGGCGTATGACGGACCCGGCTCGCTCACTCCCGACGGGCGGAAGACCGTCGACGATTACCTGACCAAGGTTTACAAAACGCTGCACGGGGATACCTCGGGCTTGACGGAACTGAAAGCGCTGGCCAAGGCCAACCCCCAACCGCCCGCGGACTTCAAGATCAAGACGGCAGCCGAGGTCGCTGCGGAAAAGGACGAGGAGCTAAAGAAGACCAACCCCGCCCTGGCGATGTGGTTGGGAATCAAGGGACAGCTTCTCGCTCCGGATGGCCAACAATATTTCGACGACAAGATGAAGGGGGCAGCCGTGCCAAAGCTGAAAGGCTGGCTAGTCTCCGCCAAACCGCCCACGAAGTCGAAAGAACTGCTGGTAAGCATGGAGGGCAAGGATCAGCCCGCCAACGTCACGTTGAAACTGGTGGGTGCCGACGGCACCACGCCCCAGCCTCTCACCACTAAGCCGGACGTCGGATACGAAATCGAGTTCGAAGGTGTTCCGGACGCCTTCGCCAAGGAGCCGCTGATGCTGACTTTCGCCATCCAAAAGTCCAAGATCAGCGGTTTGAAGGAAGAGAAGGTGGCAGTGCCCGTCCACCACAAGAAGCAGTAGCGGCCGTCAGGCCCCGTGCCGGACCGGTTTGCAGTTCGCCTGGGCTTGCGTGTTCGCCAGAACCAGGCTGAGCACCAGACTCTCCACCGGATTGACGGATTCAGCCCGCAAGGCGTGGAAATACCCGGTGAATGTCTGCGCCGACCGTGCGAGCGCGGTCATACACACGTGGCGGCTCTGGGAGACAGCCATCACCGAAACCAGCACAACTGTTAAGAAGCTCACTCGCATCCGCATATTGTTATGACGCCGGAAGCCCTCCCCGCGTTAGCATCCCCCCGGCAAAATCTGCTAGAATCGGAGTCAGCAAGTACATTTGGGTAATCGAAGACCATGCCGCTGTACGAGTATAAATGCGCCTCTTGCGGTGATGTTTTTGAGGTGATCCAGAAGTTCTCCGATGAGCCTCTTCAGAAGCATCCGGGTTGCGGAGGCGCTGTCGAGAGGCTGATATCGGTTTCGGCTCTGAAGTTCAAAGGCTCAGGGTTCTACGTGAACGACTACGGCAAGAACGGTTCCGGCGCGGAAAAACCTGAGAAACCGAAGGACAAGCCCAAGACCGAGTCCTCGGACACTGGCAAGAACGGAACAGACAAGCCCGCGGCCGCGCCAGCCAAAGAAACACCCAGCGCTACGAAGGAACCCGGCTAGCCTAGTCCGTATATACCTGGCATCGGTAACCCCCGACTTTGGGTGGCGCAGGCGGTTCCGCCTGCGATCATCGACTTTTCACGGTTCTCAAGTCCGCGGCTCCCCATCGACGTTTCGGAGCCGTGCGCGTTGGCAAGTGGTATGCCGGACGCTCTAGGCGCGCGCGACTGCTTCGGCCCAGCGCCGTAGCTTCTGATCGCTACGCGTCCACCAGGCGTCATCCGGCACCGCCCGCGACAAGGTGCGAAATTCGTACTGCTCGATGGTGCTCGCGACCCTGCCGTTCTCGCTTCGGAGCACGCGCCCGAAGCCGATCAATTGTAGCGGGCAGCGGTTCTCTAGCAGCGCAGGCCAGGCGATCGACAACTCGATAAACGCCCCTATCGGCAAATCGCGCTCCGTCGCGAATGCCACGCCGTTGCTGCTCAGGTTAAACGTCTTGCCGGATCCGGCGGCGACGATTTTGTCCCGGTCCAACACCCGGTATCGAATCTCGCGTTCCATCACGAAGCGCCTTTTGGACCGCCGCTCGACCGGAATATCCCCCTGTTGAAGTCCCATTCGTTTTATCCGTTAGGCTCGTCTTACTTTCGACTCGACACCCAAGTTTGACCATATTGCAACCGGCTGTCGCACTGCACTTACAGGATGCGCATGAGGGCGGGCGAGAGCACTCGCCTCTCGGCACCTTTGAATATCCTCACTATGATACCACTTCCACCCCGTATGTGGCTGTTAACTTTGGGTACTAGAAGTATTAGGAGTATTAAAGGACTGTCATAAAACTTGTGCCAATTTTGGATCTGACCTGGTGCGAAGTGAGGCAATCCCGCCTACAGGACTACTTCATAACCGTCCTTAAGGATCCGTCGCGGCTACCAGCACCGTCTACTTCACCTCCCGGCTGCAAGACAGGTTGCTGGTCCCGGCCAATGGAAAAAGGGTCTGGTATTCCAGAGCCGGCACGGATAACCTTTACCCCTTGGCGCTGGTACACCGCGCCGGCAGCCATCGCACGGTCTTGCCGGACGGATCGGGCCCGTGCACTTCTACGTCGTGGTGCGGCGCGGTGACTGCCTGCCTCCCGACCGAAGTCCGAAAGGCCGTTGCGCCCCCAGCATCGAGCTGGAATATCTCACCGGGGTTGCCCGGCGGGCGTTTGCGGAGCCGCGGCGTTATTGAGGCTCGCATAAGTACGGTGACAGGTCCGCTCCGTGATGCTCGCGGCTCGGTTCGCCCCCGTAGGCCTTATTGAGAGCCGCGACCCGTCAGGGAGCGCTTCTCGGCCGGAGGGAGGTGTCACCCACGAAGCGAAACTCTATAGCCACCGGTATGTGGACGCCACGCCATGTAGCAGCCTTTTAGGCTAAACTAGTCACCCAGGAGATCGCATTGGCAGGCCAAAGTCCGGACCGGCGCGATATGCTGCAGTTCATGGCGGCCGGCGCCTTCGCCGCCCGCTTTCCAGGCTTCCGCAAGTGGCAGTTTGTTTGCCAACAAGAGGCCGAACGCGGGGCGCAGATCCGGCCGGCAGCCTACACGCCGCGCTTCTTCACCACTGCCGAGTACGCCGCGCTCGAACGCCTTACGGAACTAATAATCCCGTCCGACGACACGCCCGGCGCAAAAGAAGCCGGCGTTGCCGAGTTCATCGATTTCATGGTCTCGAGCGACCCCTCCATCCAGGACGATTTCCGTCATGGCCTCGCATGGCTCGACGGCGATGCCCGGCGACTGCACCAGAAACCGTTCGTGGAACTCAACGCCGCCGCGCAGACCGCTCTCCTCCGCAGCCTCGCGTACAGCGACCAGAAACTCCCGGGCGACGAATCTGGCCGACGCTTCTTCCACCTGGTCCGCCACTACACCGTCATGGGCTATTACACCACGCGCATCGGACTCGAACAGCTCGACTGTCCGTCCTTAAAGAGCTATTCGGAATCGCCCGGTTGCCCGCACGTCGACGACCCCGAACATCGCCGCCTTTCCCCCGCCTGAACGGACACCCGCCATGAGCCAGGAAACCTTCGACGTCATCGTGATCGGAACCGGCGCCGGCGGCGGTATGGCTCTCAGGACCCTCTGCGAAGCAGGCCTGAAAGTGTGCGCGCTCAACGCCGGACGCCGCCTGACCCCCAGCAGGGACTTCCGCAACCATCGCATGCCCTGGGACATGAAGTATCGCGCCTTCGGCGACCCTAAGAAGCTGGCCCAGTCCTATGGCTACATGGACAACGAATACACCCAAGGCATCTGGGAGCACGAGATTATTTACACCACCGCGCCCGGCACCGAGTGGATGTGGCCCCGTTGCTTCGCCGTCGGCGGTAAAACCAACTTCTGGGGACGTTCCTCCGCCCGCTTCGGCGACATCGATTTTCGAGCCGCCAGCCTCGACGGCTACGATGTCGATTGGCCCGTGACCTACGAGGAAATCGCCCCCTACTACACGCGCGTCGAGAAGATGATCGGCGTCGCCAGCACCGTCCAGAACCGCCCCAGCAATCCGGACGGCGAGTACCTGCCGCCCTTCAACTTCCGTTGCCTTGACCGGATTCTCGAAAGCGGCGCCCGCAAAATCGGTGTGCCCTATCTGCCCGACCGCATCGCGCAGCTCACCAGGAATCACAACGGCCATCCGGCGTGCCATTTCTGCGGCAACTGCACGGAAGGCTGCGACACCGGCTCGTTCTTCTCCACGCCGTGGTTTTTTCTGCCATCGGCCGAAAAGAGCGGCCACCTCGACCTGCGGCCGAATGCGCTCGTGCGCCAGATTCTGGTCGACAACGACGGACGCGCGCAGGGCGTGGCCTACATCGACCGCACCACGCGAAAGGACCTGGAAGTCCGCGGCCGCGCCATCGTGGTGGCCGCCTCCAGCGTCGAATCCGCGCGCATCATGCTCAATTCGAAGTCGCGCCACTGGCCCACGGGCATCGCCAACTCCAGCGGTCAGCTCGGACGAAATCTCTGCGATCACATGTATGGCACCGCGGCGCGCGGCTATCTGCCGCAATTGCTCGGCGCGCCGAGTTTCCCCGACAACGTGTCCGCCAGCACCATCGCCTGGATGCCGCGCTGGCAGAACCTACGAAATCCGCGCGAAGAGAAATTCATCCGCGGCTACTCCGTCTATCCCGACGGAGGTTGCGGCGATTTCCCTTGGTATTTCGATCAGATCGAAGGCTTCGGTTCGGAATTCAAGAAAACCATCAAGCGCCGCTATCCAACTCCCGTGAATTTCACCATGCAGGCGCCCGCGCTGCGCAGCGACACTAACTATGTCGACATCGACCCCGAAGTCAAAGACGCCTACGGAATTCCGGCTGCCCGCATACACTTCCAATGGGACCCCAACACGCTACTGATGTGGGAGCACGCCAAGCAGGCGTGTAAGGACGTGTTGAAGGCGGCGGGCGGCGAATACCTTGGCGCAGCCGATCGCCCCGAGCCTCCCGGCTACAGCCTGCACGAAACCGGCACCTGCCGGATGGGCAACGATCCCAAGAAATTCGTCACCAACCGTTTCGGACAGACGCACGATGTGTCCAACCTGTTCGTCTGCGACGCCAGCGTATTTCTGAACTGCACGGACAAGACCACCACCATCTCCATCCTGACTTTCGCGCTGCGCAGCGCCGAGCACTTGATCGAGCGATTCCGCTCGGGCAATGTGTAAGACCTCCGGCTGAACGTCAGCCAACTCTTGAATGGAATCCACGCGGCATCGGCCGGCCAGGGCGCAGTTGCCTGAACTACTTTCCCCGGGAGTCTGGTCCGCCGGCCGGCTCCCGCGACGGCATCAGTTCCCCCGCCGCTTGTCGCAGCCGTCGCTCACAGGTCTCCCATTCTCCTACGTTGCACTGCAACTTCCGGCAGTCGAATTCACAGACAGCATCGCCCTCCGGTACGTCATCGACGATTTGCCGCCGGAGCCATCCCCATGCAGCGCGAACCAGGTTCATATACCCCTCCGATGCCGGCCTTCCCCTCGCTGGCATTCTAGCACTTACGCCGTCCGGCTACGTTGTCCCCCATCTCCGCACCGCACGCAAGCCGCCCCACTCGGTTCTCCGTTCCCTTGAACTCCCACCACCCAAGCCAGAGGCCGGTGCGCCGCCATTTGGCGCTATAATAGGCGACAGAATGGTCAACGAACTTCATGCAGTTATCACGGAACTGGGTGGCGGCCCTGTCCTGGGCCGTTCCCTGCGCACTCAAGCGGACCTCCAGACGGCAATTCGAGAAGGATTTCCCCAAACAGTTGTCGAAGAGGTGACGCATGCCGCCGGCATCACCCTAAAAGAGCTGGCCGCCAGCCTCGATCTTTCGGCCCGCAGTTTGCAACGGCGACGCCGGGAAGGGCGGCTCGCGCCATACGAATCGGATCGGCTCTACCGGTTCGCGCGCATCGTTGCCTTGGCCAAGCACTATCTGGGTAACGGCGACACTGCAAACCGTTGGCTGAAGCGGCCCAAC
>JBEKUO010000095.1:0-14653 GCA_049514955.1 Bryobacteraceae bacterium | reverse complement strand
CGTACTCCTCCTGCTGGCAAGTTTCTGGGCCATGCAGAAGCTCGTGGAACATACGGTACGCGATAGCCTCCGCTCTTCCCTGCGCCAGACCCATGCGTCGGTGGCGCGCGTGCGTTCGAACAGCGAGTTACAGAACAGCCGCTTCCTGAAGATACTGGGCGAGAACGCTACTCTCAAGGCGGGCTTGCAATTGCTGTTGGCCGCGCCGAAGAGCCGCGAGGCCCGGCGCACAGTCGACGATCAGCTCCGCGAGATCTGCGAGAAACTGAGCTTCGATTTTCTCCTGGTTTCCGATCCGGACGGCAGCCCGCTGGCCGGCGTGATGCGAGTTGGCGAGCAGTTGGTCGGCATGGACATCGCGCGCATACGGCCGCCGCAGCGCGGCTTCCTGAGCGTGGGAGAACGTGCATACCAGGTAGTTTCCACCCCCATCGATCAGGGCGACGAGAACATCGGCATCCTCTCGGTCGGGGAGCCTTTCGATTTCTCCGAGTTCACCACGCCGGCGGTACTGACCCGGCACGGCAAAGTCCTGAAGTCCAGCATTCCCGGGATTGCGCCGGAGGAAGTCGAATCGGCGCTCAAGGGTTGTAAAGACCAGGCGGAATGCGAGATGCGGCTGCGCGGCGAGACTTATATCTCGCTGCCCATGAACAGCATCTACTTCGGGGAGGGCTATGTACTCCGGAGTCTGCAGAGTATCGACGCCGCCACTGGCCCCGTGCAGGGCATCCTGCGCAACGTTTTCGGGATGGCCGGTTTTGGCGCCCTGCTGGCCACCGCCCTAATCAGCATAATGTCGGCGCAGTCCATTGTGCGGCCCATCGCGGGCGTCGTCGCGCACCTGCGGGAGAGCGAGAGAACCGGCCTGTTGCCCGAGTTTAAGGCGGACCCCGCGCGGATTCAGGAGATCCGCGACCTGACCGAGAGCTTCAATCGCGCCGCGAGCGCGATTCGTGAAGCCCGCGAGAGTCTGTATCGGGCGTATGTGGAGTTCGTCGGATCGCTGGCCAGTGCCCTGGATGCGCGGGACCGCTACACCGCGGGCCATAGCCGCCGCGTCAGCGAGCTCTCTTGCGCCATCGCACGGGCGTTGCAGGTGAAGCCCAAGGAACTGGACGACATACGCATCGGCGCGCTGCTGCACGACATCGGCAAAATCGGCATCGCCGACGAAGTGCTGCAAAAGCCCGGCAAGCTGAACAACGAGGAATTTGCGCTGATCCAGCAGCATCCCACGATCGGGCGCAGGATTCTGGAAGGCGTGCATGGATTCCAGGATTATCTGCCGGTCGTGGAACTGCATCACGAGAACTGGAATGGCAGCGGCTATCCGTTGGGTTTGCATTGCGAGGCCACGCCGCTTGGCGCCCGCATCGTGCATGTCGCCGACGCCTACGACGCCATGACGTCGGACCGGCCCTACCGCCGCGGCATGAGCCACGAGCAAGCCATTCGCACCCTGCAGCAATATGCCGGGACCCAGTTCGATCCGGAGATCGTTCCGGTGTTCGCCAAACTGATGGCCATCGAAGCGAAGCGAATGTCCGCCGATCCCAGCCAGGTTCACCTGTTGCCTCGGGTGGTGAATGGTGGTTTGGCATCGCCGGTGCCGTGGCGCAGCGGCCCGAGAGACTTATGAGGCGGGCGATCGTCCTCATCGGCGTTCTGCAGGCCGGCCTCAGCGCGCAAGAGGCCAACTCGGGATTTGAGCTCAGAACCAGCATTAGCGAAGGGGCGTTCTACACGCCGCAACTGGAAGCCCCGCCGCGCTCCGGCTCGCCGCTTACCGCTGGATTCCGGCTCATGCTGTACCCCACCTGGAAGCTCAGCAAGCACTGGACCATATCCGGCGCGATCCAGACTCACTCGCGGCCGTACTTCTTCGAGGAGTTTTCGACGCAAGGGTACGGCGTGGAGACGCAAGTCCTGCAAGCGAATCTGAGCTACTCCCAATTCTGGAACGGCGGCTCGGTGGTAGTCCGCATGGGACAGTTGTCGACGGCCTTCGGTTCGTTTCTGCTGCACTACGATGACGCCGACAATCCGCTCATCGATATGCCAATGGCCTATGGCTATTACTACAAAGCTGTTTCGACCTTGGGTCTGGCCGGCGCGCAGGCAGACGTCAATCTAGGCAAGTTCGATATGCGCGCACAGTTCGTGAACTCATCGCCAGCCAATCCGCGCAGCGTCTTCGATCGGGATCAATACGGCAACTGGGCGGGAGGCATGGGCTACACGATCCGCCAAGGCCTGCGCGTAGGCGCATCCGCCTATCACGGCCCCTATCTGGATCGCCAGTATGCATACTACTTTCCGGGTGAGGCGCCGCCGAACGACCTGCCCGCCACGGCCTACGGCTTGGATGTGCAGTGGGGCCGCGGCCCGTTGAACGTGTCCGGGGAATGGCAGCGGTTTCAGTTCGACTATCGCGCGATTCCCACTTTCAAGGAACATACCGGCTACGCCGAAGCCCGCTGGGTGCTGCACCCGCGCTGGTACATCGCCACGCGTCTCGGCTACATGCGGAGCAACGCCGGCGCCGGCCTCCAGTCCTACGAATTCGTGGGAGGCTTTCGTCCCAACCGCTATCAACTCGCGAAACTCGGTTATGAGATCCGGCAGGGTCCGCAGATACAGGGCACGCAAGGAAACACGCTCGCGGTGCAGTTGGTCACTTCATTCCGGGCGATCTCGATCGCGCGGGATTGACTAATCGACCGCGTCGTCGCCTCCGGTGAGCATTGAGAAAGAATTGGCAGGCGAAAGCGCCTGCCCCACCCCGCTAGGGCTGCAGCGTGAGGGTGGCCGTTCCGGCCGGACCGGCGTAGGTCAACACGAGCGAATGGATGCCCTCGGCCTTGCCGCGATATTGGAAGAAAATCAGTCCTGCCTGGGGCAGGGTGCGGTCCCCTTCCGGTAGCGCCACCTTTTGGACTTTCTGTTCCATCGCGTGCTGGAGCGCTATCGGCATATGGACCGGTGCAGGCGGCGGATCGCCCGCAGCCTTTCCACCAGTGCTGAAGCTGGATTTCGACTTCTCTTCGGCTGGAACGTCCGGCGCCCATTCGGGATCTTTGAGCGACTTAAATATCGCCCCGAAAGGCTGGCTGGGAACGGGCGTCTTCTTCTCGTTGATGCGGAGTGAGAAGTCGTCGAAGGATATCTTGAGGCGCGCCTCCGGCGGGCCGAACAATGCCGCTTCGACCACCACGTAGTCTTCCGTGGTAAAGATACCCTGCGGCGTCGGAACGGAGTGTCCCAGGAATTCGGCCGCAACTGTCGCCTTGCCTGCCGGAGCTTGCGCCTGATAATCGGCAGGAGTCGCTCTCGGTGGGATGCCCCTCGCTTCGTTGACTTGCGCGTCCTTCGTTGGCGTGTTTTGCCCTGATGCATACAGGCATAGAGCCACGATCAGGATGGGGGTTTTCCATGCACGGTGAATTCGCATTTCAACTCACAAACTAGCACAGTGCGGCGCCGGAAACACGCTGACGTTGAGGAGCAGGTGCTGGGAGGGCGTGGGCCCCGACTTCCACATCGAGGCCGCTCACTCAGTGGTGAACGTGAAAATCCCTATGGCGCGGGTTGATCTCTTCCGCCACCTGTAAATGCCAGATGCTCTCGCCGACGCAACCGGCCGCACGCTCAATCGCGGCCGCCTGCGCGAACAAACGGGCATCGCAGACGCCCGATGCCAGCGACTGGTCCATGGCGTCCCGCGCGGCATCGAACTGGCGGTCGCGATACAGGGCCCAGGCAAGCGCGGCCTGCGTCGCGAAGTTCTCGCGCACCGCCAGATCCATGCGCGCCCACTTCAGCGCCTCCGCGCCATCCTCACGCACATCCGCATAGAAGTCCGTGAGGTGGTGGTAGTAGTGCACGTCGCCGCGACCCGCCGATTCGAGGTATCCGGCGAGCGCCTGGTCGAACCAAGGCTGAGCGCGCTCGGGCCGGCCGCAGAACACGTAAAGTTCGCCGAGCGTCTGACTCAACTCCGGCCGCGGTGCACGCTCCATCACACTCTCGTACAGTCGAATGGCTTCGTCGAATCGGCCCTCGGCCGCCAGCACCTCGGCGATGTGCTCGTCAGTGTGCCAGTGTCCGGTATACGCAGCGCCGGCGCGCCGGTAATGCGCCAACGCGTCTTCGTAGCATCCGCGTGTCAGGCGCAGCACGCCACGCTGCAGTTCTACCCAGGCATAGGAGCGCATTTCCTTCGCCGTGAGCTCGTCCTCGGCCTCAACGTACAAGCGGTCGGCGTCCTCCGTGCCGCCCATTTTGAACTTGTAGTAAGCCAGGTGCGCCAAGTTGTCCCAGGATGGATTCTCCTGGATCAGATCCTCTAAGGCCATCCGCGCCTGCTCGTATCGTCCTTCCTGGAAATCGAGATCCGCCAGCATGGACCGGCCTTCGGGACGGCCCCGCAGGGCTGGCACCATGTCCAGATCGTGTTTTACGCGGGCCAGCCGATGGAACCGGAAGTCCAGCGTGGCCTTGAGAAGACACAGATCTTCCTTGGGACCGAATTGCCGGATGCCGTCGTCAATGGCGCTTTCGGCTGCTTCGAAATCCGGGAAGTGAGCGGTGAGCGAGGCGCGGTGATAGAGGCGGTAGGCCAGCCTCGTCACCTTCTCGGGGTCGGACGGGCACGCTTTCAGGCGATCCCTCAACCCCGCAATGTCCTTCGCGGTTCCTTCCAGCTCGATCTGGTAATCCGTCATTGCGGATGTGGTTCCGCCAGATACGGAAAGTGGTCCAGGAACTCCACGTCGTTCTTCAGCGGGTTGGGCGGAGTCTTCGGCACGATCTGCGCGTGATCCCACAGAGACTGGTCGTTCAGAAGCTCGATGTGATATTTCTTGCCGTTAAATTCCGCGTCCATATCTAGAAACATGGACAGGAACCTGGTGGCGACCTGGTCCTCCAGACGCCGCCCGAACGGCCATGTGCCCGTGGTGTCCATGTCGATGGCGCAGACGTTCGGAATGAAAATCTCGAAGGGACGCCGCAGTGGGATGTCCAGGCCTTTGGGGTTCCACGAGTCGTCGGGCAGGCGCAGTCCCTGAAACAGAGTCTTCCGGACTTTCGGGAACGCTTCCACAACCGACGAGTACGTTCGGCACACCGACACAGGGGAGTTGCCGTGGTCGAAGGAAGTCTGAAGGCCCAGCGCGCTGATGGACGGCCCGAAACCCCACCCGAGATGCGCCAACCGCTTGATGAAGTGCGGCCCCAGCCAGAAGTTGTTGGCGCCGAGTTGCCGGTTATCCTCGCGCTCGCTCAGCGCCGCATCCGAGAATGGCTGCCCGTCGGTATCCACGAGCTTGTACTTCTTCAACTCTTCGTCAAGCCGGATGGCGTCCAGCAGCGCCCATGGATGCTCCAGCCAGACGGGATGGTCGGGAATCTCCTCGACCTTGTGCGCCGCCTTCCGCACCCAACTCTCGCCCCACGTGTTCACCACTCTGTTAGCGTTCGGCGACCTGGTGATGAACGCCATCGGGATTTCCAGAATAATGGCATTGACGTTTTTACCGGCCTGCGCGTCCATGCCGGTATACACAAAGCGATAATTGCCGTCCGCATCCTTCTTGAACTTGTCGCCTTTCCAGGTCCAGGGGCCCGGCGGCAGGTTCTGTTTCACGGTGTGTCCTAGCAGCGGATTGTTGGGATCGTAATTGAACAGATCGTTGCCGTCCAGCTCGAGCAGCGTTTTCGGAATGGGCAACTCGCGCGCTTCGGTCATGGTATGCGGGACGTGATAGAACTGGGGCGCGTAGTTAATGGAGCGGAAGAAGCCGGTCAGGTCGTTGAAGAAGGCGTCGTCGCGGCCGCCGATGAACGCCTGGATGTTGTAGCCATCGGGTGTTTGGATGGCCAAAACCTTGCCGATATCCACCACCGTAGAGAAAGAGCCACCCGGAAAATCGATGAACTTCACGGTGGCTTTCTGAGCCGGATCGATGGTGACGCGAATTTCGGAGGTCTTCAACTCGCCGAGATATTTGTCCTTCACCGCGTCGAAATACCGGCCCAGCGCATCCAAAGTAAACTCGTCATGCGCCGGCCATACTACCCGAGGGTGGGCGGCCATGCGGATGCGGTAAAGCAGGTCGCTGTCGAGGACGCCGGGTTCCGGGACGGAGGCGAAGGTGAGGGCAATTACGACTTTTTCTCCGCCGGCGGTATCTTTGCTCGGAAACCCGAACAGGTCGTACAGGTCGGCCGGACTATGGTCAATGTCGGAGAAAATGGAGTTAACAGCGTTGGGATCGTTGTGGTCGGCCATGGCGCCTCCCTAAATCGAACTCACGGAATCATATCAGCACAATGCACACCTGTCAATGCGAAATTGTGCGAGAGTTTTGCGAGATTCCGCGGCATTATGCGTACACTACCTAACCCAATCAGAATGTGAACCTTGGCGGCCAGCAGAGATTAATCGGACCCATGCAAGACTGTTGGCCGGACTCACAAGCAGACGCTACAATTCCAAAATTTAGTGGGTCCGCGCAGGATTTTCTATGATATTATTTTCTCCACGCTTAGCGAGAGGCGGCTGCGTCGGCGCCTCGGGAAGGACCAATCATGCTGATCAGCCGGTATCGAACCGGCGCGCTTGCGCTGGTTTCGCTCGTTGTACTGACTTGTTGTCACCACGACACACCGCATCCGGGGCACGTTCAGGACGAGGCCCTTCAGGCGGGCCGGCAAGCCAGTTCGTTCCCCGCGGCTGGCGACGATAACTTCCACGACATGGACGGCGGCATCACGCTGACCCCGGATGAGGTCAAGGGCCGCAACACGTGGATCGTATGGACCGGCGGAAACGATCGTTTCTGGGACAAGATCTCGGTGAACAGCGCGGGCGCGCTCGATTTCCTCAAGACGCTGTCCTCGTACCCCGGTTTGCCAGCCAGCCGCGACAATCGCTGGACGTACTTGGGTCTGGTGAACGAGCCTTGCTTCAAGAAAGCCACCGGACCGGACCCGAAACGCTTTGGCCTTTGGCTCGACCAGCGCGTGACCGGTCCGGGTTGTCCGGCCGATCCTTTCGAGGACGAACAGAAATACCCCGGCGTGAAGATCGGCGCGCGCGGGAAGAATATGCCGGTTGGCTCGTACTACGGCTGGGCGTCCGGTATCGTCGGGTTGCGGCTGTTTCCCAACCCCGACTTCGACGAAAAGGCGGCCAGCAAGTGGGACGCTGAAAAATACTACACGGACCCCAGTTACTATCAGTCGAAGGACCTGATCAAGCCATATCGCGTGGGCATGTCCTGCGGCTTCTGCCACGTGGGACCGAACCCGGTGAAGCCCCCCGCCGACTCCGAGCAGCCCAACTGGGAGAACCTCAGCTCGAACGTGGGCGCGCAATACTTCTGGATTGAGCGTATCTTCGACTGGGACGGCGACCAGAGCAGCTTCGTCTTCCAACTGTTCCACGCTTCCCTGCCAGGCACACTGGACACTTCGCTGGTGTCGACCGACAACATCGTCAATCCACGCACGATGAACGCCGTTTACCTGTTGCGGCCACGGCTCGAGCGGGCCCTGTTGTCGGGCAAGGAAACGCTCTCGGGCGGCGGTCTGAATAACAAGCAGTTCAACGAATTTGTCAAACCGGACGACCCGCAATTCGGGTGGCTGGACAAGTTCTTCCAGTCGCCGGACACGGTGTGGTCCCCGCGCGTGCTGAAAGACGGCTCCGATTCGGTGGGCGGTTTGGGCGCTCTCAACCGGGTCTATCTCAACATAGGCTTGTTCAGCGAGGAGTGGCTGCTGCACTTCAACCCATTAGTGGGCGGCAAACGCACTACCCCCATCGAGATCGCGGTGGCACGGAAGAATTCCACTTACTGGCTGGCCACCGAACAGCAGACGGCGGATATGGCGTTGTTCTTCTTGAAGAGCACCGATGCGCACAAGCTTGAGGACGCTCCCGGCAGCCAGCCCTACCTGCCGGACGAAAGGAAGCTCCAGCGTGGCAGCGAAGTATTTGCCGAGCGGTGCGCACGCTGCCATTCGACGAAGCTGCCCGATGTCCCGGCGGATCGCGATCCCGGCTCCTGCTCCGGTCCGAACTACCTGGGATGCTGGAACCGCTACTGGGAATGGACGAAGACCGAAGAATTCAAGACGAAGATGCGCGAGATTGTGCTCCGCAAGGATTTCCTGGATGGCAATTTCCTGGCAAGCGAGTTCCGCGTACCCGTGACGCTGCTCGAGACCAATGCTTGCAGCCCCCTGGCGACCAACGCCATCCGGAACAACATCTGGGATAATTTCTCCTCGGAAACTTACAAGGACCTTCCGTCTGTCGGGACCATTACTTACTACCATCCGGTCACGGGCGCACCGAAGACGTATGCCATGCCCGCGGGTGGGCGCGGCTACACGCGCCCGGCATCGTTGGTAAGCCTGTGGTCGACGGCGCCGTTCCTGCTAAATAACAGCGTCGGGAAATTCGAGGAGCAGCCCTCGGTCGAGGCGCGGATGAGTTCTTTCCAGAATTCCATTACCCAGATGCTGTGGCCCGAAAATCGCGACCACGATACCGTGATTGGCAGCCTGATGCCGCGCGCCCAAAACGGACTGCCGCTGCCCAGCGCGATCGCCCGAACCACCCAGAGAAGCTATCTGCGCGTGCCGCGAGGCTACCTTCCCGACCACCTGCAGGGTCTGGTGGGACCGCTCGAGAAGGTCCTCCCTTTCCTTTTGCATAACGACGAAATCGAAATCGGGCCGATTCCGAAGGGCACGCCGGTGGGTCTTCTTGCCAACCTGGATCTTCTCGGCGAGGAAACCGACCCCGCGAAAAAGTTGCAGCGCGACGCCCAGGTGCTCGATCTGCTCCTCACCATCAAGCACGATCTGAAGGCGCTGCCGGCCAATGCCAGCGACGCAGACGCCGCGAAAATATTTACCGATCCGGGCCACGATCTGGTCAACAAGCTGATCGCGCTCAGCAAGTGTCCGGATTACATCGTGAACCGCGGCCACTACTTCGGCACCAGCTACTTCGGCGAGGAGCCCGGTCTGAGCGATGCCGACAAACTGGCGTTGATCGAATTCCTCAAAACGTTTTGAGCGGGATACCGGAGGAACTGAGCCATGGCCGATTGTGAGTACGTGGTAGTGGGTTCGGGCGCCGGCGGCGGGACGGTAGCCGCCCGTCTGGCTGAAGCCGGAAAGAACGTGGTGTTGCTCGAGGCGGGGGGCGATCCCTTGCAACTCTCCGGCGGCGACGCGATTCAGCCGGAAAACCGCCTGCCCGAGGACTACGAGGTTCCCGTTTTCCACGCTATCTCGACGGAGAACGTGGCCATGAAATGGGACTTCTTCGTGCGCCATTACGCCAATCTGGCGCAGCAGCAGCGGGACAAAAAGTTTGTCGCCGAACGCGACGGCGTGCTGTATCCGAGGGCTGGGACACTGGGCGGTTGTACCGCGCATAACGCCCTGATCTTCGTGTACCCGCACAACGCCGATTGGGAGAACATCGCGTCGCTGACGGGCGACAGTTCCTGGAACCCGGACAACATGCGGAGGTATTTCGAGCGTTTGGAGAACTGCCATCACCGGCCCCTCGATCGCGCCTTGGGCGAAATCGGCGTCGACCCCGCACGCCACGGCTGGCACGGCTGGCTGCAAACCGAGAAGGCCATCCCCGAGTCGGCCTTGGGCGATGGCAGCCTGGTGGATGCGATCGTCGATTCCGTTAAAGATGCTGCCGAACAAATCGGATACCCCGAGGAGCAAGCGCGCTGGCTGCTGGTGGGCCAACTCGATCCGAACGACTGGCGCCTGGTTAAAGAAAACGCCGTCGGTCTGCGCTACCCTCCGCTCACCACGCGGAATCACCAGCGCATGGGCACGCGCGAGCGCGTCCTCGTGGCGCAACAGAAATACGGTCTGAAGGTCGAAATGAACGCGCTGGCCACGCGGGTCCTCTTTGACGAGAGCGGCAAGCGCGCGGTTGGTGTCGAGTATCTGAAAGGCGCCCGGCTCTATCGCGCTTTTTCTCCGCCCGGCGGACCGCTTGGCGAAGTGGCGCAGATTCTGGCGTCGCGCGAGGTGATCCTGGCCGGTGGGGCCTTCAACACGCCGCAGTTGTTGATGCTTTCCGGCATTGGGCCCGCGGACCACTTGCGCAGCATGGGAATCGGCGTGCGCCGCGATCTGCCCGTGGGAAAGAATCTGCAGGATCGCTACGAAGTCGGTGTGGTAAACCGCATGAACTTCGACCATTGGGAGGTGCTGGCGGGAGCCCGGTTCGCCAAGGGCGATCCGCAGTACGATCAGTGGGCCAGGGGGCAGGGCGTATACACAACCAATGGAGCGGTTTTGGCTGTGATCAAGCGGTCCATCTCCACCCAGCCTCTTCCGGACCTGTTCTGCTTCGCTCTGCTGGGCTTGTTTCGCGGATATTTTCCGGGTTATTCGAAGCTCTTCCCGGAGCACTTGAACTACCTGACGTGGGCCATTCTGAAAGCGCACACGGTGAATCAGGGCGGGGAGGTGACGCTGCGTTCGCCCGATCCGCTCGACCCGCCGGACGTCAATTTCCACTACTTCGAGGAGGGCACCGACAAGAACGGCGCGGACCTCGAAGCGGTGGTGGACGGCATCAAGTTTGTGCGCACCATGACCGCGAAGCTCAAACAACAGAAGCTGATCGCCGAGGAGGAACTTCCCGGCGACCAGATGCAGTCCGACGACGACCTGCGGCAGTTCGTGCGCGACAACGCGTGGGGCCATCATGCCTCGTGCACCTGCCCGATCGGGACGGTGCTGAGCAGCGATTTCAAGGTCCTGGGCACCGAAGGGTTGCGAGTCGTGGACGCCTCGGTATTCCCGAGAATTCCGGGATTCTTCATCGTCAGCGCCATCTACATGATTGGCGAGAAGGCGGCGGACGCGATTCTGGCGGCGCAGTGACGCGGCTCTGCGGCACGGCCAGACCCACCTGCCGCATCGGCATCGCTAGCCCGCATTTCTCACGTGTGGCTCGATGACGTGGCGCACGCACTGCGGACAGTCTGTCGGGGCGGGCGTCGGCACGAGTGCCGACGCAGACCGTGTGCTGAAGCCCACGGTTGGCAGGCGAAAACGCCTGCCCCACCTCATTCTTTCAAACTGTGCCACCAAGGCCCTTGCGGCAAAATGTAGAAAGTCGAGGCGTCGGCAGGAGTGCCGACGCGGCACGCAAGAGTGCGTGCGCCACGCCATGACCACGGATGTCTACGAGAAATGCGGGCTAGCGGTAGACGGCGCAGCCGCGTGCTTCGAGGCTTTCGATCCACGCGGGCGGCGTTAGCGTATCCACCTATCGCAAATCGAGCTTCTCCAGGCGGGGCAGCGCCGCGATGGCCGCCGGCAAGTGCATCAGCGGGTTGCCGCGCAGATCGATCTGGCGCAGCTCCTGCAGTGACCCGATCGATTCCGGCAGCGACGTCAGCTTGTTGTTTCGCAGGTGCAGCTCGCGCAAGCGAGCCAAGCGCCCGATGGAATCGGGGAGCGCTGTCAGCCGGTTGCCAGATACCCGAAGCTCGATCAGGCTCGCCATGCCGGAAATGCATTCGGGCAACACTTCGAAGGCGTTCTCACCGATGTTCAGGTAGCGCAATTTTGTCAGCCGCGCGAGCGACGGCGGCAGCGCGGTCAATCGGTTGTCGTGAAGGTACAGAAAATCGGTGAGACCGTCGAGGTCGCCCAAGGCATCCGGTACGCACGTCAGCTCGTTGTGTCCCAGGTCGAGCATGCGCAGCCTTTTCAAGCTGCCGATCTGGCCGGATACTTCCGACAGGTTGTTGTCGGCCAAGACCAGGGTTTCCAACTCGGTTCTCTCCCACACCCACTCCGGGATACGGCCAAGCCGCTGTTTCCAAAGGCTCAAATGCGGCAGAGATGGATCCGGCATGACGCGATAGTAGCTCAAAAACAAACTCCTTGAATCCCGCCGATAATTATGCTAATCTCTATAGGGAATGGGGGGATTGTCATGGCGACGATGGTCCAAGAGCCGCTCACCATCCGTGAGGACTTCGAGCGCGAGCACGACTTCGTGGTCCGGGAGGAGATCGAGACCTTCCGGCGTAAAGCTAACGCATTCCTGGCTGGCGAGATTCCGGAAGACGAATTCCGGCCGTATCGCCTGAAGCACGGCATCTACGGGCAGCGGCAACCCGGTGTGCAAATGGTGCGCTGCAAGATTCCGGGCGGGCTGCTGACCGCCGGCCAGATGGAGCAGTTCGCGCGGATCAGCGACGCTTTCGCCGGCGGTAAAGGCCACATCACGACCCGGCAGAACCTGCAATATCACTTCGTACCCTTGGCGCGCGTTGCCGATCTGATGCATATGCTGGCCGATGTGGGGCTCACCAATCGGGAAGCCTGTTACAACACGGTGCGCAACGTGACCACTTGTTCTCTGGCGGGCTTGAGCCGCGACGAGGTTTTCGACGTGCGGCCCTACGCGCAGAAAATCGCCTACGCGTTCCTGCGCAAGGATCTCACCAGCAATTTGCCGCGCAAATTCAAGATCGCCTTCGACGGCTGCCGTGATCGGGATTGCATCGCGGGCGCCATCAACGATATAGGCCTCCGCGCCGCGATTCGGGACGGGAAGCGCGGCTTCCGCGTGGTGATCGGCGGCGGTCTGGGTCCGCTGCCGACCGAGGCGCAACTGCTCGACGAGTTCCTGCCCGAGGAGCGCCTGCTCAACCGCTGCGAAGCCGTGATCCGCGTCTTCAACAAGTACGGCAACCGCCAGAACCGCAACAAGGCGCGCATGAAGTTCATCATGCGCGAGCGCGGTATCGCCTGGCTGCGGGAGCAGATCGAGCGGGAGTACGCCGATATTCTGGAAAACGGCGGCATTGCGTGGCCCGAGTTCGTGCCGGAAGGATTCGGCGCATACCAATCGCGGCCGCAGCCGCTGGGTCAGGGCGCCCTGCTGCCCGTCGTCCACGCGAACGGTACAGGCGATCCGCAGTACGACCAGTGGCTCGAAACCAACCTCATTCAGCAGAAGCACGCCGGATACGCGACGGTGGTCGTGCGCGTGGATCAGGGTAACCTGACCAGCGCACAGATGCGCGGGCTGGCGCGGCTGGCTGCGGATGCCGGAGACGGCTTGCTGCGCGTCTCGATCGACCAGAACATCCTGCTGGGATTTATCCCGCTTGGCAGGCTGCGCGGGTTGCATGCGGCGTTGCGCGAAGTCGGGCTGGGCGAGGCCGGCGCGCGGGAGATCGCGGACGTTACCACCTGCCCCGGCGCATACACCTGCAACCTGGGGCTGACGAAATCCATGAACCTCGGCGCGGCCCTGCAGGAAGCCGTGGGCAACTATGACGATCCGCAGGTGCGTAAGCTCTCGATCAAGGTAAGCGGCTGCCCGAATTCCTGCGGCCAGCATTGGATCGCCGATTTCGGATTCTACGGCAACGCGCGCAAAATCGACGGCAAGGAAGTGCCGTATTACCAGATGCTGCTGGGCGGCGGCTTCGATGAGGAAGGGATCATGCGCTTCGGCTTGGCGGTGCAGAGTATTCCCGCGCGTCTGGCGCCTGAGGCCGTCTCCCGCGTGCTCGATCACTACATCGCAAACCGAGCTCCGGGCGAGACGTTCCGGCAGTACGTCATGCGCCACAAGGTGGAGACTTTCCGCCAGTTCACCAACGACCTTGCCAAGCCGGCGGAGCTATTCCCCGAGATCTATCAGGACTGGGGCGACGATGCCGCGTTCTCGCTGCAGCTTGGGCGTGGGGAGTGCGCGGTTTGAGGCACGACCGTGAGACGCCGGGAAAAAATCGGTTGGCAGCCGAAAGCGCCTGCGAATCATGCCTGCAAAGCTTTCCGCAGCGGGGCAGGACGGGCGCTTGCGCCTGTGCTTCCGAGGGAGCGCCCGCGTGTTACCTTTCGGTTGATGGCCAAAGTCGAAAGGGTCCTGCTCAGCGTCACCGATAAAGCCGGCATCGCCGAATTTGCGCGGAACTTGCGCGAACTCGGCGCGGAGTTGATCTCCACTGGTGGCACGGCGCGGCTGCTGCGCGAATCCGGCGTTCCAGTCACCGATGTGTCAGAAGTTACCGGCTTCCCCGAAATGCTGGATGGCCGGGTGAAGACCATGCATCCCGGCGTGACCGGCGCCATTCTGGCGATGCGAGGCAAGCCCGAACACATGCAGGCTTTGGCGGCGCACGGAATCAAGCCTATCGATATGGTCGTGGTAAATCTGTACGCCTTCGAGGAAGTCGCGGCCAAAGCGGATGCCAGGCTCGAAGAGTTGATCGAGAACATCGATATCGGCGGACCCACCATGATCCGCTCGGCGGCCAAGAATTACCAGGACGTGGCAGTGGTCGTATCACCCGCGGATTATGCGGGTATCATCTCGGAGATGCAGGCGCATGGCGGCGCGCTTTCCGTGGAGACCAAATGGCGGCTGGCGCGCAAGGCCTTTCGCACGACGGCCGACTACGATCGCGCGATCAGCGCCCGCCTTGCGCGAGTCGACGATTCCGGACCGATGCCCGCCTTGCTCGATTTGCGCGCTGCGAAGATCATGGACCTGCGCTACGGCGAGAACCCGCACCAAGCCGCGGCGCTATACGGTACCCCCGGCGCGGGAATCGCAGGC
>JBEKUO010000094.1:0-14666 GCA_049514955.1 Bryobacteraceae bacterium | reverse complement strand
AGTGGGCGTCCAGGTATTAAAGGTCTCGCGCACCAGCGTGGTCCCGAGCGATAGCGCGCACACCATCCAGAAGGCTGGACTGCGGAAAAGGGGAGCAAGCAAATCGCGCAGACTGGATGGCTTCGGATCGCCGCCCTCCGCGCCGAACAGGTTGAGCGGATTTACTTCCGGCTCCGCGAGGCCGATCTGGGCGCGCGATTCCTTCAGCAGCAGCAAATTCGCGATGAAGATGACGAACAGCGTGCCCGCCGCTACTTGAAAAACCGCGCGCCAGCCGAAGCCGTGGCCGATCAGAAAGCCCATGAACTGCCGAGCGGCGGCGTCCCCGAACAGATAACTCAGGCTCACGGCCCCCATTGCCGCGCCATAAGAGGAGTAAGAGAACCAGCGCGAAGTAATCTTCACGGTGCCGGCCCAGCCCGCGGATTGCACCAGGCGGTTGCCGATCCAGGCCAGCGTGAAGACGGGCATTCCGCCTGCGAGTGAAAACAGGAGCGTGAACAGAATCGAGCCGCCCATGCCGATCAGGAAGTTCCGCTTGCCGCCCAGGAAATCCGCTACACCGGCCAGGAAGAACTTGCCGATCGCATAGGCCAGCACGCCGAGCGAGCTAATCGCGGCAAGGCGGCTCTGGGCCTGCCTGGGAGTCATGCCGTGCGCGGCCAGTTCGTCGATGATGAGTGGAAGGCTGACGGAGAAATCCGAACGGCAGAGATAGTAGCCGGCATAGCCGATGAACAGGAGCGCAATGGTCAGCCCCTGCCAGAAGGCCAGCCTGCGGTTTTTCAAGGGCGCTCGCCTTTCGCCAGGCGTTCTTCGATTCGATCCAGCAACGGATAAAAATCCGCGACGCCGTCAATGACGTAGTGCGCGCCGGCTTCGCGCAGTTTGCTGCGGGCGGTGTCCAGGCGGGCGGCTTGTTCGGCGGACGGCAGTGCCCCGAGCTCCTCCTGGGTCAGCCCGATCATGTTGCCGGTGCGCGCGACCGCCACGGTCCACATGCCCGCGTTCAATCCTTCTTCGATGTCGCTGATAGTGTCGCCGATTTTCACCATGGTGTGCATGGGATAAGTGTGCAGCCGGATCGCGTTCAGATAACACATCCAGGGCCAAGGCCGCCCGGCGCCGGCATCTTCGGGACACAGCGCGCAATCGGGTGTGTAGCCCTGGGTCGCGGCGTTGGCGAGGAGCAAATCGAGCATGGGCCGCGTGTATCCTGTAGTACTGCCGATTTTGATGCCGCGCGCACGCAATTGGCGAGCGGCGTCGGCCACGCCGGGGATCACGGCGGAGTATTGGGCGAGGCACTCCATCTGCATCGGGATGAACTCGGCGAAAAAAGCATCGACATCGGCTTCCGCCGGCGGCCGGCCGCTCTTGGCGTGCAGCAGCGCCCGGATGTGGTCTTTCTTGTGAATGCCCATGTCGCGTCGGGCGTCTTCCTCGCTGACATCGATGCCGCGGCCGGCAAACAGTGTCTGCAGCGTGCGGACCGGCGCCAGGCTGCCATAGTCCACGGTGGTGCCGGCCCAATCGAAGATAACCGCCGTGACGTGCATCAGAACCCCATTTCCGACATCGTCTCTTCCGCCAGCCCGAACGACAACGTCATGCCTGATCCGCCCGTCGCCGTGACTACGCGCACATTGGGCGCGGGCGAGAGTGAGACAAACGGCCCATCCGGATGTTTGGCGTAAACTCCGTGCCAGCGCTGCGCGATCTCGAGATCGGGAGCTTGCAGAAAGCCGCGGGCGTACCGCAGAATCAGATCGTCAATCTCCGCGCGGTCGAAGGGATCCACGGCGGTGCCATACTCGTGCGAGTCGCCGATGGTCAGCTCGCGCCCGGCGGTCTGTGACACCAGCACGTGAATGCCCCAGCGGTCGAACTCAGGCGTTTCTGCGGCGATGCGCTCCCTCAATGCGGGCAGCGTTTTGCAGACGCGGAAGGATTCATAGAATCGTAACGTGAGCCCGGCAGCCAATGCGGGGCCGAGCTGCCATCCTTCCGGCTGCGGCCGCGTGCGCATCATCTGGAGTTTGCAGCGGGTGACGGCGCTGCTACGGAATATTTCCGGATACAGCGTTTCGAAGTCGTGGCCGGTGCACACGATGGCGGCGCCAAACGCCGCCAAATCGACGGATGTGACCGCGGTACTCCAGCGAAACTGCACGCCAAATCGCTCGGCCAGAAACCGGGGCAACTGCGCCAGCACCACGCGCGGGTCGACGGTAATTTCCGTGGGACTCCAAATGGCGCCGAGCAGCCCGTCGGGCCGTACGGCTTGGCTGCGCGTCAGCACGGCCGCCGGGTTCAGCCACTCACACGAGTAACCCAACTCCGGCGCCACTTCGCAAAACTCTTGGGCGACGGCAGCTTCGTCCGCGCGATAGACTACATGCAACGAGCCGGTCGGGAAATAAGGCAGCCGCGCGGCGTCCAATATTTCCAGCCAAACATCGCGGCTGCGCAAAGCCATCGCGTGCATGCGGCCGGCGGGTTGCCCGATGGGCCAGATCATGCCGAAGTTGCGCACCGACGCGCCTGCGGCTTGCGGGCTCCGCTCGAAGACCACCACCGAGCGTCCCCTTTTGGCCAGCGCATAAGCGTGCGCGAGGCCCAGAATGCCCGCTCCGACGATGGCGACATCCGCGCTCTGCGTGTCCATGAAAGGAGAGGCTAACGTATTTGAAAGACGCGGCGCAAGCAACGGCGGCGGCCCGAGGCGCTATCTTCAAAGGAGGCGAGTTTGCACATGATTATTACCCGAGTCGTACTGAATGAGGCCGACCTGGATCGTCGCGTCAAGGCCGTGGCACGTAAGCTGGCGCCCGACGTCGTACGCATTCGATACGAAATAGCTTTGGATTCGACCGATAAGGAAGCCATCTATTTCCGAATCCTCCTGTCCGACGGCGCCAGCCGCGAAAAGAGGCGGCGTGATGTCACCAAGCGCGTGGAGTCGGAATTATCCAAGAGGTTGAAACTCGACGATCTTGGTCTTATGTGGTACCCCAGCTTTCGAAGTGAATCCGAACAGGCCATGCTCAAAGAACCCGCATGGTCGTAAGCCATGGCCTTCGCCGAGGATTTGTTCGAGCAGGCGTACCATTCTCGCTCGCCGCGAGAGAACCAAACCAAGACAAGCCAGCCTGCGCCGGGCGATATCGACGGCTTACTACGCGCTTTTCCACCTGTTGATCAGGGAAGCTACCGGTAACTGGAAAAGAGATCTTCAACGTGCACGTCTGGCCCGGACTTTCGAACACGGAAGAATGAAAAAGGCATCTGAAGGATTCATTCATGCCAAATCCCATACCCAAAACGCGCAGACCGTGACGGACCTGAAGACCCTGGCTCGGACCTTTGTGCGTCTCCAAGACTCTCGTCACATCGCGGATTACGACGACTCCCGAAAATGGTCGCGCACCGAGGCACTTAGCCATATCGATGAGGCCGCCGCGGCCTTCGAGATTTGGATCGCGATTCGGAATGAGACGATCGCCCAAGACTACCTCCTATCGCTCTTGACCGGACGCTCCTGAGCCGAGTCCCGCCCCCACCGTGCGGAACCGCACCACCCGCTCACCCGCGTTATCCGCCATTCCTGTAGGAAAACCCGCCATTCGATGCATACCTATTTATTTCCAATGGCTTAAGCGCGAAGATGCACTCATCCGGGAGTAGTGTAACTAAACCTATCCCGAACTCGAGGAGCTTATGAGCACTCAGCCGTTTGAACCCAAGCCCGCACCATCTGCCGGTCTGGTCCAGATCGACTCCGGTATCGAAGATGTCATCCAAAAGCGCCTGGCGGAAGAGCGCGCGCGCCTGGAACGCGAGGCCGGTCTGGCCAAGCGCGAGGTGCACCAATTCAAGCGTCCCGTGGAGCACCCGTTCACCAAAGAACAGCGCGGCCGTACCACCCTTCTGTTTGGCGGCCTGACCTGGAAACACGAGAAGCTCGTGCATGGCGCGCTCGAAGGTCTCGGCTACATCGCTGAAGCCGTGCCCACGCCCAACGTACGAGCGTTTCAGACGGGGAAGGAATACGGGAACAATGGTCAGTGCAACCCGACATACTTCACCGTCGGCAACCTCGTGCAATATCTCCAAAGCCTGGAAGAGCAGGGGCTGACAAAGCAGGAAATCATCGACCGCTATGTGTTCTTCACGGCGGGCGCTTGCGGGCCGTGCCGCTTCGGCATGTACGAAGCTGAGTACCGCCTGGCGCTGCGCAATGCTGGGTTCGACGGCTTCCGCGTGTTGCTGTTCCAGCAGTCCGGCGGATTGAGCCAGTCCGACGCCGAAGCCGGCCTGGAGATGAACCTGGACTTTTTCCTGGGCATTCTCAACGCGCTGAACTGCGGCGACGTGTTGAACGAAGTCGCGTATGCGATTCGCCCCTACGAGGTGAATGCCGGCGAAACCGATGAAAAGCTCGACCAGATGATGGATTACATGCACGAAGTGTTTCGCAAGAAGCAGCCTTGGAAGATGGGCGATAGCTTGGCGAAATACCTGGGCGGCTTTAAGGACACCGGCGAGTACATTGGCAAGTTCGTCAAGCAGTTGCAGGGCGAGGATTATATCCCGGCGCTGCACCGCTGCCGCGACGCGTTCAACGAGATCGAAATCGACCGGCTGCGCGTCAAGCCGATCGTCAAGATAACGGGCGAATTCTGGGCGCAGACCACCGAAGGCGATGGCAACTTCAACATGTTCAACTTCCTGCAGCGCGAAGGCGCGCAGGTGCTGGTGGAGCCCATCGGCACGTGGATCATGTACATGATTCACCAGGTCGTGCAAAAGTACAAAGACTTCAAGGGACTCGAGGAAGGCGCCGTGTTGCCGCCGCTGTGGCGTCTGGACAAGCGCGCCAAAATCGAGTGGAGCTTCCGTAATAAAGTCGCGAAGCTGAAACTTGCCGAAGCCATCTTCAAGAACGAGTACCACAAGATTGTCGGGGCGCTCGGCGACGTCGCGCACCACTTGGCCGATCAGTATGAATTGCAGCGGCTCGGGCATCCGTTCTACAACTCGCGCGCCGGCGGCGGCGAGGGCCACCTGGAAGTCGCCAAGAATATTTATTACTCGAACAAAGACCTGGCGCACATGGTGCTCTCGGTGAAGCCGTTCGGCTGCATGCCTTCGACACAATCCGATGGCGCGCAATCGGCCGTGGTGTCGAATTACAAGGACATGATCTATCTGCCGGTCGAGACCTCGGGCGAGGGCGAGATCAATGCGCACTCGCGCGTCCAGATGGCGTTGGGCGAAGCCAAGAACAAGGCGAAGAAGGAAATGGCCGAGGTTCTGGAGCGGACCGGGTTGACGCTGGACGATTGCCGCGCCTGGGTGGACGCTCACCCCGAGGCAAAGCGCCCGCTGTATCACGTGCCACACACGAAGGGAGTGGTAGGGCTGGCCCCCAATTTCGTGCTGCACATCGCGGAGCAGATGAAGAGGGAAGGCGTCGTGGCGCAGGCACTCGTGCCTGCCGCGTCGGCACTCTTGCCGACGCAAACTAACTAGCCCTGGAACCACCATGGATAAACACTTCTTCGTAGGAATGGACGTAGGCTCCACCACGGTCAAGGCCGTGGTGGTGGACGAGGCTACCGACCAGATCGTCTGGTCCGATTACCAGCGCCACGACACCAAGCAGCCGGAGAAAGTTCTCGAGTTCCTCAGGCGTTTCGACACCGAGATCGACGGTTTCCAGGCCGCCAACTCGCGCATGTTTATCACCGGCTCGGGCGGTAATGGCATGGCCAAGCACCTGGGCGCGAAGTTCGTCCAGGAGGTTAATGCCGTCTCACTCGCGGTGGAAAAGCTGTATCCGGAATGCGGATCGGTGATCGAACTCGGCGGCCAGGACGCTAAAATCATCATCTTCAAGAAGGACCCGGAAACCGGCCGCAAGAAGAAGCTGCCTTCGATGAACGACAAATGCGCGGGCGGCACCGGCGCGGTAATCGACAAGATCAACGCCAAGCTGCGCATCCCCACCGAGCAGCTTTGCGAGATGGGTTACAAGGGGCTGAAGCTGCACCCCGTGGCCGGCAAGTGCGGCGTGTTCGCCGAGACCGATATCAACGGCCTGCAGAAGATGGGCGTGCCGCCGGATCAGTTGATGGCATCGTTATTCGAAGCCATCGTGATGCAGAACCTCTCCGTGCTGACCCGCGGCAATACGCTGCTGCCCGTGGTGTTGCTGTTGGGTGGACCCAATTGCTACATCAAGGGCATGCGGGATTGCTGGAAACACAACATTCCGAAAATCTGGGAGGAGCGCGGTACAGAGCTGCCGGCCGGCGTTCCACCCGAGGATTTGATCCGTACCCCGGATAACGCCCAATATTTCGCTGCGATCGGTTCGGTGGAATTCGGCAAGACCGAAGACGCCGAGATCGGCCGCTACATCGGCTGGGAAAAGCTCGAATGGTACGTCACAGTGGGCCGCGAAGAGGAGAAAGCCAAGCGCGGCGGTACCGGTGGCCTAGCCAAGGACGCCGACGATCTGGCGCGCTTTAAGGAGAAATATCGCACCAAAAAATTCGTGGCGGCTACTTTCCAGCCGGGCGAAGTGGTGGAAGGCTTCGTCGGCATCGACGGCGGCTCCACTTCGACGAAAGCTGTGCTGCTCTCGAAAGACAAAGAGCGCCGCATTCTCGCCAAGACGTACCAGCTTTCGAAAGGCAACCCCATCGAAGACACCATCGAGGTGATGGGGAAGCTCGAAAAGCAGATCGCCGAGCAGGGCGCCACGCTTAAGGTTCTCGGCGTGGGAACCACCGGCTACGCCAAAGACATCCTGAAAGACGTGATCGGCGCGGATGCCGCGCTGGTCGAGACTGTAGCTCACACGCAGGCGGGTCTGCACTTCTACGACGATGTGGACGTGATCTGCGACGTCGGCGGGCAAGACATCAAGATCATCATCCTGAAAGACGGCCGCGTAAAAGATTTCAAACTGAACACGCAGTGCTCGGCGGGCAACGGCTACTTCCTGCAATCCACCGCGCAGGGGTTCAACGTGCCTGTGGAGCAGTATGCGGACACAGCCTTTGCCGCCAACGGCTATCCGAGTTTCGGCTACGGCTGCGCCGTGTTCATGCAGTCCGACATCGTAGACTTCCAGCGGCAGGGCTGGAAACCGGAAGAAATCATGGCAGGGCTGTGCAACGTGCTGCCCAAGAACATCTGGCTGTACGTCTCGCAGATTCCCAACTTGTCGGCCATCGGCCGGCGCTTCCTGCTGCAAGGCGGTACGCAGTATAACCTGGCCGCCGTCAAAGCGCAGGTGGATTTCATCGAGTCGCGCTTCAAGGGCAAAGAAGTGCCCGCCGATGTCATCGTTCACGAGCACTGCGGCGAAGCCGGCGCCATCGGTTCGGCTCTCGAAGCCGGGCGTCTGTGGGACCACGGCCGCGTGTCTACGTTCATCGGGATGGACGCCATCTCCCAGATCAGTTACAAGACCACGCGCGAGGAAGCTACCCGCTGTTACTTCTGCAAGAATAAGTGCCTGCGAACCTTCATCGACGTGAAGACCACGGTCATGAACCCGGACTACAAGCCTCCGGTCAAGACCAAGGTACCGCTGGAAGCCGGCTCTCAACGGCTCATCATCGCCACCTGCGAAAAGGGCACTGTCGAGAGCGTGGACGACATGCGGCAAATCAAGGGCAGCCTGGACAAGATCAAAAAGGCCAATCCCAATTTCGTCGAGCTATCGGCCAAGGCGGTCTTCCGCGTGCCGGATGCGCCGCTGGTGGCTGATCCGCTGCCTAAGTTTGCCTTCACTTCGTCGGCCAAGAAGCGCATCGAGCTGATGAAGAAGCGCTCCGAGATCCGCATCGGCATGCCGCGCGTGCTCAACATGTACTCGATGACGCCTGTGTTCACGGGCTACTTCGCGTCGCTGGGGCTCAAGGCCGAGAACATTGTCTATTCGGACTATACCAGCGAGCAACTCTATAAGGAAGGCGCCAAGCGCGGTGCAATCGATCCGTGCTTCCCGTCGAAGCTGGGCATCCCGCACGTCCACAATCTGTTGTTCGTGGTGCATGCCAAGAAACCGCTGGATATCATCTTCTTCCCGATGATCGACTGCCTCACTACCGATCTGCACGGCGTGCAGGCTAGCCGTTCGTGTCCGACCGTGGCCACCACTCCTGCGGCGGTCAAAGCGGCGTTCACCAAGGAAGGCGACTTATTCAAGGAAAAGGGCGTCCGGTTCCTGGATACCTTCGTCAATCTCTCGAAGCCCGATGTTCTGGAACGGCAGTTATTCGAGGAGTTCAAGGATATCTTCGGACTGTCGGCGGAAGAGAATGCGCGGGCCGTGCAGGAAGGCTATCGCGCGCTCGATTACTACAACAACGTAGTCATTCGCGGCGAGGCGCGCCAGGTTTTGGATGAACTCGAGCGCGAAAATCGGCTGGGCGTGGTGGTGCTTGGCCGCCCTTATCATAACGATCCGGGAGTGAACCACGAAATCCTGGAAGAGTTCCAGAAGCTGGGTTATCCGGTCTTCACGCAGGATTCGCTGCCCATCGATGAGGACATGGTCTGGCGCCTGTTCGGGCCGGAAGTCGAATCAGGCGAGATCCCGCATCCGATGAACATCGACGATGTGTGGAAGAATTCCTACAGTGAGAACACGTCGCGCAAAGTGTGGGCCGCCAAGTATACCGGGCGGCATCCTAACCTGGTGGCGCTGGAGCTTTCCAGCTTCAAGTGCGGCCACGACGCCCCCATCTATTCGGTGGTGGAAGAGGTGGTGGAGCATTCCGGCACGCCGTATTTCTGCTTCAAGGACATCGACGAGAACAAGCCGACCGGCTCCATCAAGATTCGCGTGGAGACCATCGGCTATTTCCTGAAGCGCTACCGCGAAGACATGGTGGCGAACAAGAATAAGGTGAAGAGTATCGAAGAGCAGATGGCCGAATTCGAAGCCCGTCTCCGCCGCCAGATCGAGCGCGAGAGGCAGCACGACGAAGGCAAGGTGCGAGAGTCCTTCGACACCGGCGCCATGCCCACGATTCACGTCAGCTTGGGCGCGCTCGCGGCATCGAAGCCTGCGCCCGCGCGGGAGTACGAGACGGTTTCGGGCGACTGATAGCTTTAACGCCAGCGCTTGCAACCCATTAGATCGAATCGCAGATTCGGCGGGCGCGCTGCTTACAGTCGGTGCCATCCCTACGTTGGTGTGACCCGCACCAGACCAAACCCAATTAGTTCCTTGAGTAGATCGGCCGTGCGCGCCTGGATATCGTTCGCCTCAAACTCGATGTATCCAATGCTCTGAAAATTTGTCGGGAAGTGGAGGCCCTTTTCCTTGAAGATCACGATCCGGTCTCCGTATGCTAGCGAAGTAGCGCCGAGTTCATGGACCACGTTCTCGCTCGGCCGCCAGACCTCCTTCCCATCGGCGTCAAAGAACTGTTCATCGCGCGTAAAGATCAGGATCGCCGACCCGCATTCCTCAATAGTCTCCTTGACCTTTTGCGGGATCGGACGTCCAAGGTTCGGCTCATCCACTACAATTTTGTGCGGAATCTGGAATGTCGTCAGCAACGTCTGGAGTTGTTGAAGGGGAGCCTTGTTTTTCCCATGGCCAACGAAGATCGGCTTGGGACCTCGGGCCACCTCTGCGCGCTGAGACTGTGGCGGGACCGTCGTAGGAGTTTCGGCCGCTCTCTCGGGCACCCCGGTCGCCCCGGAGCCCAAATCGACTGCGCTGACCTCCTCTGCGCCGGTCCTGAGATCCGACAACTCAGCGTCGAGAAGGACATGCGGAGAGCCGCCGATGTCCCTTATGAGCTCGACGGACCTTCCGTTCGCCAACATGAGATTCGCACATTCCTCTGCAAGGTCGGGCGGAACGTCATACTGGTTTCGAAGAATCTTCGGCAACATGTCGGGCGACGGCACTCTTTTGTTAGCGTACTCGCTGAAGAACTGCCCGAAAACGGGGGACCGCAAAGCGGCGGATCGAAGAGCGCGCAGCCTCTTCGATTTATCGGTGTTTTGTGTTGCATCGGCACCGATCGGCGTCAGCGGGATTTCGTCCGACTTCTCATTTCCTTCTGTAAATCCGTACTTGTTTGAAGAGCTGAGCAGTTCGCGAAAATTACTACTGCTTGGCGATAGACTCAGGGCGTCAGCCAGGAGTAGGCGCCTCATCGGCTTGCCGCCCATCTCATCCTGGATCTTTTGTGGGAGAATGAGCGTGGAGTCTATGCTGTGCTTTGGAAAATTTCTGTATTTGCGCGCGTCCTGCTTGGGCTCGGCGGTCTTTTTGGAAGGACGGGCAGTCGTCTTGGGCATGTGCGTTCTTATGCTACTCGAGTCTGCTAATAGTCTACTACACGCATCCCGATAAATGTTTTGGGGCGCGATAGCACGATCTTACCCGCTGGCGCGGCGGGCTCAACTAATGTATTATGGGCCGAAAGCGACTGGCTTGGCAGCGCCGGCATTCCGTACACCCAAGTCTCGGGGTCTGTCTGCGGATGAGACCATCATGCGCTGCTGCGGCCCAGTGAGGACCTATGGCAACACGCAAGCGACCACCGGTGCAAGCGGCAACCGAGCCCATGCCCGAGCCCCAGCGCCGAACGACGGACAGCCCACTTGTTTTCATCAGCCACGATAGCCGCGATGCGGATCTCGCGGAAGCCTTCGGGAACTTGCTCACGGATGCGAGCGGCGGCATCCTCAAGTCTTTTCGCTCGTCGGATCGAAAAGGTAATGCTGGCATCGAATACGGCCAGGAATGGTACCGAGCCATCATGCAGAAGCTCGACGATGCCACGGACGTGGTCGCGCTCTTGACCGCCAGGAGCATTGACCGTCCGTGGATTCTTTACGAGGCGGGTGTCGCGAAGGGCAAGCTCGCTGCGAATGGGCGAGTTTTCGGGATCGCTCTCGGCGTGACGCTGGATGAGGCGGCCACCGGGCCCTTTGCCCAGTTCCAGAACTCTCCCGATGAGGAGGATGCGATCACCACGCTCGTCCTCCAGCTCATTCGACGTCATCCACAATCCGATCCCAGAGAGGAGGCCGTCCGGCGTCAGGTTCAGGCGTTTCGTGAGTCCGTCGCAGCCCTGCTGAAGGACCGAAAGAAGGAGCCTCCCCAGCAGCAAGGGGCACGCGTTGACGAAACCTCGGTCGCGAAGTTCTTCGAGGAAATCAAGGTCTTGGTCCGAGATGTCCCCGACCGCGTAGCGAGCGAACTCGGTACTGATCCCCGGATGGATCGCATGAGGAAGCGGCGTCGCTTCCACCCGATGATGTTCGAGGAGATCTTTCACCATCCTATGTTCAGGGAGTCGTCGGATAACGCCGGTCTCCCGGTCCTGATGATGTTTAGCATGTTCCGGGACGATTTCCCGTGGCTCTATGAGCTCGGTATTCAGTTGTACCGTGCGATCGAGGAGGGCAATTCCACAGCAATCAATCGGGCGCGCAAAACTTTAATGTTCACGATCGACATGGCGCATCGCGGTGGTCCCTTGGGATTCGAAATGATGGGCGGTCCCGAGAATGAGGAGGCCATGATGTTCTTGGAGGAGCTCCTCCATACTGTGGACAGGTTCATTCAGGAGCCTAAGCGCCGCCGTAAGCCCGAGCCCCAACCGGACGAGAAAACGCCGTCATAGCGTATAACCTATAGTCCTTTGGACGCCTCGCACTATCAAGTGCGGAGGCGTTAGAATAGAGAGCATGGAGCGTGTACCACCAAATGCCGTCAAAGATCCGCCTAATCTGGTCCGTACCGGCTCGTTCAGCCTAGATCGGCTGTTGAGCCACATCGATCCTGCACCAGCGGAAGAGTCGGAAGCCTTCGTCCGCTTCATGTATGAGCAGCGCCGTATTGACGTCTCCACCGAACGCAACGGCAAGATTGGTCGTTGACACGGATGTTGCCAGCTTTGTTTTCAAGTGGCATCCTGACTTCGCGCCCCGCTACGTGAGCATCGTCCGTGGCTTCGAGTTGGTTCTCTCGTTCATGACTCTGGCGGAGATGCGCCAGGGCGCGTTGAACGCGAATTGGGGCCGGCGAAAGTGCGACTTGCTGGAAGAGTATCTGGGCGATTTTACCGTATTGCATTCCGGCAGCCACTTATGTTCCATGTGGGCAGCGATTCGGGACGAGAGCGTACGCAAGGGCCGGCCGATCAGTTCAGCCGATGCCTGGATTGCCGCCACCGCGCGGGTTCTGGCGGCTCCGCTCGTCACGAACAATCCCAACGACTACCGCCATCTGGACGACCTGCAACTTGTTTCCTCCGCTACGATATGACGCCGCCGGCGAGGCGGATGAGGCCACTTCACTACGTTCGGCTGGATCGTAAAACGGAACGGAGTGGAGCACCGGCGCGCCGTCCTGCTTCACGGCTAGAGAATTAGCCGATGGTCCGCATGCGCATCATGATGGAGCCGTCCGGCTTACTTGCGGAGCGCTACCGCGAGGATACGGTGGCGAACAAGCGAAGCCCAAGACGAATGCCAAAGTCCGAAGCCCGCGAGAGCATGACAAGGCTCCAGCCTCGCGAAACTAACCCGGAGGCCCGATCACGGCAAAGTTATTGTCAGCTTGTAATTGATTGTCACGCTTGCCGAACTAATCGCAACCGTGAAGTACCCTGGGCTTTTATTGGCGATCAACGCAGGCGCTGTGGCAAGGCCGGTTTGATCCGTCCGAACCGTCGGAGAGCCATTGAAACTCCCGGTAGAGCCCGATGGGCCGGGTACCGGCGTGAAGGTCACGGCGGCGCCCTGGATGTAATTGCCGGTCGCATCCCATACTCTCACTTGTAAGTTGATCGGAAATGCGTGTCCCCCCACCGTGGTCTCTAGGTTTCCCGCCACGGCAGTGATCCTCGCGGGAGTGTCGCCGCTCTGGGTTACCGTCACCAGCGGACCCAGCACCGTAATCTGCGCAGTGCGGCTTTTCACTGAGGTGTTGGCAGTGAATGAGAAGGTGATGGTTCCTCCACTTGTGCCTGTAATTGTGAGCCAGGACTCATTGCTGGTGGCCGTCAGCGGCGTGCCGGCGGGGAGCACCTGCGCGGTCACTGAATCGGTGCCCGCCGGCGCACCCTCGCTCCGGCTGGTGGAGCTCAAAGAAACATACGCAACCGTAAGCTCCTTGATGGCGCCATTGTTCGTATCCGCGATATACACGTTGCCAGACCTGTCCACCGCCGTCCCGTTAGGACTACTCAGTCCCGAGGATACCAACACCGTTACCCCAGGATTAGCGGCATTCCACTCCTTGATAGCATTGTCGCCCGTATCCGCGAAGTAGACGTTGCCTTGCCCATCGACTGCCACTCCGGTGGGGTTATTCAGTCCCGAGGCCACTAAGGTTGTCACTTGCCCGTTCGCCGGGCTCCACTCCTTGATTGCATTGTGGCCGCTGTCGGCGAAGTATACATTGCCTTGCACGTCTACGGCGACTCCCGTGGGGCCGCTCAGACCCGTTCCAACCAGCACGCTCACCTGCTGGGTCGATGCAGTCAATTTCTCGATCGCGTTGTCGCCTGTATTTGAGAAGTAGACATTCCCCAAACCGTCCACCGCCACTCCGGAGGGGTTGCTCAGCCCGGAAGGGACCAGCGTGGTTAACTGTTGTGTGCTGGCGTTCCACTCCTTGATGGCGTTGTCGCCTGTGTCGGCGATATACACGTTGCCATACGCGTCCACCGCCACCGCCGCCGGACTCGTCAACCCGGAAGATACAAGCGTGGTCACCTGCTGTGTGCCGGAGTTCCAGACCTTAACGGCATTGTCGCCCGTGTCAGCGACGTAGATATTCCCCTGCCCGCCCACAGCTACTCCCTTGGGGCTTGTCAATCCGGCGCTCAACAAGGGGGCCACCGGGTTGGCCGACACATAACTGGCGCCTACCTGCGTCACTATGAACGTCAAACCGGAGATCGTCAGCGTTCCGGTCTGCGGGGTGGGGTTGGCGTTGGCATCCCAACTGAATTGAATTAAGGCGTTACCCGAGCCGCTGGCGGTCCCGGCGCCCACGTGGAGCCAGGAGGCATTGCTGTAGGCTGCCCACGGTCCGCTGGTTGTCAACAGCACGGTGCCGTTGCCCGCCTCGCTGCCCACCAGCATGGAGTTACTGCCCAGCAAGGCAGGGCTTGAAGAAAAAATCTGCGGGCAGGCCTCTATCCCTAGGTCGAAGGCATCTAACGAGACAGTCTGCCCGGATTGAGGCAACCCGGTGAGGACAAGCGTATGCAGGCCGCAGACCAATCCTTGTTGCTGCCACACCGTCTGCTGATATTGGTCCGAAGAGCCCGTGAGAGAGACAGTGCCTGCCGAAGCTCCATCCAGTTCTAGCGAGGCGCTCCCTTGGGCCGGTCCCGTCATGCTCAACCAACGGATGGCGGAACCTGTAAACAATAAAGTCGCTGTATCTTGAGCCTCGGGAGTAACAGCGTAGCCGTACGTGCTGGCTACCAGCGATCCCGTTGTGAAGGTCCACATTCCCTGGTAAGTAATGGTGGGAGGCTCCTGGAGCACACTGGTGACGTTGCGAGTCTCCTCGACTCTCTGGGGGATCACCAGGTTAGTCCAGGACGACCCGCCGTCGGTGGACTCGAAGAGTCCATGATAGCCTGCCGCGAATACCG
>JBEKUO010000093.1:0-14713 GCA_049514955.1 Bryobacteraceae bacterium | reverse complement strand
CGGCGGGCGTGCCGATCGAGCAGGCTCGCGCGGAAATGGATGGCATCGCGGCACGCCTCGCGCGCGCCTATCCGCAGGCCAACGACCAGTGCGGCGTCAAACTGCAGCCGCTGCGCGAGAGCTTCTCGGGCGACGCGCGCCCGGCCATGCTGGTGCTGCTGGGAGCCGCGATTTTTGTGCTTCTGGTGGCCTGCGCCAATGTGGCGAATCTGTTCCTGATGCGGGGCGCCGTGCGGGCCAGGGAGATTGCCCTGCGCATCGCCATCGGGGCCAGCCGCGGCAGGATTGTGCGGCAGATCCTGACGGAGAGTTTCCTGGTCGCGCTGCTCGGTGGCTTGGCGGGTATCGGGCTGGCGATGGCGGGAATTCCGGCGATGGCACGGTTGATCCCGGCGGACACCCTGGCCGGCGCGAGCGTCGGCGTGAATGGCGCAGTCCTGCTGTTTTCGGCCGGTTTGGTGCTGCTGTCGGTGTTGGTGTTCGGGCTGGCGCCCGCGCTCCAATCCGCGCGCGGCAATGTGCACGCTGATTTGAAGGAGGGAAGCAAGGCTACCAGCGGCGGCGGGCGGAATCGTTGGCGCGGTTTCTTGGCTATCAGCGAAGTTGCGCTGGCGCTGATTCTGCTGGTCGGCGCCGGGCTGATGATGAAGAGCCTGTATCGCCTGCTCGCGGTGGATTCCGGTTTCCGGTCCGAGCGCGTGCTCAAGATGGAGATGAGCCTGCGCACGGCGCAATACGCCAAGGACCCCGCCGTGATTGGTTTCTGGCAGCAGGTGCTGGACCGCGTTCACGCGCTGCCGGGCGTGGAATCCGTGGCCCTCGGGACGGCCATCCCGCTCACCGACGACCATTCGCGCACCGACATTACGGTGGAAGGGATGCCTTTGCCGAAACCGGGCAGCTTCCCGCATCCCGACATACATTATGTCAGTCCGAACTATGAGAGCACGCTCGGTATTCGCCTGCTGCGGGGCAGGGGCTTCACGGATGCGGACCGCGAGAATGCGCCGCTGGTGGCGATGGTCAATGCTACCGTGGCGCAGCGTCTCTTCCCCGGAACGGACCCGCTTGGAAAGCGGTTCATTTTCGGCCACCTCGGAACCGGCCGTGCGCCGAAGTGGGTCGCGATAGTCGGGGTGCTGGCGGACACCAAAATGTACGGCCTCGCCAATCCCGCGCGTCTCGAGGTCTACGCGCCGTTCCGCCAAGCGGCGGCGAATGAGATGGCGCTGTTGGTGAAATCGGGCGTGGAACCAGCCGCGCTGGTTTCTGCGATTCGCGGGGTTGTCGTTTCGATCGACAAAGAGCAACCCATCTTTGGAATCGCCACGATGCAGGAAGTGGTGAACGCTTCGGTTTCCACGCGGCGCATCACGCTGATCCTGCTCGGGCTGTTCAGCGGGCTGGCGCTGGTACTGGCCTCCATCGGAATCTATGGTGTGGTTTCCTACTCGGTAGCGCAGCGGGCGAGAGAGATCGGGATCCGGATGGCGCTGGGAGCGCAGCGCGGCGACGTGCTACGGCTGGTGCTGGCGCAGGGCGGGAAGATTTCATTGGCGGGGATCGCGATCGGCAGTGCGGCTTCCGCCGCGCTCACCTGGTTGATGGCGAAGCTGCTGTACGCAGTGAGCGCGGTGGATCCGGCGACGTTCACTGCCGTCGCTTTCGTGCTGGCGGTCATCACGATGGTAGCTTCTTACATTCCGGCCCGGCGGGCTTTGCGGGTGGATCCGCTGGTGGCGCTTCGGGATGAGTGAGAGGGAGGTCCAAAGCGGGGTAGGTTGTTTTCAGAATCGGCCTGCACCTTGGTTTGTCGGATTGTCACCAGACCTATTCTCACAAGAAACGGAGTAAGCGGCGAACGGCGACGCATTTCAGGATGAGGGCTTACCTCTGTCGCACACGCCAGAACTCTGGATCGGCCGTGACCCACTCCTCGTCCGGCCACCCCAACTCTGGGTGGATCGCAAAAACATGGGTGCCTGCCCCCGCGGCCGCCAAGATCGATTCCGCCTCAGCCCGCGTGCGCACCGCGCGAATCACGAGTCGATTGCCGTCAGGCCCCTCGAACACCGTGCCACTCGTTCGGGCCGGCTCTTTCGTCCAAGCGGTGACCACAAAGCGCCCGTGACCCATCACCCACGGAGTCCCCACGGTCAACTCCGGCCGGTAATTCAAGAAAACGTTCGTCGATTCCGCCGCCAGATAAGGAGCTTTCCGTTTGAGGTTCTCTGCCAACGCCGATGTCAAGGCCTTGTTTCCCTCGTACTGCCTGCCAACCTCATCCAACTCGGCCTGCGAATCGAACGCGTTGAGATACCAAAACTCCTTCGGCCCGGTGAGCGACTCAAGGACCAGGTAGCGGCGGGGAAACTTCAACCGAATGCAAATCTGCGCCGCGTCCACTTCGATCTTATGGACCGCCTGGACGGCGCCCGGCCTGAGATATTCGCGAGCGACCTCGAGAATTTGCGGTGGATGTGCCTGTGCGAGCGCGGACGCCATAAACACAACTCCCAAACTCAGGGTACGGAACATCGCTCGAACCTATGATCGGCGACCCTTTTTATTCAGGTATTCCTCTCCGATACGAGAAGCGATGTCCCCATGACCGAAGTATACCGCGCGCTACGTTGTCAAGAAGCAGTTCCATAGTCTGCACCGGCGAGAGCGGGTTGAGCACTTTGCACAGAACCCACGCGCGGTTGAGCTCTTCCTTGGGGGCAGGATAAGTCGGCAGCTCAAAATTACGGCAGCACCCGGAACGGCACGTTGCTCGAAAGCGTGACAGTCGGCGTTAGGACCTGGACGGTGCCGGTGGTTGCGCCGGTTGGCACGGTGGTCGTGATTTCGGTAGCCGAGACCACCTTGAACGTCGCCGCCACGCCGTTGAAGGTGACGCCGGTAGCGCCCTTCAGATCCGTGCCCAGAATTTTGAGGGCAGACCCCACCTTGCCGGACGTGGGCAGTGTGGTTACGAATGGGCCGAGGCCCGCGGAAAGGCTGAATACAGTGCCCCGGCCGTAGGCCCCGCCCACAGCGGTTGTCCCATAGAACTCCCCGTTGGTGGCTTGGATCAGCCCCGCGCTGGGGTATTCGCCGTCCGCGCACCCGCTTTGGGCGCAGAAGCTGTACACGGTCGTCAGCGTGCCACTCGGGGTGATCTCGAAGACCGTCCCGCTCTTGTAGGCCCCGCCCCCCGCGGTTGTCCCGTAGAAGTCCCCGTTGGTGGCCTGGATCAGCCCCGCCACTAGGTCCGAGCCATCCGTACACCTGCTCTGGGCGCAGAAGCTGTACAGCGTCGTCATCATGCCGCTCGGAGTGATGTTGAAGACCGTGCCAAGGTCGTAGGCCCCGCCCACATTGGTTGTCCCGTAGAAGTTCCCGTTGGCGGCCTGGATCAGCCCCGCTTCGGGGTACGCGCCGTCCGGGCACCCGGTTTGGGCGCAGAAGCTGTATAGCGTCGTGAGCGCGCCACTCGGGGTAATCTCGAAGACCGTCCCACGGCCGTAGGCTCCGCCGAAACTGGTTGTCCCGTACAAATCCCCGTTGGCGGCCTGAATCAGCCCCCCGCCGTAGGGGTATGCGCCATCCGGGCAGCCGCTTTGGGCGCAGAAACTGTACAGCGTCGTCAGCGTGCCACTCGGGGTAATCTTGAAGACCGTCCCATAGCCGTAGGCCCCGCCGTCATCGGTTGTGCCGTAGAGGTTTCCATTGGTGGCCTGAATCAGTCCCGCGTAGGGGTACCGACCGTCCGTGCACACGCTTTGGGTGCAGAAGCTGTACAGCGTCGTCAGCGTGCCACTCAGAGTAATCTTGAACACCGTCCCATAGCCGTAGGCCCCGCCGTACGCGGTCGTCCCATAGAAGTCCCCGTTGGTGGCCTGCACGAGCCCCGCCATGGGGACGTAGCCGTTCGTGCACCCGTCTTGGGCGCAGAAGCTATACAGCGTCGTCAGCCTGCCACTCGCGGTAATCTTGAAGACCGTCCCGCGGCTGCCGGCCCCCCCGCCGTCAGGGGTTGTCCCGTAGAAGTCCCCATTGGTGGCCTGGATCAGCCGCGAGCTGGGGCCGTAGCCGTCCGCACCATCGAAGCTGAACAACGTAGTGAAAGTCTGCGCAGGCACGCTAATCGCCGCGGCCGCACACAGCAGAAAGAAGCGCAAGCCGTGTTTGACCAGCGGAATCATGTCAGATCTCACGAAGAGTATATCAACGATATGTGCTGCGCGGCGCTGGAAGCAAACGGGGAAAGCCGGACTGCGATTTCCCGGGCGTCTTCCGCCCGTTTTCCCAAAGACCGGCGAGCAGCCACTCCCGGTCACTCAGGTCAGTCGTGGTTGGCAGGCGAAAGCGCCTGCCCCACCCACGGCGAATCCCCAATCCCTAGTCCCAGCCCCTAGTCCATAGCCGCTAGCCCCCAGCCCCCCGAGTCCCCCGCTGTTGGGTAGTGTTGCTTTAGCGGGGATATTGCGGATTGTTATATAATTTCCGCCATGCCGTTGCGTCCTGCGGGGCTTCCGATTAAGGTGTGGGAAGGAAGCCCATGAAGCCATCCCTTATACTGTTGACCGTCATCGTTGCCTTGGCGGCAATCTGTTTATCTTGCCGTTCATTAAACTCTCCGATTGAAACGGTACGGAATGGTGTCCTCACGAACTACAACAGCACCACGGTCGGCAAGGCATTCGAAGGAACTTTTCAGAACGCCAAATGGACTACAATCGAGACGGCTAAAGGGCAGACGGTCGTTCAATTCGATGGAACAGTCGAAACTATGAGGTTTGGTAAGGTGACCACCGCTGAGGAATTGTCGGCCAATACTGTGTACGAAGCATCCTCAATGAGGAGCAAGTGTATGGCCTCGCTCGGAGTCACCGGGAGATTTACGGAACTCATGCGTCAGCATGAGGAAACGAGAAGAGCCGACCACACAAACGACCCAGGATGGAATTACGATTGGGGATGGCTCCAACTGAATGAAAAACTCTTAGCGATCAATACAAGCGTCGCACACTGTATGAACAACAGTCCAACGCCGGTGAAGTTTCAGTTTACTCTTTCCGCCGACCAAGAGAGCTTTGAGCTTAGTTATGTAGATGAGGTGTTCGATCATTCCGCGCAGCGTGCTTTGTCATTCATCTATGGGTTTTAACTGTCACATTCAGTTTTGGCCTTGCGAGATTTTGGCAGAGGGTACAACAGCTCGTCCACGGCTGATTCCATATCAGGAGGGAGGGACCATTCGGTTCGTGGATACCGTATCCCTAAAGGCGTTTGATACTCTGGCCCGTCCCATGTTGCCTGCTTGTTGATAAGAGCATCATCGGCAAGTTTCTGCAAGGCATCCATAAAGTCTGAAGGGTTAATGCCATCCGGATAATTTGGCGCATCCCGCATTCCGGTGATGATACGCTGGTCCCTAGCTGCCCTGATACGACCGAGCACTATGCGGAGGCTTGCTCCACTTCGTTCTAAACTGGTTTTAGCCTTTTCAAAATACTCCTGATGTCGTGGAGTCCAAGCAGTCTCAAGTCTTCGGATGTGGCGTATCAGACCGAATATGAGAACCCAAGTAGAAATAATGAAGGACGTAAGCGCGCAGAATCGAAACAGTTGCGTAGGCGGCGGTAAGAAGCATGGGAAGAACAATGCGATCCCTTCGCGGAATATGGATGTCGCGCCGCTCATCAGGCCCACCGAGCCTGCGGCGATAACCCATACACTTCTCCATATCGAATGTCTTTCCATGTACGTCTGCAAACTTGCATTTGGGTAAACGCTCCGCTTAAAATGAATTCGGGGCGTTCACCCTAATCCGAGATTCAGAGGCCCGCTGGCAGGCGGGCCTTTTTCGTTCGGTATTGTATCACGCAGCCGCCACCAAGTCTTCGATCTCCCACACGCGCGTTGCGATTCCGGCTTCCATTGCAGGCGTCACGCGGAGCGTTTTATGAATGCGGCAGAAGTTGTAGAAGGCGAACCAGAGGCAGTAGGCGTACCACAGGTTGATCCATTTCTTGCTGAACCCATTCGTTAATCTCGTCATGCGGCGCATCCCCATGCGGATTGAAAGATTCTGGCGCTCGATATGGCTGGTGCAAATCTTGTTCATGTTGGGGTTGCCTATTATCACCACCGGCTTTGCGTCAACTACTTCGGGCGGGCTGTAACGGCGTTGTTCCTCTTCTAACTGCGCATACGTTTTGATGAGCATCGCATAGTCTACGCGACCGCCGAGCGTCGTTTCGATTGAAGACTTGTACGGTTGGAATCCGTCCGTCGTAACCTGAAACCGTTGATTGGCGGTAGCGCCGCGCAACCCTTCGATAAACGCATCCGTCGTAGCCTGATCGCGCCGTCCAAGGGCGAAGTTGAGGACCAATTTGGAATCCCGCTCGATTGCCACAAAGCAGTAGGCGTCGCCGATGGTATTGTCGTGGGCCTCCCAAGGGTTTTTGTGCGATTCCTTTTTCCCGACGTAGCCCCAAATCTCGTCGCACTGCACGTCTTTGACGGGAATGTTCACTAGCAGGCGTCCCATGATGCGTTCGCAATTCTTGCCAGCATGTTCCAGCATCGTTAGGACCGTCCGAGGTTCCACATCGCAGAGGCGCGCCGTGGAACGTACGCTATTACCTTCCAAGAGACAATGCAGAATCGAGACAACCAGATTTTGCTTCAAGCGAACGTCTTCGCCGAAGGGCTTCTCTTGAGGTTCAATGGATCGCTTCCCGCACTGCTGGCATTTGTAGCGCTGGACTTGGTTGCGGCCCTTGCCCGCCTTCACCATATCAGCCTTGCAATTGTGGCACGTCATGGCTTGAATCTCCTTGCGATTCACAGCCAAAAAGCCGGATACTTGGTTTGGAGAACCTGTGCGGCTTCGGCTGTGCAGTTTTCGGCCCCGGTAGCGGTTCCAGCCGTTATCGGGGCTTTTCTCTTCACGATCTAATCATACTACACCCCCTGTAGTAATGTCAAGAGGAAAAGCAAGAAAAACTGCTTGTTTTTCACAAGGGGGTGTAGTATCATCAGGGCATGAGGAAAAAACGACTACCTGAGGACATACGGGCCTACTTCGCAAGGATGGGGCAAATCGGCGGACGGCAGGGCGCTCAGGCGCGCATGGAAAAGTTAAGCCCAGAACGGCGGAAAGAGATCGCCCGAAATGCTATCGCTGCGCGATGGGCGAAACGGCATGAACGACCCGTTTGAAGGTTCACGCCGTAAACTGGCGCGGGGTGAGTATCACCTCGAAATTCTCAAGCGCGATATCGACGCCTTCTTTAAGGAAAATCCATACGAACGCGTTATCGAGCCGAATCCTGAACTTCCGGGCTACGTCGATTGGAAGATTAGGATCTCCAAGCCTGTCCCTGAGCATCTGGCGGAGACCATTGGTGACGTTGCTACCAATTTGCGAGCCGCTCTCGACCACGCCGTCTACGCCTTTGCTATCGCTGGTGGGCGCACCAAGCCCCGTGAGGCATACTTCCCGATCAGCGGCAGTGCTGATGCCTTCGAACCTAATATGAAGGGCAGGTGCAGGGATGTTCCGCAGGAGATCTACCCGATCCTTAGAATGTTCAAGCCGTACAAAGGAGGGAATGATCTTTTGTGGGCACTCAACGAAGTATGTCTGCGAGACAAGCACATCCTCTTGATGCCCATATGCAACGGAGCGGTTGTCAACAAGGGGAAGGTGGTCTGCAATCCTGCCGATGTTCGATTCCCTGCCGACGCTACATGGCATCGCGGCAATAACGAGATCGTATTCTTCAGCGCCAAGGCCGAGGCGCAACTGTACTACGATCTCAAGGTCACTGCGTTCATAGCGTTTGACGAAATCGAAGTCATTCGCGGCAAACCAGTCTGCGGATTCTTTGACAGCGCGGCGCGCGCCGTCGAGATCGCTATCGCCGCAATCGAAGGCCGTGCGCGGGCCGTCGGCTTCATCAAATAATTGCATATTGCAATATCCACTCTATGACAACACTACCCGCTGTTGCCCCGACCTGTGAAACAAGGTATGTTGGGGCAAGATCTCATAATGCAAGTCCTCACGCGAAGCAAGGCCGCGGACACGCGCGACGTGCTGGCAAAGTGCCGGGATTACGGCCGGGTCGTCGGCGGCAAATTCATGCGTATCCGCGATATACACGACGCGGGGCTCTACGTCTACTTCGAAGTCTTCGACGACCGGGAAGGATGCGGTCCGGCGGAAGCTCGCATCGACGGGCGAAAGGTGCTCATGTTCGGGTCGAACGATTACCTGGACCTCACCACGCATCCGAAGGTCAAAGAAGCCGCCGCGAACGCCGTGCGCAAGTACGGCACCGGTTGCAGCGGATCGCGCCCGCTAAATGGCACTCTCGACCTGCATGTGCGCCTTGAAGCCGAGCTCGCGGCCCTGACGCGCAAGCAGGACGCTATGATCTTCGGCACCGGCTTCCAGTCGAACTACGCAGCATTATCGGCTTTGGCCTGCAAGGGCGATGTGCTGCTGTGCGACCACAATTTGCACGCCAGCCTGGTGGAGGGCGCCTTGCGTTCGGCGGCCCGCACGGTCCGATTCCGGCACAACGACATGGACCATCTGGAACACTGCCTGAGGAATTGCTCGGCTGAAGAAGGCGTCCTGATCGTTTCCGAGGGTGTCTTCAGCATGGAAGGCGATCTGGCGGATCTGCCCGGCACAGTAGCCCTGGCCCGGCGCTATGGCACGCGAGTCTACGTGGATGAGGCGCACGGAATCGGAGTCCTCGGACCCACCGGCGCCGGCGCCGCCGAGCACTTCGGCGTTCTGGACAAAGTCGATATGATCATGGGGACGTTCAGCAAATCGCTGGCCTCTATCGGCGGTTTTGTCTCGTCCAGTAAGGCGGTGATCAAGTACCTGAAGCACACGGCGCGTCCCTTTCTCTTCTCCGCCAGTCTTCCGCCCGCGTCCACCGCCGCCGTAAGCGCCGCTTTGGAAATCATGCGGCAGGAACCGGAGCGCCGGCATCATTTGAGCGCCATCGCCAACCGGCTGCGCTTCGAGCTGCAGTCCCGCGGATACTCCGTGTTGGATGGCCAGACGCCCATTGTGCCGGTGGTGATCGACGACCAAATAGATGTGTTCCTGCTTTGCAAATTCTTGCTTGAAGAAGGCATCTATGTCAACCCGGTGCTGCGTCCCGCGGCGGCACACAATATACTGCGGATCTCCTGCACGGCGGGGCACACCGACGAACAGGTAGACCGGCTGGTGGAAACCCTCCAGCGGGTGTCCAAACGGCTAGACGGCCTCAAGGAATCCCAGCACGTCGCGCCTTCCGCATAGCTGCCCACGCGAGGCTACAATAAGCTTATGGAACGCCGTGGTTTTCTGAGATCGGCGCTGGCGCCCGCCATGTCGCGGCTCGCTTTGGCTAAACGAGCCCTCCCGCGCAGGCGCTATCGCGACGGAGTGGAACTGTCCATCATCGGTTTCGGCGGCATGGTGGTGGTCGGGCAGGAGCAGACTAACGCCGATAGGCTGGTTGCCATAGCTATCGAGCGCGGTGTGAACTATTTCGACGTGGCGCCTACCTATGGCGATGGCGAAGCCGAAACCAAGCTCGGCAACGCACTCATGCCGCATCGCCGAAATATCTTCCTGGCCTGCAAGACCACCGCGCGCGATGCGCAGGGCTCGCAAAGGGAGCTGGATCGCTCACTCGAGCGGCTGCACACCGGGCACTTCGACTTGTACCAGTTCCACGCGGTGAGTTCGATCAAAGACGTGGACCAGATCCTGGGCCCCGGTGGCGCGGCGGAGACGTTCCTGAAAGCGCGAGAGCAGGGCAAGGCGCGCTACCTGGGGTGTTCGGCGCATTCCGCCGAAGCCGCTCTGGCGCTGATGGATCGCTTCCCGCTCGACTCCATCCTTTTCCCGGTGAACTTCGTGCTCTACGAGCAGGGTAAGTTCGGTCCGCAGATCCTGGCCAAGGCGAAGGAGAAAGGCGTAGCGCGCCTGGCCTTGAAGTCACTCGCTTATACGAAGTGGCCCGAGGGCGCCGCCAAGACCTATCCGAACTGCTGGTACAAGCCGGTGGATGACGGCGGTCTGGCCCGTCAGGCGCTGCGGTTTACGCTCTCGGAAGACATCACGGCGGCCATCCCGCCCGGAGATCCGCGGCTCTTCCAAATGGCGCTGGAAATGGCGTCGGATTTCCAGCCGCTGAGCGCGGGCGAACGCCGGACGCTGTTGGCCGGCACGGCGGGAGTCGAACCGCTTTTCCGCGCGTAGGCGAGCCACGGGCGAGCAAGCTCGCCTACATCGATAAACGGCGTCGATGTTACGAGGGGGCGAAAGGGCGACGCGGCGATCCGTCCGCGGGCCGCTCCGGCAGAGCGCGGCCAATGGGCAATCTCGGGGGCTTCAGCGTGCGGCCAGCATTCGGCGAGCTGAAGCTCGCCGCAGAACGCTAAGGCGTGCGCCACGCGAGCGGTCAGTCGATGTGGCGATAACAGAGAGTCCCGAGCGTGGACAGAAATCTCTCAGGCGTGTACCGAACTGCCACCCCGGCTAGGCGGCGCCTCCACATACTGTTATTGACCGGCTGCGCACTGTCTGCCGGAGATCTCAGATAAGACAAAACGGACCGCACGGCGCCAAAGCGTTCCTTGAAGACGACAAGTCCATGGTGATCGCAGGCGGAGCGCCCCATATCCAGCACCTCGAGTCCGTGATCGATGGCATCCTGGATCGCGTGCCAGAATAGGTAGGGCATCGCTCCAAACCTGTGGTATGGCGCCAGGGAAGCGCCATATTTGTAGTAAAGAGAATTCCCAAACTGCAAGGTCAGAATCCCGGCAATTGGCAATTCTCCTTTCGAGGCATACCGAATCGTTGCGGCCCCCCCAAGGCAGTCCAGGAGATTGCTAAACCATGCCAGCGGCTGAGGCGGCACTCCGTGCCGGCGGCGTGTCTGCAAAACCAGGCTGTAGAACTTCCTCAGGCTGTCGGGGTCCCTTCCTTGCGTGACGCGGATTCCTTCTTTCTCGGCGTGCCGGATCCTTCTTTGAACACAGTCCCGATGGAACCGGCTGAACACCGCGGCCGCTCCCGGACGCAGATCCAGGCGATGGAGGTAAAAGTCCTGACTGGCACGCCAATCCGATTGGATCGCCGCGAGTTTGGATGCCGGCCGGAGTTCGACGTACTTGCAACCCTCGGCCATAGCCAGTGCCTCCAGTCCGGCAACGAGACGCCGAAGGTCTTCAGGGTTGCGAGCCAGCGGTTCGCAATGATCGGAGAAGGGAAGGGATACCAAGCGCCGCCCGGTCAACCAGCTATGCACACGGCACAGGACCAGAGCGTTCGTCAGATCGCTGTTCGGTCCAGACGTCGTTAATGCCGCCGGCTGGTATCCATATGTCCGTTGCAATGTCTCCAGCCAGCTACGGGTATGAAACACGGACGCATTTGGATGGCGATCCAGAAACTCAGGCCACCTGGGATCGCGCAAAGGATCGATCTCGTGGACCGTTGGGTTGTCGGTCGATGCGCGAGAAAAGCCGGCCCCATTTGCACACGTGGAGTGCTTGCTCGCCTTTTCGAAAGTCGTTGGTAGCGGAATCTGATGAACTCCCCGGCTTTTGGGTAGCACCCTTTCCTCAAAAGCGTCCAAAATCAGCCTCCAAAACTGCGGCCGGCGCGCCGATTGGGAACAGGGCACGCTCCAAAAGGCCTGGGGGAGATCCCCTCAACTGATCAAGGTATTCGTTACAGCTATTTTACCATTCGTTACGGCCGCTTTAGCAATGCACGAGCGGTACCATTTTCGGCAACCCGGCGGGGGCGCAGCCCCGACCTTGCAGGCAAAGGGGTTGTGGAGGATTTCGACAAATGCGCAAGGCTGTTGGCGCTGGCACGAGAGCGAGGCGGCTCAAGGCAAATGCAAGTTTTGCCGCGGGGAAGATGTAGGATTTGCCCTGGCTGTGCGCTCCCACACTGCATATCGGCCAATGTTGCCGTGGTGCGCGTATGGGTGGCGTGCATTCTCGCCCCTATTTACGGGCCATTCCGCTCCGCGGGAGCGAGGGTCAGCGCGCCATCTGCGGCACAACCGCTCGACGGCTTCCCGGCTTCGACCGTGAACTCTATCTGTCCGGTTGGCATATCCCAGCAAGGGCATCGTGGCTTTAATCAACGCCGGACAGCGTCAGGAATTCAACGCCGGACGGCGCGCGGGTCTTCTCCCAAAGCTAAATTCCGATTTGATGACTGTCTGTCCGATATGCAGGTGCCGGAAAGGAACGGAGGGAGCCAAACCAGGACAGCCGGCAGCGGCTACCAGCTCGCTACAGAAGCTCGAATTCAAGGAGCTACCGGGAAGGCAACGTTGCTTCCACCGTACCGCGGGACGCTGTCACCGTGCCGTTCACGCTAACGTCGGTTGCGGTCGTCGAGAAGCCACGGCAAATACTCTTCCTCAAATAGCCGAATACCAAACAGGAGTTTCAGGTCCCTATCGCGGCCTCCAGCGGGTGCCCTCGCCCACCTTCCTGCGCAGCACTGCTTTCCAGGCTGTGTTTATTCACCCAACCATCCCGCTCAAGCCCCTAAAATCAAGCCTTTTTCGCTTTGGTACCCGCATTGCTACGCCATCGCACAAACCCGTACTTGAGGTGCGGCAAATGGAGCAGGAACGGCGCTCGGTCATCGGCTGGCTGTTGGGCGGTGGGTTTTTGGCCTCTATCGCTTCCTTCCTTTATCCCGCAATCAAATTCGTCAATCCGCCCGACATGCCCGAGGCGTCCGTCAATGAAGTCTCCGCCGGCAAGGTTCAGGACCTGAAAGCCAACATCGGCAAAATCGTCAAGTTCGGCAGCCGCCCCGCCTTGCTCGTGCGCGTGAGCGACACCGAATGGCGCGCATTTTCCGCGGTCTGCAGCCATCTCAACTGCACGGTGCAGTATAACGATGCGCGCCACCAGATCTGGTGCGCCTGTCACAACGGCTTCTACGATTTGAACGGGAAGGTGGTGTCCGGACCGCCTCCCGCGCCGCTCGAAGAATACGCGGTACGCGTGCGCGGCGAAGAAGTGGTCATCTCCCGCAGGACCTGAAAGGGGACACATTGGCAACGGCCGTACGTCCGCGCCTGTTGGACTGGTTCGACGAGAGGCTGGGACTCACCGCCTTGCGCGAGTTCGCCGCGCACAAGACCGTGCCGCTGCATTCGGCGACTGCCTGGTATTACTTCGGCGGCATCACCCTGTTCCTGTTCACCATACAGGTGCTGACCGGCATGCTGCTGCTGCTCTATTACCGTCCCAGCCCGACGGAAGCCTACGAAAGCGTGCAGTTTATCGTGACCCGTGTGCAGTTCGGCTGGCTGGTGCGCTCCATACATAGCTGGTCCGCCAACCTGATGATCCTGACCGCGTTCATTCACATGTTCAGCGTGGTGTTTCTGCATTCCTACCGCAGGCCGCGCGAGATCACGTGGCTGAGCGGCCTGGTGCTGCTGGGGCTGGCCATGGGCTTCGGCTTCAGCGGATACCTGCTGCCCTGGAACAAACTCTCCTACTTCGCCACCAAGGTCGGCACGGACATGGCCGCCAGCGTACCGGTGATCGGACATCAGGTGGCGCGCTTTCTGCGCGGCGGCGAAGATGTGGGCGGGGCTACGCTGACGCGCTTCTTCGGCTTCCATGTGGCGGTTCTGCCCGGCCTTACTACGTTGCTGCTGGTGATCCACCTAGGGCTGGTGCAGCGTCATGGGATGAGCTCGCCGCCCTGGAAAGAAGGCAAGACTCTGGCGCAGATGCGCTTCTTCCCCAACTTCTTCCTGCGCGAGCTGATGGCCTGGTATGCGGCTCTGGGAGTGTTGGGATCGCTGGCCGCGCTATTCCCATGGGAACTGGGCGAGAAGGCGGACCCCTTCGCCTCGGCGCCCGCGGGCATACGTCCCGAGTGGTATTTCCTGGCGCCCTTTTACACGCTGAAGCTGATCCCCAGCCATGTGTGGCGAGTCGAAGGGGAACTACTGGGCTTGATGGGTTTCGCCCTGCTGGCGGCGTGGTGGGTGCTGCTGCCCTTCTGGGCCAGCAATTCCAAAGGCGCCGTGCGAACGCGATGGGTGACGGGTGCGGGCGTGGCCCTGCTGGCCTACCTGGTCACTTTCTCGCTATTGGGGTACTTCCGATGAGACACGCTATTGGAGGGCGGCCAATCCTGGCCGCAGCCGCCTTTCAAAGCGGCCTCTTGCTTTTAGCCCCCTTTGCCTTCGCCAAGGACTCCTGCATGGAGTGCCACGCCAACATGGATGGCACGCTCAAAGCCCCCGTGACCGATTACGCCAACGACATACACGCCCGCCACGGATTCAGTTGCGCCGATTGCCACGGCGGAGATCGCAACGCCGACGATCCGGAAGCCGCCATGAGCGCCGCGAAAGGTTTCAAGGGCCACGTTGCCCGCACCGCGGTGCCAGCGCTCTGCGCGCGTTGCCACAGCGACGCCACCCTCATGCACCGCTTCAAGCCCCAACAACGCGTGGACCAATTGGCGCTGTACCTCACCAGCGTTCACGGCAAGCGCCTGGCCACCGGAGACACCGCCGTGGCCAACTGTGTGGACTGCCACAGCGTGCACAACATCCGAGAGGTGAAGGATCCGCTGTCGCCCGTACATCCGCTCAAGCTCCCGGAGACCTGCGCGCGCTGCCACGCCGAC
>JBEKUO010000092.1:0-14859 GCA_049514955.1 Bryobacteraceae bacterium | reverse complement strand
ACGCATCGCGCCACTTACATCGCAGACCGATAGTTTTGCCGTTCCATCCGATTCCTCGGCTTCCCATTAAAGAGATACAGGTCCTCGATATCTAATATCTCTAAGAGAAGTAACATCCGCTTGTCTGGTAGAACAACTAAGAACTTGTCGAAGAACGTTTGATTAGTCTGCAAACGCAGGCGGAACCGCCTGCGCCACCACGGCAGATCGGCAACTTGCAGGCTAGGTGGGGCAGGCGGTTCCGCCTGCCACGTATTTTTCAACAAGTTCCTAAAGTAGTGGCGCATGTGATCGTAGCCGCAGGAGTGCGAATGCCGTGCTGGCTGCCACGCAGCTATAGTTATTTGGAGCCGATGTTAGCCTGCTGGAGCGAGCAAGCCCGGAATGTCGCGGATTTCCCGATGTCGGGACTCCCAATTCCCGGCCCAAGGGCGCCGAAACACGAGCCCCATTCGCTCCTAAAAAAGCCACGGCCGTAGCCCTGTGCAAAGCGGCAGCTTGGTCCTTTAGAATAGCAGCATCATGCCCTTACTCGATCGAGTGCAGAAAGAAATGGTGGTCGCCATGAAAGCCCGCGACGAAGCGCGGCTCAGCTCGCTACGGATGATGAAGACGGCGCTGAAGAAACACGAAGTGGACGCCATGAAGCCGCTGGACGAAGCGGCCGAAATGCAGATCCTGAAGTCGCTGGTAAAACAGCGCACCGAAGCGGCCGAAATGTTCCGCAAAGGCGGGCGCGAGGAGCTGGCCGCCAAAGAAGAGTCCGAGCGAAAGCTGATAGAATCCTACCTGCCGGCCGGCGCCACCGAATCCGAGATCGAAGCCGCCATCCAGGCGGCCCTGGCCGAAACCGGCGTGACTTCCCAGAAACAAATGGGTATCGTAATGAAAGCCGCGCAGGCGAAGCTGGCCGGTAAGACCGTGGATGGAAAAGCTCTGAGCGAGAAAGTGAGGTCGCGACTCCAATGACGCCCCCCAAAACCGAGACGAAGCACCGGTCCTACGTGCCGGACAAAACCAACATGCGCGAGTTCACCTTCCGCGCGGTGCTGTTGGGACTGGTGTTGACGGGCATTTTGGGAGCCGCCAATGCCTATCTGGGTTTGAAGGCCGGGATGACGATCGCCGCCACGTATCCCGCCGCGGTCATCGGCATGGCGCTGCTGCGGCTGATGGGCGGCTCGCTGCTCGAAGAAAACATCACGCGAACCATTGGGTCGATCGGCGAATCGGTGGCGGCGGGCGCCGTGTTCACGATTCCGGCTTTCGTGCTCTCGGGCGCCTGGAAATCGTTCGACTCGCCGGAAGCCTACTGGAAATCGAGCGTGCTCATGATCGTGGGCGGCATTCTGGGCATTCTCTTCGTGACCCTGCTACGCCGGGTGATGGTGGAGGACCCCGACATGCCCTTCCCCGAATCGGTAGCCGCGTCGGAGATTCACAAGGCGGGCCAGCAGGGCAGCAAAGCCGCGGCGCTGCTTTTCAAGGCGATGGGGTTCGGCGCCGGCCTGTATTTTCTGGGCGCCATGAATTTGTACTCGCAGAGCCGCGAGTTCATCCTGCGCATCGGCGACATAGGCCGTACCACGCTGAAACTGGGCCCTCGCGCGGACGCTCCCGTCCTGGGCGCCGGCGGCATCACGACCATTTCCGCGCCATCGGTGAGCCCCGCGTATTTGGGAGTCGGATTCATTATTGGACCGCGCCTGGCGTCGCTGAATTTCGCCGGCGGCGTGGTCGCCTGGGGACTGATGGTGCCGCTTCTGATCTATTTTCTCGGACCGCAGCTCCAGGCCACGCTTCCGGCGGGCGCCGCGGACGCGGCCTGGGGATTAGGCGGGCTGAGCGGCGCGGTGTGGAAGTTCATCGTGCGGCCTATCGCCGTCGGCGGCATGCTGGTGGGCGCGGGCTTTACGTTGTTCCGCATGCGCGCCAGCCTGGCGAGCGGCATGCGGCGGGCGGTCTCCGATCTGAAGAAGTCCAGCACGCAGGCCGAATCCACGCTGCGCACCGAGCGCGACCTCAGCGCCAAGGTCGTCTTCGCCGGCTTGGGTGTGATGTTTCTGTGCATGATCGCGCTGTATTTCTACTTCGCCGGAGTGCTGCCGGGAGCGGTGGTGGCAGCCGTGGTGATGATCATTCTGGGGTTTTTCTTCGCGGCGGTTTCCGGCAACCTGGTGGGGCTGATCGGCTCGTCGAACAACCCCGTTTCGGGGCTGACGCTTTGCACCCTGATCGTGGCGGCGCTGTTGATGGTCACGATCGGCGTATCGGGCGCCGCCGGCGTAGCCGCGGTGTTGGGTGTGGCGGCGGTGGTGTGTGTGTCTTCGGCGGTCGCCGGCGAAATGCTGCAGGATCTGAAGGTGGGCCACATTCTAGGCGGCACGCCCAAGCTCATGGAGATCGGCGACATCCTGGGAATCGTCGTGGCTAGCGCGGTGCTCTATTTCCCGCTGTTGTGGCTGCACATGGCTAACATCAAGAACGGGGGCACGGGCTTCGGCGATCCCAAGCTGTCCGCGCCGCAAGCGGGCCTGATGGCCATGCTGGCGCAAGGCATCGTGGCCGGCAATATGGCCTGGCCGCTGGTGATCGTGGGGATCTTCATGGGCTTCGCGCTCATCATGGTGCAAGTGCGCAGCCCCATGCTTTTCGCCGTCGGGATGTATCTGCCGCTCGAAACAACTTTCGCCATTTTTGTTGGGGGCATCATTCGTTGGATCACGGACTCCCTGCGCAATCGCCGCGGCTTCAACGATGCGCAGAAGGCGCGGGTGGAGAATGCCGGGGTGCTCGTGGCTTCCGGCCTGATCGCGGGCGAAGCGCTCACCGGCCTGTTGATTGCGCTATTTGTGCTGCGGAATATCAAGCTGCCGGAGATCTTCAAGGACCCGCCCGTATTGCTAGGCTTCGCCGTGCTGGCGATTCTGGCGATTTACATGGTGCAGATACCTCTGCGGAATGCGGGGCGGCCGGACGAGCCGGCGCCGCCCACGGCGATCATGTAGGTTCTGTTGCCGCGCCCCCGTGCCAGGCGATCCGATGAGCACCTGAGGTGGACGCACCAGACCACGGCCAAAATCGCTGGATAGCTACATCGAGCTGGGCATCCGGGTCGGCGCGCGTGCCCCTTACGCGTTAACTTCCGCCGGGCGTCGCCCTTCGATTTTTCCCGCCTCCGCATTTTTCTCTTGACATTCAAGTTTCGTAGTACTAATTTATTAGTATGCGACAGCCGAGCAAGACCCTCACCGGCCAGGAGCTGGAAATCATGAAGGTGGTCTGGGAGCGCCAAACCGCTACCGTCCGCGACGTCTACGAAGCCCTGCTGGAGCGCCGCAAGGTGGCCTATACCACCGTCATGACCATGATGAAGATCCTGGAGAACAAGGGCTATCTCCTTCGCAAACAGGTCGACCGCGCTTACCTCTACCGCCCGGCGCAGCCCAAAAATCGCGTGATCCGCGCCCTGGTGCGCGATTTCGTCAACCGGGTGTTCAACGGCTCGGCCGAACCGCTGCTTGTGCATCTCATCGAGGACCGCCGCCTGACGCCGGACGAGCTCGACGAGATCCGCCGCCTCATCGGAGAGCAGTCGTGACCTCCCAACTCTGGCTCCACGACCTGGCCGCCTGGAGTGCACAGGCCGCCGCTCTGATCGCTGCGGGAAGCCTTGCCGCCGGCGCATTCCGCCTGCGCGTGCCGCGTGTCCGGCTTGCCTACTGCCAGGCGTTGCTCGCCATCTCTCTGCTCCTTCCGGCCGTCGAACCCTGGCGCAACGCGGCGGATTCGCGCATAGACATCACCACCGCGGACGCCCGGCCCGCCCCCTCGGACCATTCTTCGACCCATGCCTTTCCCTGGCGCCGAGCGCTGCTGATCACCCTGGTGGCCGGAGCCGCAGCGCGCACTCTCTGGCTCGCTGTCGGGCTCGCGAAATTGCGCGGCTGGAGACAAACCGCGCAGCCCTTCTCTCCGCTTCCGCCAGGCCTCCTCCGTCTTCGCCCCGCCTTGGCTCCCAAAGCTGAGTTTCTGCAGTCGGCATCTGTGTCGGGCCCAGTGACCTTCGGCTTATTCCGGCCGGTCGTCGTACTGCCGCACCGCTTCACCGAATTACCGCCGGACATCCAGGAGGCGGTGGCCTGCCATGAATTGCTGCACGTCCGCCGTCACGATTGGATCGCCACCGTAATCGAGGAATCCATCCGCGCCGCGCTGTGGTTTCACCCGGCCGTATGGTGGCTCATCAGCCAGGTCCAGTTGGCGCGCGAACAGACCGTCGATCGCCAGGTGGTCGAGTTCACCGAAAATCGCTCGCAGTATCTGAACGCGCTGTTGGTTATGGCCGGCAACCAGCCTGCGTTGGATCTGGCGCCGGCTACTCTGTTTTTGCGAAAACGCCATCTGAAGAATCGGGTGGCTTTGCTCTTGAAGGAGGTTACCATGTCGAAACGTACTCTCATTTCGTTCTGCGCTACCAGTTGCGCGCTGCTGTTCGCCGCGGGCTGGCTCGCTCTCCACACATTCCCGCTCGAGGCCGCGCCCGCTGCACCACAAGAGGATTCGTCGAAGCTGCTGCACAGCGTTGCCCCAAGATACCCGAAAGCGGCGCTTGAAAAGCGCATCGAGGGCCCGGTGGTACTGGAAGTCCAGATCGACGCCGAAGGCCATGTCGCCGATGCGCATGTGCTGAACGGCCCCGAGGAGTTGCGCAGCGCCGCACTTGAAGCCGTCTTGCAGTGGCACTATTCGCCCCGCGCCATGACGCTGCCCGCTACCAATCAGGTGACCATCCAATTCCGCCTGCCGGAAGACGCCTCATCCGCGAAGGCCGCCAAGTCCGACGGTCTGCTGCCGAAGGGCAAGCGCGTCGCGTTGCAGAGCGTCCAGGTCGAGGGACTCTCCTCCACGGCTCGCGACGAATTGTTGCAGAGCTTGCCCGCCCATCAAGGCGATACCGTCGACGCCGATGCCTTGCGCTCCCTGCAGGAAACCGTCCGCGCTTTCGACAATCACCTGCGGGTTTCTCTAAGTACGCCCGAGAATAACTCCGCCACCTTGCGCATCTTCCTCCCGCCGGCGGATGCCCCGGAGGAGCGCGCGCAAGCCCTCACGTCGAACAAGATCCGCGTGGGCGCCGAGGTGCAGCGAACCAAGCTCCTGCACAAAACTTCGCCCATCTACCCGCTGGAAGCCAAGGCGCAGCACATCGAGGGCGCCGTCAGCCTTAAGGCCACCATTGGAAAGGACGGCAAAGTCGAAAACCTGCAGGTGCTCGACGGTAACCCGCTGCTGGCCGCCGCCGCCCTCGAAGCGGTCAAGAATTGGGAATACTCCACGACACTTCTGAACGGAGACCCCGTCGAGGTCGTGACTGAGATCACCATAAACTTCACGCTGGCGAAGTAACCGTGGCGCAAGCTTTAGCTCGGGGTGCCCGCTGGGCCGGGCGAACTTCAGTTCGCCGCGTGCGACTTCGTATTTACCTAAGATAGTCAGACCCCATCTATCCGCCTGCCACCGTGGAGCGGCATGCTAGCATGAGCCGTATGGACGCCTCCCTCGTGACCACCATCGGCGCGCGCGTCCGCTGGCTCTACGGAGCTTCGCACATGCTGATGTGGGGCCTAATGGCAGCCTGGATGGGCGGCGTGTCACTGCTGGCGGGCATGCCCGCCTCGCGCTGGCTGAGTGCGCTGGGCTTAGTCATCAGCCTGTTGGTGCTGATCTGGTTGCTCCTCGCCGGATGGCTATCCTTCCTAAGTCCGGAGTCGGAGTCCGAGTCCGATCTCTCGGAGGAGGATAAGTTCGCCTTCCCGTTCCTCGTTTGCACCGGCGTCATTATATGGCTCGTGAAGCTCCCCTGGGCCGTGCCTTTACTGGGAATCCTCTTCGCTATCTTTTTTCTCAATCTCGGACGGACTCGCCACCGCGCCTACTACGCGGTCGCCGCCGGATGGTGCTTGGAGATATTTCGCTTGGCAGGGCGAGCCACAATACATCTTCTTCTTCCTCGGCGGAATCGCCACTATAGCTCATGGCGCATGGGAACTGACTTGCTCCCTTCGCCTGCAACGGCGACAAGCCGCTGATGAATAATGCGGTTTCCAATCACCGGCTATGTGCCGACATTCGCACTTACCGTAAAGGGCTCATGGCCAATCCTGCGAGGCATGGCGAATGCGAAGCACCTGCACTTGGTCTTCGATGATTTCGTAGACGGCAATATAGGGCCAGGGCGGGAACACAAGCTCTCTGGTGTTATTGGCTAAGCCGATCCGGCCATGCAGAGGAAATTTGCGAAGCTCCGCAACCGCGGTGTAAATCCTCGTGGCAACCCGCTGGGCGGCGGCGGGGTTATCCTGGCGGATACGCTCCACGATGCGAGCCAGGTCATCCGCTGCATTGGGCGTCCATCGAACCCGCATCATCGGCGAAACATCTGCTCGATGCGCGCGACCACCTCGTCATGTTCCAATAAATCGCCACGGCGGGCCGAAACACGTCCCTCCTCCACGGCCGCAATAAAACGCTCGTCATACTCCAGCATCCGGTCAACCGCTTCCTCAACCACCTGTGCGGTGTTTTTGCCGATGCGGGTCGCGACCTGTTGAAGGCGAGCCTCTTTTTCGGGTGAAAAATGAACTTCCATTACGCCTTTCAGCGTAAGGGGTCGAATCGGCTTCTGTCAACGCGCTCGGGCCATGCTGGAATCGCTGGCATCCAGACGAAGTGAGGCATCAGCCGAGGCCGAACTCTCTCAGAATCTCCTCGTGCGAAATTCCGCGGCCGCCTTTGTCAAAATAGGCTTCTGCGGCCTCGATTTCCCGCCTTGCCGCGTCCGTGAGGTCACCCTCGACCGCAACCGGTGCGACATCCGATTCAACGGCAACCGCCAGTAGCACCTTGCGAATGACCGGCAAATCGCCTTCGGGGATCCGGTCCAGGAGAGCGTGCAGATCGCTACGATCAATACTCACAGTCTCAAGATCTCCCGGATACAGGATACCGCATGCGGAATTCCGAATCCCATCAGCCAGCGTGATAGTGCAGTGGCCGGTAAAAAGTCACAGCACCACCTACAAAACCGCCCCTTATTCCTCAACCATTTACCGCCGCCAATTTCAGACTCCCGGCCCCCGGCATGCTCTTCTGTAAGTAAGGAGTCCAGCATGTCCATCGAGTCCAGCCATAACGCCCGCGGGTCCCCAGCCACGCCAGCCGCCCACGCCAGCCACCCACGCACAGAAATGCCCAAGAACAACCCGCGCCGCACCGAAATGCACCCAAACATTAAATTTACCGTTCGAAGCCAAAATATGTGGGTAGCGCTACCCCCGCAAATGAGGGCATCAATTAACAAAAGTGAGCATGTTTCCCCATTGACACCCGCACCAAGCTATGTTAACCATAGTTAAGCCACACGCCGACACTATGATTACCTCGGCGCACGCCGACTCCCGCTCCCTCGCCGACGTACACTCCTCCGTCGGAACGTCCCACATCTCCGTCTGGCGGCGTATGTTCGCCTTCGCCGGTCCCGCCTACCTCGTCAGTGTCGGCTATATGGACCCGGGCAACTGGGCCACCGACCTCGAAGGCGGCGCCCGCTTCGGATACGCCTTGCTCTGGGTGCTGGTGATGTCCAACCTGCTGGCCATCCTCCTCCAGACCCTCAGCGCGCGGCTCGGCATTGTCTCCGGCCGCGATCTGGCGCAGGCCTGCCGCGAAACCTATCCGCGCCCCATCACCATCGCCCTGTGGGTCCTCTGCGAAATCGCCATCGCCGCCTGCGACTTGGCCGAAGTGCTGGGCGCAGCCATCGCCCTGAACCTGCTGTTTCACATTCCGCTGCTCTTCGGCGTCCTGCTCACCGCGGCGGATACCCTGCTGCTGCTCTGGTTCCAGGGCTTGGGCATACGCTTCCTCGAAGCCTTCATCCTCGCCCTCATAATCGTAATGGCGGCTTGCTTCGCTATCGAGATCCTGCTCGCCAAACCGGAAGCCTCCCAGGTGTTCCTCGGTGTAATTCCCCGCCTGAACAATAAGAGCCTGTATATCGCCATCGGCATGCTGGGCGCCACGGTAATGCCCCACAATCTCTACCTGCATTCCGCGCTGGTGCAGACTCGGCAGATCGGTCATACCGATCTCGGCAAGCGCGCTGCCTGCCGCTGGAATCTTCTGGATTCCGTAGTGGCTCTGAATGGCGCGCTGCTGGTCAACGCCGCCATCCTGATCCTGGCCGCCGCAGTCTTTTTCCGGCACGGCGTTGTGGTCACCGAGATTCAGCAGGCGCACCTGCTGCTGGCGCCATTGCTGGGCACCGCGGCCGCCGGCATCCTCTTTGCCATCGCCCTTCTCTGTTCCGGCCAGGCCTCCACCTTTACGGGTACGCTGGCGGGCCAGATCGTCATGGAAGGCTTCCTCAACATCCGCATGCGCCCCTGGTTGCGCCGCCTGATCACGCGCACCATCGCCATCATTCCAGCAGCCGTTGTCATCTACATTTCCGGCGACAAGGGCACCTACCAGTTGCTGATCCTCAGCCAGGTGATCCTGAGCATGCAGTTGCCCTTCGCCATCATTCCGTTGATTCATTTCACCAGCGACCGCGGCCGCATGGGAATCTTCGCCAACAAGGCTTGGATAAGATGGCTGTCGTGGGCTTCCGCCGTGCTGATCCTGGCATTGAATATATGGCTGCTGGCCGATGGCGTTCGTCAATTGATGGGTTCGACCGGCAGCCGTCCCGCCATTTGGGTGCTGCTGGGCGTGGTCGGCGCGGCGTTGGCAGGGCTGCTCTTGTGGATCACGTTTGAGCCGCTCATTTCGCACTGGGTACGCCGCTTCGGACGGGCATCGGTCAGCGTTCCGGAACCGGCCGTTCCTGAGGTCCCGGCGCTCGAATACCGCCGGATTCTCGTTCCGCTCGATCAATCCGATCTGGACCACCAAGCTCTCGCCCAAGCTGCCGCCATGGCCAAGATGTATCACGCCAAGCTTTACCTTCTGCACGTGGAGGAAGGCGTCACCAGCCGCGTCTACGGGCCACTGTCATCCACCGCCGAAGTGGAGGCCGGCGAGCACTACCTGGAGCGTCTGGCCGAAACCCTGCGGGCGGAGGGAGTGGACGTCGAAACCGCTATCGCGCACTCCCCCACGCCCCGGCGCGAGATCGTGCGCTACGCCTCGGAAATCCACCCCGATTTGGTGATTATGGGCGCGCACGGGCACCGGCGCTTGAAAGATTTGGTATTTGGCAATACAATTGATCCAGTGCGTCACGAACTGCGAGTCCCCCTCCTGATCGTCAGGAAGCAGTAGCGGTGGGGCAGGCGCGTGGGGCAGGCGCTTCCGCCTGCCAACAGTGGTGGGGCAGGCGTGTGGGGCAGACGCTTCCGCCTGCCAACAGTGGTGGGGCAGGCGTGTGGGGCAGGCGCTTCCGCCTGCCAACAGTGGTGGGGCAGGCGTTTCCGCCTGCCAAGAGCTTTGCCGCACTGGGACATGTCGCCACGAGCGCGTGTCCAAGCAACACATCCGGCCTCTCGAGGCAGGGATGTAAGTCGTTCAGTTTCATCAGGTTGAACTGGTATGCGAAGTGCTCTTAGGCGGTTTATGCGGCAGTCCTTGCGAGTCGCGCTATGCTCTGCCCTCTGGCTTGCGCCAGTCTGGGGCGCCACCTTAGAGTTGCTCAGCCTCAACGACCTGATCTCCAAGTCCACGACCATCGTCCAGGCGCAGGTGACCGGATCTTCGGCCTCTTATACCGGCACAGTCATCTATACGCACTATAAGGTCAGCGTGCTGGCGCAATGGAAGGGCGCCACTCAGAGCGCCATCGACGTGATGGTCCCCGGCGGAACCGCCAGCGGCATGCGCCAGACTTATCCCGGCGTGCCGGAGTTGGTCGCCGGCCAGCAATATGTCCTGTTCCTGTGGACGTCCAGTAAGGGCGCGACCTATACGATGGGCTTCACGCAAGGCGTCTTCAACCTGGCGACGGACGCGTCCGGCAACATCACGGCGGTACAGATGCCCACCACGGAGACCATACTGGCGCCGGCCACCGGAAGGGTGGTGAAGAGCCAGCCCATCAGCATGCCGTTGCCGCAACTGATCTCATCCATCGCAGGCGGAGGCACGACATAGCCATGACGCAGCCGAAGATATTGGCGCTGCTGGGGGGATTCCTGGCGGCCGTGACTCCATCGGCGGCTTACTATCATTATGTCCACTATGTAAGTTCCTCTTCGCCGTACTCCGTCACCTTTGAAAAGTACGATCTCACCGCGCTGCCGGACAAGACCGTTACCTTCTTCGTCTCCAGCTCCGGGCCCACCAACTACACGCCGAATGACAGTTTTCCTTCCCTCCTGGAGCAATTCCGAAATGCCACTCAAGCCTGGAACTCGGTAGCTAGTTCGGATTTGCGCGTGGCCTTTGGCGGTCTGCAGATCGCCAACACGACGCAGAGCGTGCCCACAGGTGCAGTCATTTTCGACCCGGACATGCCGCCGGGTGTGCTGGCGTTTGCGGGTCACACGGTTTCGACGAGCGGCTACGCAACCGCGGCGGATGGTACCCAGTTCGTGCCTATCCTGGCATCGACAATCACTCTCAACGGCAACCTGACCCAGCAGGCGGGGGCGGTGAGCACCGAGGGTTACGCGGGGCCAAGCTATTCGGAGCTCTTTTTTACTGTGCTGGTGCATGAGATCGGGCATGCCATCGGGCTGCAGCACACTTATACATCGGCCACCATGTCCACGGCGGTGTCGCGCGCCACCAACCGGGCCCTGCCGCTCGATGCGGACGATATCGCCGGTGTCTCGCTGCTCTATCCCGCGGGCCGGTTCCCAGCCGGATTTGGCTCTATCACCGGCACAGTCACTATGGGCGGCCAGGGCGTGCACCTGGCTTCCGTCGTGGCGCTGCTGCCCAACGGCTCGGCAATCAGTAACCTCACTAACCCGGATGGAAGCTATGAGATTGACGGCGTGCCGCCGGGTAACTACTGGGTGTATGTGCATCCTTTACCACCTACGGCGAATGTCTGGCTTCCCGAAGATGTCAACGGCAACCCGGTGCCGGCCAGCGGTCCATTCGTGAGCACTTTCTATGACGGCACTTGGAACCCCGCGCAGTTCGCCACCGTCGCCGTTTCGGCGGGCGCCCCCACCGGCCCCGTCAATTTCGACGTGCAGCCGCGCTCCGCGGTCGAAGTCTATGATGTTACTGCGTACTCGTACAATACGATCGGTCAGAGCTACGTGCAGCCGGCTTATCTGAATGCGAACGCCGCCGTTCAGACTATAGTCGCGGTCGGCAACGGGATCGCCACCTCGGACACTACCACGAACGTCCAGACCGTTCAGGCGCTCGGCGCTCCTGGGGGTCCATTACAGGCATACTACATGGCGGTTTATGGATCCCCGAATACCAGCCTCGCAATCTATCTGGACTACCCGTCGCCGCCCGCCAGCGGTCCCGAACATTTGTTATTCACGTTGCCTGACGATATCTATGTGCTTCCCCACGGCGTGCAGATCGTCCAAAATCCGCCGCCCATGGTGAGTGCGCTCGCGCCCAATTCCGATGGCACGGTCACTGTTACGGGAACTGGAATCGGACCCGGTAGCCAGGTGTTCTTCGATAGCCTGCCGGGGCAGATAACCGTGCCTTATGCGGTGAGTAGCCAGTCTAACGGAACCACCCAGTCCGGTTCGGTCTCGGTACTGCCGCCTCCTGGCGCCAACGGCCAGGTCGCCACGATCACCGTATATAATGGCGACGGCCAGAATTCGATGTTCCAGCAGTCGCATGCTCCGCCCACTTACTCCTATCCGCAGACTAGCGCGCCGGCTGCCGCCATATCGCTTGGAGCGTTGCCGCAGGGAGTCTCCGCCATGGTGAGTGTCACTACATCCACCATGCAGTTCTTGGATGGCTTGACGAACCTGGGTTTTGGTTCCGGCGATGTCGCCGTACGGCGCGTCTGGGTGCTTGGTCCTTCGCGGGCTATCGCAAACGTGACAGTCTCGCCGTCGGCACTCCAGCAGAGCACCATGGCGAGTGTAATCTCCGGATTCCAGGTTTACCAGCAGCCGCTCGGGTTCCAAGTCTTGCCGGCCAATCCGAACCTGCCCATCATCGGTTTGCCCGTGCCCAACGCTTATTACCCCGTGCAGAACAGCCTGTACCCTGGCGCCATCGCCTCGATATATGGGTTGAATCTGACTGCCGAGACCGGGCAGCCTACCCTGACAGTTGCGGGTCTGAGCGCGCAGATCCTCTATGCGTCGGCCAGCCAGATCAACTTTGTGATTCCGGCCGGAGTGCCCACGGGGCCGGCCGTGCTGGCCTTGAACAATGGCGTGATGTCCGCTTATCCGGTCGTGTTGCAGATCGATCCACCGCCTCCTGTCATCACCGTAGCGATAGACGCCGGACTCGTGCTGGGTGCGAACACGGCGGCGGCGCCCGGCGATACGATTATCTTGGTAGTGACTGGCATGGATCCGGGGGTGCTATCCGCGCCCAGCCGCGTCGCCGTGACCGAGGGCGGCGTGAATATCCAGGAATTCACCATTCAAGCCGCGCCAAATGGCTCTGACGCTCTCGATATTCAGTTTGTGTTGTCCTCTTCCGCTAGCGGCCCGCAGGTGCCCGTGGTGGTCTCGCTCGATGGAGACCTCAGCATGCCCCTCTATATTGATGTGGCCGTGCCAGCGTCCACCAGCCAGCCATAAGGTCATCCACCCTTCGGCGGGCTGACTTTCGCGGCTTCTTTCGCCTGCCCGTTTGCCTGCAACGCGTAGGCGTACGCTTCCGCGGCGGTCTTTAGCTGGTCCGGGTCTTTTAGCTTCGAGGAAAGCTGGCGGTACCATTTTTTGGCGTTGTTGAAGTCTTTTACGTAAACGTACGCGATCACAATATTGCGGACGGCCCTCCGGTAATTCAGGTCGTTGAAGGCCTCCGCATTCCAGAGATCCGCCATTCTCTGGTAGACCTTGAGCGCCTTATCGAAGTCCTTGCGGTCGTGATTTCCCGGCAAAGGCGCGAGATACGGCTTTTCCGCGCACGGGCACATCAGTAGCTCGCCTAACGAGCTGAGTGTCTGAGTAAGTTCCTCTTGTGGACGGCCCAGCTTGGTTTGAATTGCCAGAGAGCGTTCTGCGGCGTCGATGGCCTGCTCGCCTTTCCCCTGCATATGATACGCCTTGGAGAGCACGCTCAGAGTCATGCTAACCTCGTCGCTTTCGCGTCCCGCGCTGGCCTCAAAGATATGCCAGGCCCGTTCTGCGTCATCTGCCGCCTTGCCGTACGCCTTCGTGCTGTTGTAGAAGGTTGCGAGCTGGTACCACCCCCAACCTGCTTCCGTGCTGTTTTCACCGAAGATATTCCGCCGCAAGGTCAGATTGCTCTGGTACCGCGCTTCAGCCTTGTCATACCAGTTCTGGTCGGCATAGAACGCGGCAATCCGATCGAATTCGGCTACCGGCGGCGGATTCTCCCTGGTGAAATCGCCTTGCGAAAGCTTTAAGCAAAGGTCAAAATCGGCGTTTGCCTCAACCGTTTTGCCGTTGCTCAGCTTCAAATTTCCTCGATTGAAGAGCACGGATGCCATTATGGTTCGCGGCGGATCGGGCGCCTTGGTCAGTAGGTTGTAGGCCTGTTCGTACAACGACTCGGCCTGATCGAACTTTCGCTCCGCCTGCGCCACTCTGCCAAGGCCGTTGAGGGCTGCCGCGTAATTCGGGCTCTCCCCACCTCCGTTCTGCTTCAGAGCCTCGCCGGCCTTCTCAAACCAGGGGCGCGCCTCGGAGTACTTGTTTTCCTGCGCATAAGTGTCTCCCAGGGCCTGCATGGCCGCAGCCAATTCCACAGGCTTCCCGTCCTTTTCGCGGAGCTTCTCCGCCTCCACCAGATATTTCTCGGAATCGGACAGACGCACGGCTTGCGTCCGCATAGCCAGCCGTTCATAAACCGCTGCGGCTTGCGCGTTCTTATTCTGCTTGGCGCTGACCTCGGCGTAGTCGGTCAGCGTTGGATTCATCTCGATCGCTCCAGGCGCGGCGCCAATCGATTCGTCCAGAAGCATCCCGAAAACCGTCTCCGCCATGGCGTACTGTTCTTTCGCCTTGAGCGTCCGCGCGGTCTTTTCCAGAATGCTGGTTTCGTCCGCAGTGAGCCGGGAGCGCTGGTTGGCGTGCGCCTTGACCCATTCCTCCAGGCGCGCCTGATCTACTGCGCCTGTCTCCAACGAGACGTCTACCATCGTGAGCCTGATGCGTTGGCGCTCCGCTTCCGGAAAGCCGGGCTTATTCGCAAGTTTCAGCGCTTCCTGCCAGGCCTCCACGCTCTTCTGCCCTTGCCTCTGAGCGGTGTAACATGCCGCGAGCTTCTCCCAGGACTGCGCGGCAGGCTGGTCGGGAAGGCTCGGCAGCACGGATTTGTAAAGCTCCTCAGCCGCCTGGCACTTATGCTGCCCAAACAGCGAATCGGCGAGCTCCTTTTGCGCCGCGGAACGCTGCCCGTTTCCCAACTTGTCACCGGCCGCCAGGACTTCGCGAAACTTGCTTTCCGCTTCGGAATATTCCGCGGCTTCGAGGCGGATCTCCGCCGCGGCCATCGTCACGGGCAGGCGCTCGGGGTCCGCCGCCGGCAGTTTCTGGCCGCGCAAACTCATCCATTCGACGATCGTTTTCCCAGCGTCGGCGTTCTTCTTCTCCCCGTGCAAGACCAGGGCCAGGCCGCGCACCGCGTCGGCGTACAGACGCCCCTCATGGAGGCCGAGGAGCGCGTCGCGATAGAGCGCCTCGGCTTCCGCCAGCTTGTCCTGTTCCAGGAACAGGC
>JBEKUO010000091.1:0-17297 GCA_049514955.1 Bryobacteraceae bacterium | reverse complement strand
TCTTTGCCAGCTTGGCGCCTTGATCGTCGTGGCAGGCCGAGCATGCGGAGTTATCCGCCGCGTGCGCCGGAGAAGGAGCGGCGGCCCCGCACAGCACTAAGCCGGCCGCAGCCGCACAAATTCCTCCTCCGATCCTGCGTGCCCGGCTCATAGTGCGGCATCCGATCAGTAAGTTGGAACAGTGTTCCAGACCTGGTACAGGTAGACGCCTGCCAGCGCTAGGCCGAAGACCACCGCGGCAATTGTAAGCGTCTTGCCCCAACGGTCGATCAATTCCAGGCGGTGGGCCAAAGTGATCTGGTCCGAAGCTATGCCGCCTTCCAGGTGAATCGAATCGTCTTCACGGCTTGTGACTGCTCTTCGGTAGAAGATCAGGCATACCACGACAAGGGCCAGTACCCCCCAAAACATAGCGAATGGCAGTAAGTTGACGTTCATAAGTAACCTCCAGTTCTAAAATTCCGTTTACTACAAGCTAGCCGGGAATCTGCACGAAGTCCGCACGGCTGAAAGTCTTGCCGGTGGCCTCTTCGATGGCTTCCACGACCAGCAGCAGGTACGCATCCAACGCACACTGTACTTGCTGGCGGAGCCCGCAATTGCCGTCGCTTTCCTGGGCCGTGCACACGGTGCAGACGTTCCGCCGGATCGCGTTGATATAATCCTGGATATCCTCGCTGTTGGTCGACTGAATAGCTTCGGCCACCTGCGGAAACAGCCGGAACAGCGCGCACTGGGCCGGTTCCTCCAGCCCGCACGTCCCATCGACCTTCCGGTCCGAACACACCTTGCAAATTCGATCGCGGACTACTGCTTCCACTTCGGCCAGAGAGCGGTCCATGGGAACTTCCTCCTCAGAAAAGACCCTACTGCACGCTGGAGTCCATGCTCCAAAGCGCTTCAACTATTGTGTTTTGCAACGTTTTGCGCCCACCAGGCGGGAGTCTGGGGATATTGACGCAGCACAGGCAGGCCGATTGGGGGAAATACCACTCAGCTCAACGGCTGGATGCGGTTTGGGAACCCGCAGAGCCGCCGCCATGATCGCCAGTAGAACCGTAGTGAAGGGCTCGTCCGCGGACACCAGGGATACGATCCCCGCATCCCAGGCGTTCGAGAGGTATTCGGGGTCCTTACGGGTGATCAGAACCACGCGCTCCGGATATGGCAATGGCAGCCGTACTCGGTTGAGCGACTCCTCATCCATGACCAGCACGCAGCCTGCGCCCGGGTCCGGCGCGTCGACACTCTGCACGTGCCACGGACCGCTACGGACCAGCGCTTCGCGCAGGGCTGCCGCGTACGCCGAGTCCACCATCGCGAGCTGAACCGTTTGCATCATGCCCGCTCCAATCCTGGAGCCCCAGCTACTTCTTCTCGTATCCGTCCAGGGACTTGTTGTGATCTCTGAAATATTTACCGGCTTCAGTCAGTTCCTTGGGTTTCGCCTTGGAATCCACGTGGCAGAACGCGCACGCTTTCTTGGTGGTCTTCACGTATTCCGGCTTGCCGTACGACAAGGTCGAGCTCACCAGGAAACCGCCCATCAGGATCGCGGCCGGAACGGCGTATTTGATCTTCACCATGAAACCTCCAAACCGCCAGTCTGCAATTGGATCACCACGGTACACCGCGCCGGATTCGGTCCTGTGCTGTGTGGCTTGCGCAGAAGCGCCTCTCCCTTCCCCTCCGCGACGGGTGTATTGCCCCCTCAACTCTCCGATCCTTTGGGCCAATTAACCCAAGTCGTTTATAATGAAATGAAAGCTATCCAGATGTCCAAGCTGACACCCGACTGGCAAAAGGCCAGCATCCTCGAAGCTGTCTTCGATCAATTATCGGATGCGCTGGTCCTATATTCGCCGGATTTCACCATAACCGGTGTGAACCGGGCTGCCGAAAAACTCTTCGGCATGACCTCCGAGGAGATGATCGGCCGGCATTGCCAGGAGGTCTTCCGCTGCGGTGTCTGCGAGCCGGGCTGCGGAGTTCTGGTCGGGCTGAACCAGGCGCCCGGCGCGCCGCATTGCACCATCCGCCTGCACACGGATAACGGTCTGGAGCGCCTGGTCGTCATGCGCACCACTCAGATGTTCAATGGCAACGGCCACCTGGAAGGCGTCGTGGCCACCATCAAGGACGTCACCGAAGAGGCCGCCCCGCAGAAGCGCGAAGTAATCGCCGAATCGCCCCTTATGCGCGAAGCCCTCAACTTCGTGCGCCGCGTGGCCGCCAGCGAAGCCACCACCATCCTGCTCGAAGGCGAAAACGGCACCGGCAAGGATCTTGTCGCCAAAACGCTGCACTACCAGAGCGTGCGCCAGGCCGAGCCCTTCATCGCCATCAACTGCGCCGCCATCCCGGAAACGCTGCTCGAAAGCGAGTTGTTCGGCTATGAAAAAGGAGCATTCACGGATGCGCGCGCGCAGAAGCGCGGCATCTTCGAACTGGCTGACAAGGGCACGCTCTTCCTGGATGAAGTCGGCGAGATTCCGCTGATGCTGCAAGCCAAGCTCCTGCGCGTGCTCGAGGACCAGAGCTTCCGCCGCCTGGGCGGCCTCAAGGATATCCAGCTCGACCTGCGCGTGATCGCCGCCACCAACAAAAATCTGCGGGAAGCGGTGAAGGAAGGCGCCTTCCGCCAGGATCTTTATTTCCGGCTGAACGTGATCCAGATCGTCATCCCCCCGCTGCGCGACCGCCCGGAAGATATCCTGCCGCTGGCGCGCTTTTTCATCGAGCACTACAACCGCAAGTTCCGCCGCGGCATCGAAGGCGTCTCGCCCGCCACCGAGCAGTTGTTGCTGGCGCACGACTGGCCGGGCAACGTCCGGGAGTTGCGCAATGCCATCGAACGCGCCATGATCCTGGAGGAATCCACCTACATCGCGCCGTCCAGTCTGCCTATGGCTATCACCCGGCCGGACGGTTCCATGGCTCCGGCGGCGCCCCGCACGGAAATCCCCACTGAGGGTCTCTCGCTGGAAGACAACGAGCGGATGCTGCTGGCCCGTGCCCTGGAAAAAACCGGCGGGAACCAGACCCAGGCCGCGCGTCTGCTGCGGATTACGCGGGACACGCTGCGGTATAAGATGAAGAAGTTCAACTTGCGGTAAGTGCGCACGTCGCCCTGGGGCGTTTCCAAAAGAGAGATACGGTTGAGCTATGCGTGCTTCTCGGAGCGCTGCGACGGATGGTTGAGGTTCATCGCCGGCAATCGGACCACTGTTCGTTCGCTATCCGTCAACCCATACTGGTCATAAACCAGCCTGTCAATCGGGTCATTGCTGGTGGCTGGTTTGATAGTGGAGCTTGAGCAGGTCCAGGCCGAAGTCTCCGTTGAAGTCGCGCCAGACGGAGTGGATGTGGTTGGCCTCGTTCTGCGTGTCGTCGTATTCGATCAAAAACGTGGGGCTCTGCACGCGGTAATAGTGCGGCTCTCCCTTCTCGATGCCGCCCGCCCAGGCGAAGTAAATGTCCTTGCCGGCTTTCTGTATTTGCTCTTCGCGCGATTGGGCGATCTGCTCCGGCATGTTACGGGCATATTCTTCGAGCAGGGCCATCAGTAAGGCGAGCTGTTTGGGATTCATTTTGGAGGCCAGCAGTCCGGAAGGCTGGCCCTTCAGCGCAGCCTGGCGGTCGGCGAAAGTCAGGATGTCCTTATAGGCTTCCGCATGTACCACGGCGATCTTGCGCTGTTCCGGATCGAGCGCTTGGATCACGGCGCGCCCGAGATCCTCTTCGGCCCCGAGCGTGCGCAGTCCCTTGCGGGGGCCGTCACGCACCTCCGCGGGATTGGCGCCGAAGAAGCTGGGCGCGCCCGCCACATGGCCGCTCACCACCGTATAGTTCTGGCTGAGGTGATGGCCTTCCACGCGATAGCCCCAGGTTCCCGTTTCGGCAGGCTGGCCGAAGATCGAGAAATAATACTTCTCGGGGTCGCGCTCCGGGCCGGTGCCCTTTTCGAGGATGCGAAGCACATCCTCCAGGCTCATGACGGTTTCCGCCTTGATATAGCCTTGCTGGCTGAGCCCCGCGCTGAGGAGTGCCGACGCCAGATGCTTCTGAGCCGCCGTCATTTCGCGCAGCGCCAGGCCCTTTCGCTCGATCGGGACGAAGTGCCAGTTTTGCCGCTCGTCATCCTCGAAGGAGAAGGTGGCCTTGGCGCGCTGCTCGGGCGTCAGCGAAGCCAGAAAACGGTTGGCGGCTTCCGCCATTACGGAAGAGGAGTTGAGGCGGTGATATGCCGAGGTCAGCAAGACAACACCAATTGAAGCCGCGAGAAGACGCGGAAAAAGGGATTTCATACCCGGCCCCTCCAGCAGGCGCGCGCCTGCGCGAAAGCGTTAGAACGGAAAATCCTTCTTGACCAACTGGACCACTCCAGCCTTGGCGAGGTAGCGATAGGGATTCACCGGAGCGCCGCCCAGACGGACCTCGTAGTGCAAGTGCGGAGCCGTCACGCGCCCTGTACTGCCGACCGCGCCGATCTGATCGCCCCGCCGCACTTCCTGGCCTTCCATCACGATGCAACGGGAGAGGTGCGCGTACCAGGTCTCGATTCCGTTGCCATGATCCACGACGATGAGCTGGCCATAACCGTTGCTCCAGCCCACGAACTCTACAAGGCCATCCGCCGTGGTGCGGACCGCCGTGCCGGTGGGCGCGGAAATATCCACGCCGGTGTGCATGGCGCCCTCACCGGAGAATGGATCCGTACGGATGCCGAAGCCGCCCATCAAGCGTCCCTCGACCGGCCAGATGCCAGGCTGCACGTTGGTGTGAAAGCGGCGGGCGAAGTTGTTCTCGACGCCGTGGTAGTTGCGCAGGGATGTGTATTCGGCGACCGATTCCCGATAGGTGGGAACCAAGCGCCCTTCCGCCGCAATTCCGGCAGGGCCTTCCAGCTTCTGCTTGATGCCGTAGGCGATGGAAACTTCGTTGGCGAACAACTGCAGGCTGGCCATCTGCTGATTGGTCTGGTTGACCACCTTTTGCAGGTGTTGGTAGCGGGTCCGCATAGCGTCCACTTCGTTACGCAGCGCATTGTAATTGGCAACCTTCCAGGCCATACGCGCGTAGCTGGAGACGAAGCCGAATATGGAGAAGCAGCCGAGCAGGGCTAAAGCCATCACCGCGTAGACGACGGTCAACGGCACTCGGATGCGGCGCAACTTGCCACGAAGCGAATGCGCCAGCACAACAATAAAATAATTCTGCTGCATAGTCTTCTCCGGGCCGGACTCGCGAAGCGGAAACTCCTCTTCGGGCCCGGTGGGGCTATTAAGATTGGCGAACTGTCGAATGTAACAGGACCAATACATCGGTGTCAAGCGGAGATGTGGCTTGCAAGTTATTGAAAAAATTGGTACTGTTTCCGTTTGGCAGGGTCTTCGATGCTTCCGGGGACGCATTTTCTCCAAAATTTGGTAGAACGCCGCGGTCTTTTGTTTCAGCTTGTCCGGCGGGATTTCGAGCAGCGCTTCGTCGGCTCGGTGGTCGGCTGGGTGTGGGGAATCATTCATCCGCTGGTGATGCTGGCGAGTTGGGTGTTCGTATTCGGCGTCTGCCTGCATACGAAACTCGGCCGCGGCGAGGTGACCAACAACTACCCGCTGTTTCTTTTCGCCGGCATGCTGCCGTGGCTGCTGTTCAGCGAGACCGTGCAGCGCTCGTCGTCGAGCCTGCTGGACCACGCCAGCCTGATCACGAAGACCGTGTTTCCGGCGGAGATGGTGCCCGTCTCAATTTTCCTCTCTTCGCTGGTGAGCCATCTGATGGCGCTGGGACTGGTGGTGGCGGCGGTGGGCATCTGGCTGAACCAGATCAGCGCGGGGCTGATGCTGCTGCCTCTTTACATGCTGCTGCTGGGGATGTTCGCGATCGGTTTCGGCTGGATCCTATCGAGCCTGCAGGTCTACCTGCGGGATACCGCGCAGGTGCTGACGGTGATTCTGACGTTCTGGTTCTGGCTGACGCCGATCTTCATCACCGAGAAACAGTTTCCGGCGAGGCTGCGTTTTCTGCTGGCAGGTAATCCGCTGGCGTACTTGGTGCGGGGATATCGCGAGGCGCTGCTTTCGGGGAAGTGGCCGAGCCTGGCCGACCTGGGCATCATGGCGGCGTTCGCATTGGCGACGTTCGTCGCCGGCGGGCTTTTCTTCCGGCACATGAAGCGGGGGTTTGCGGACGTGCTGTAGGGGTTGGCGGGCGCCCAAATCGTCCTAACGACTGGCGGAGCGCCTGCCCCAGCACCTGCAAACACAGGATTTGTTTTTGGTGGCGCAGGCGGTTCCGCCTGCGATCCGCAGAATGCAATTGCCCCACTCGCATAAGCAAGCGGTCCTAAGGTCGGCGCAGCGTATCGAGGAGCGCCTCCGTAGTGGCGTTATCGCCGAAAGTCCGGCTCACGTGTGCGTAGCGGTCCACGTTTCCGGGACCGAAGACGAAGCTTCCGCCAAGCTGAAACGGATTCTGGCCCAAGCGGTGCTGGCGATGTCCCGCTGATTTGGCACGGTCGCGCGCCGTTTTGTTTTCACTCCAGAGCAGGTGCAGCATGTTGGCGTTGCGAAGTCCGGCGGCACGGTAGGCGAGACGTTGCTCGTCGATCAGCAGGGGAAAAGCGATGCCGGTGTCCTCTCGAAACTGTTGCGCATAGATTCGGTCGCCGAGGCCTATGGCCGCCAGGTTCGCGCCCCGGTCCCGGAACGCTTGCTCTTGTGCGCGCAACTGCGCGACGTGCTCGCGGCAGAAGATTCAACCATAGTGACGCAGGAAGACCAGGACCGCCGGCTGACGCTCCCAAAGCGAGCCGAGGCGGATTTCCTTGCCGCCGGCATCCGGCAGGACGATGGGGGCCAGTGCTTCGCTCAGCGTGCGGGGCATTGTTTTCGAGTATACAGCCCTCAAAAAACGTAGGCCTTGCGCACCCAAACTGAATCCATCATGATCGGGAACGGGATCATGGTGTCGGGCCGGGGCGACACTCCCGGCAGACCCGCGATTCCGTAGGATTGATCGACCACCTCCATACGATACTCCGGAGCGGGACCCTTCAAGCGGATGCGCAACTCGATGCCTTGCCTGGGCACATTGTAGTAGCAAAGCCCCCAGCGCCGCATGCGGTAAGCGTAGGCTTTCTGCCCGGGCTTCAAACCCACGAAGGCCTGGCTGGCGTCGATGGTGGTTCCGTCGACGGTGGCGTCCACCACCTGGTAGCGCTCATCGCCATAGATGTACATGCGCGGCGCTTGGCGGGGCGAGCTCACGCGGAGATGCAACGTATCGGCGCTTGTGTCAGGCAGCCGCTCGATCGAAGGCGGAGGCAAAGCCACGGCCGGCGCCGCGTGCGTCAAGTATTGCCAGGACATGAACGGCACATACTGGGGCAGGGCGGCGCGCTGGGGGTTGGCGCCCAGATAATGCGCGGTCCAGTCGTCCTCCTGCTGATCGAGACTGAACCAAACGGCCTTGCCCGTGTCGGTATCCAGGCCGTAGTAGATGCTGTTGGTCCGCGGATCGTCGCGGTCGTAGCCGGACATGGTAGCGCTGGCGATCATACAGCCGGCGCAAACCAGCGCCGCCGCACTCGGCAGCCACCAGCGGCCCGGAACGGCGATCAGCTTCAGACAGGGGATCAGCAGGCCCAGCAGCAGCACGGTCGCAAAAGCTCCCACGAATGCCATGCGCATAGTCAGGGACATGAACAAGAGCACGATGGTTGGCGCCATGAAGACCAATGCGGGCACGGCGAACGCCCACAGCAGAACCGCGCCGCCGAAAGTGGCTCCGGGATCCTGGCCCCGGAACACGAGAAACCCCAACGCCAGCGTGCACGACAGCATCGGCCAAAGGAACAGGTAGCTGGCGCCGGGCATGAAGACGCTGGTGGCCAGAGCTAGCAGCAGCCAGCACAACAACGCTCCCGTCCACAGATTCAGAACGCCCGCTTTTTTCTGAAACAGCACATATAGCGGCGAAGTCAAAGCCACCGCCAGAGCCACGCTGGCGATGCGATAGAGGCCGGCGTGATAGGGATCTCCCGCGTAGGCCTGCCAGACTCCCGCGGCTTTCCCCTGGCTGAGTATCCACATGCCCCATACCGCCGCGCTGGCGGCCACGATCGCCAGCAGAAACCCCAGAGACGCCGCTAGGGTTCCGCGCAGGCTGAGGCGATTCCGCGAAATGCCTAACGCCACAACGGCCGCAAACAGCAGCGCGGCAACGAGCGCCAGGGGGACGCTCCAGCTTATCGGATAGACCACACATCCAAAGAACGGAAGCACGAAGAAGGTGGCGTTGTCGCTCTTTAGATCGGTAAGATCCAGGTTGCCGAAACGCCGCGCCAGCGACAGCGCATAGTCGCCCTCCTGCTGCAGGCTGCGAGGATCGAGATGGGCCACATCGTCGTATTGCGTGTGGTAGTAGGGGACGTCTCCGACGTAGGCAAACCCGAGCCCGGCCAAACCGGCTCGCTTGAAGAAAGTCAGGTCCGTATCGTTGGGCAGCAGCTTGTAAGCTTCGTAGCTCAAAGAAGAGGTCACTGGATGGGGAGCGGCGGCGGCAAACTCGCGGATGAGCTTTCCATTGCCCTCGCTGGTCTCGAACAGCATTCCCGGCCCGCTGGTGCCGCGCGCTTCAAAATTCAGAACCAGGCCCACCTGTTTGGCCAAGGGATGATGTTCCAGGAACGCTTTGGCGCCCAGCAATCCGCCTTCTTCGCTGTCGGTGAAGAGGAAGATCACGTCGTTGAGCAAGCGGGGGCCGGGACCCAAGGCGCGCAAGGTCTCCAGTTCCGCGGCCACGGCATGGCCATCATCGCTCGCCCCGGGACCGGCGGACACCGAATCGTAATGTCCGGACAGCATCACCGCCCGCGTGCTGCCCGTACCGGGCAATCGCGCTACGATATTTTGCACGGTCGCGGCATTGTAAGGCGAACCCCAGCGGGGGCTGACGACCGTAGCGGTCTGCACTTCCGGCTTCACTCCCAGAGCCGAAAGCTGCTGGAGGATGTAATCGCGAACATCATCGTGCGCCTTGGTGCCGACCGGATGCGGCACACGAGCGAAAGCGCGCAAGTGCGCGACCGCGCGTTCCGCGGAGAACTCGGTGGCCGGCGCTGTGGCGGGCACCACGGATGGCGGGTCCACCTGTGCTACGCTCCACCAGCAAACGGCGGTTAGAAAGGCGACCGTCAGCGCGGCGGTCCAGTGTGGAGAAACGGTGCGGTGAGCAATCGTGTTCGACAAGGTAATCCCCTGAGCTAAACCTGCTATTTAATATAGCGCGCCGTGGGGGCGCGGGTCGGGCGCTTGGGGGTCGTTTGCCAGGTGGGCCTTTAAAGATGGAGTGCGTTCGAGAAAGCCTCGCACACGTCTCCGAGGTATTTCGAATACACCGCTCTAAAGAATTGACGTCCGAACGGCGGCACCGATCCGCGAGCGGAGGCCAGAACGAACTCCCCGAGCAGAATGTCTTGGTCAAGCTTCCTTGCCATGGCGCACAAATCTCGACGCAAGGGTGCCCGGTTAGCACTTCCCCATTCATGCGGGCGAATCAAGCGAAGTATGACCGCGCGCAACAAACCCTCGGAGTAGTTGTTGAGGTTGTTCCGGCCAAAGACGTTACTATCAGGAAACCGAGGGTCCAAGCGTTTCTTCCTGTTATCGTCGTTGCGAAGCTGCTGCAATGCGGACGCAATGGCGAAGAGCGTGCGCGTGCTTGAAAGGCCTTCTGGACCCACAGGCGAGCCGGATCCAAGCCGCTTGGATGATACTCCAGGAAGAATCAGAAGAGGCTCTTCCAAGACACCGGACCCACGCCTTGATAGCAAATCGATTCGGTCTATCAGCCAGTCTGGAGGACGTGTTAATTTCTCCGAGACTCCGCTGAGGAAGTCGAGTTCATGACACCACGGGCATACCAGTTCATCCCATCGCGGGAGATAAGCCCTATCCACGCAGAGCAGTCTGGATTGCCAGGGGTGGTTCGTGGTCAGCGCAATACGGTTCTCTTCCCACTCGGCTGCGGACTCGGTCCGTGCGACGCCAACAAGAAAGGTCACGGACTCGAAGGGCCCAAACTGTTCCCTTAGAGCCTTGTTGTATTCATTCAGCCGCGTGCCCGAATTCATCACGTCGTCAATGATGATTACGCGTTGCGCTTGTTTTAGCACTTTCGCGTGCTCTGCGCTCAGGCCGGTCCCTATGCGGAGATTGCCGTGCACGATAACGGGAACACCACCGTAGACTTCTGCAGCAATGGTGGCCATCCTTCTGCCCGCCTGATGATCGGGTACGATTACCACTTCTGGGCGTTCTATTAGCTCCAATCGCCGTTGGTACTCCGCCAGGAATGCGTCGTCTGTGAGAACAGCCAAAACGTCGATATCGAACGCGTGATGGCGCCCGTCATTCGGGTCATTTCTATGAACTCGCAGGCCGCCGGCCACCGCCTCGCGCGATCCGAAGAATTCCCTACCTAAGGAGAGGTGCGCCTTTGTCAAAACGACGTCGTTTTCTTTGAAGGACCGCACATAGTACAGCCGGGGATCCACTTGGATCGGCGTGCTGTCGTTCTTGCAGAGCTGGCATTCCTCCTCTGATGGATAGTCTTCCGTTGTATGCGGTATACGGCACATTACGGGGACAGCTTGGTTGTTCATGAATCCATAGAGACAACAAACGGTATCGTCATCGACCACGAGGTGGTGGTCCGCTGAGGTTTCCTTCAGTAGCGAAACCAGGCTGCCGCTTCCTGTTACGCTAACTATACAGCGGATGCGCGGCTCACTAGAGGATACGGATAGTAGCTTCTCGAGGGAGGTGGTGGCGATCTGCTTGTCAAGGCGCGGATGTCCGGTCAGGCAGTCGAATGGTATGTGACGACCCGAAGACAGTAGCGCGCGCATGACGACCGGAGAAATGCTCCAATGATCCACGAGGATGCCATCAGCCCTGTCGACGATCGGGAGAAGCCAAAATGCGAGGCGATCAAGAATTTCCAGAGAGCGGATTGCGTCTCCCACGCGCAGGAACAACGATGTGTGGCGGTGGGACGGTGTGACGAAATGGTACGTGGGCGATGCCAAGAGATAGCAGTCTTGTTCCGTGGTTGCAATTACCTGCTCTAAGTCGCTCTGCCTGACGGATGCGACTGCGCTCGCTTCGTCAATGAACCGAAGACCCTCCAGGCCGACATAATACATCTCGTGGACGGACTTTGCGCGGTTGTAAGTGAGGAGGCAAACAGGCTTGCGATTTGCGCGCCAGATCACGGCTTCGCGCGTACCAATCTCGTTCGGCTTGGCAAGAGAGTCGACGAGCGAGTCGGGGGCGCGAAACACGAAGCACGTTGCGCGGCGTGACGTGCCAGGTGAGACTCGGCTCAGCCGAACATCCATCTCAGCAGCAAGCGCCGAATCAGGAAGAAAAATGATATGCGGAGCAGAAAAGATTGAAAGCTGTTCCGTCACCGCGCCGCTGATTCCAACTCAAGCGAGAACAATTGTTGCTGATCCGGGGATACCCTTGTAAGGGGCCACAGCAGGGTAATCGACGACCCCACCTTGTCGTGCGGCGAGTCGGGTAGCCTGGTTAGAGGAGACTCAATCTGTTGGTCCCGGATCGAAAAATCCTTGTAGCCTGATAATTCGGCTGACCTGATGTAGAAAAAGGCCTTCAGTTCCCTGGCCGCGGTTAGCATCTTCGTGAACCCGTGCCCGACTGACAAGCCGCTACCGCGTGGCTTCCTACTCTCGCCTGCGGCGAAGGCGCGGTTCAACCTCTCCCAGTCCGATTCGTCTTGACGCGGGCGAAGCGTTCGGTGAATTCCCGGACCGAGGTCTGCTATCGTGCACGCGGTGAACATCAGGTCGCCGGTGGTTTCATCCCAGATCCGGCCGACATAAGGTTTGACGAGTTTAGGCATCTGCGGTCCAGCGTCAAGACCGGCCCAGCGATGGTAGAGTGTTTTCTCCAGTATTATTCCGCGGATCCCCGGTGTCGGTGCAATCGCAGGGCCAAGCGCATGTTCGTGACTGTTGAGCGCAGCCTCATATAGGAACTCCAAAAAACGCCTTTCCGCCTGCGATTCACCAAAACCCTTGGAATGCGTTATTCCGGTCCCTAGTCGCGCGAGAAGACCGCGAAAGCTGGCAAGGAGAGGGAACGTCGTGCGGTCACGATCCCGGAGGCATTGTGGTATGGAGTAATCGGGGTCTCGGAAAAGTACGTACTGCCTAGCGCCGAAGGCAAGAACGCCCCTTGACCTCTGGACTAGTCCCCAAAGCGCCTCGAACAGGGCACCTCGGATCTCCCGGCCATCTACATCGCGCACAGACGTTGCTTTGGCAATCAGGGATAACCCGAAAGCGGTGGCGAGCATTCCCAGACGTCGAATCTCCTCCGCCGGGCTGGATACGACGTCGAGCGGTACGGGAAAGCTTGTCTTGACCTCAAGTCTGATCCCGGAACCAGCGAGTTCGTGGACTTTGCCTATCGCGACGCCCTCCGCGAACAGCGAGAATCCGGAGTCGCGCGTAATGTGAAACGTGACGAGATCGTCAGCCCTGGGCGTCCAATCCCGTAAGTCGTCGAGCGACACCTGCTTTACAAGCGCAAGGTCCATTATTGGACGACCAGTTTATCACAACGGCTTGGGTGTGGCGCTCTGGTCTCAAGGCGCTCAAAAGGGATCAAGGCTGAAATTCATTTGGACTGGAGCGGCGAGGCGATGTAGGCAACGGCAGGCCCCACCGCAAATTGAGCTTCTTCGTCTTACACCGCAGGGTGTCGCGAGTCGTGCGCAGCAGGCGGGCAGCCGGGGTCTGGTTCCCGACGGTTTTTTTTCAGGGCGCGGGCGAGAAGCATGCGCTCGTTGTCTTCGAGCGAGAGACCCTCGGTGGGGATTTGCGCGCGGGGCGCGGCCGGGGCCACGGAGCCGTCCGGCCCGGCGATGGCGATAGGCAGGCTGAACGGCCCGATGCAAGTCGATTCCTCCTGGATCCAGGCGCGCTTCGATGGCATTGCGCAGTTCCCGGGCGCTGCCCGGCGGCGACCGCGCCCTGCCCAACTTGGCGGAGAACATCCGTTGCGGCAACTCCCTTATCGGCGCGGACTATTTCGCAGGCAACCTGATTGTCGACATCGAGGGAAATGAAGCGGGTCAACCCGCTTGACGGGACGCAAGGCTTCCGCGATGAGATGAAGGCGGAAGCGGTCGAAGCCATGCTGGTGCTTCACAGACCTCACCGGCGCAAATTCGGCTGCGACGGAGGCCATTATTCAGCGACAGATTGGCGCCACGGACGCGGAGACCGCGTGGCGCAGCCGGCACAACCACCATCCACCAGCCACTAACCACCAGACACGGCGAGCCCCTGCTCGCCCCGCGGAGAGCCTTGCGCGCCTGCGCCCTCTGCTAAAATTTGCTTATGTGGGCTGTGCCGGCCCCTCTTGGCCGCTGGACGCGCCGCGCTTTCTTGTTTTCCGGTCTGGCATCCTGGGCCTATCCCGAGCAGCGGGAGAAGGGGACTCTGATTGCGTCCGCCAGTCATCGTTACGCCGACCCGGCTACCGAGTTTGAAGTCTTGCGCCTGACGGACCCGGCCCATTCCAGTTGGCTGCCGGCATATTATGGCCGGGCCCTCTCGCGGCACGGTGGATTCCTGCTTTACTCCAGCGACGATACCGGCTCGGCGCAGGTTTACCGCATGGACTTGCATACCGGGGAGGCGCGCCGCTTGACCGCAGCCGCCAACCTGGACGCCTCTTCCGTCTCCCTTCTGCCGGACGAGCGCAGCTTCAGCTATTTCGACGGCCCCGCACTCCATCACATGATCCTGGACAAGCTGCGCGACCGCCAGGTCTACGAGGTGGCCGAAGGTTGGCAGCGGTGCCCGGGCGCGAGCGTCTCCGACGACGGCTCTTGTTTGATAGGCGAAAGCCGCGCCGGCGCTTCCCGCCTGCGCCTGATCGGCCTGCAAAAAGGCGGGGCCCGCACCGTCGCTGAAGTGTCCTGGAACCTGTCGCACCCTCAGCCCCGGCCGCACCGCGCGCAAACCCTCTACCGCCAGGCGGACCAGGCGCTTTGGCTGGTCAACTCCGATGGCAGCCAGAACCGCAAACTGCCGCTGGCGGACGGCCGCATTGGCCCGGCCCGCTGGTCGCCGGACGGCCGCACCGTTCTGTATCTGAACTTCCCCGCTGACCCCGCGCAGTTGCATGCCATACGCGAATGCACTCCGGACCAGAACATAGACAAGCTCGTCGCGCGCACCAGCCAGTTCGCGCACTTCGGGTGCAACAGTAATACTTCCGTATTTGTGGGAGCCAGCCAAAACCGGGCAGCGCCCTACGTCCTGATCCTGCTGCGGCTGACTCGCCGGGAGCTCGCGCTCTGCGAGCACCGCGCCAGCGATCCGGCTATGGTGGCCCCTATCTTTTCCGCCGACAGCCAGCAGATCTTCTTCGAAAGCGACCGCGATGGCAAGCCCGCCATCTACCGCGTCAAAGTCGATCAATTAGTCGAAGAGACCGAACCGGAAACAGAATAACCCCTTTACATCTGGATGTTTAGGCTTTGATTGTACAGGTGGCATAGGCATTCAGCCTGCCGCGCCGACACTCCTGTCTCCTCAAACAATTCATAGGACCCTCACGTTTGCCTCTCAAGAAGCGGTAAAGCGATCGATAGAACCCAGTCAAATGAGCCACGTTTGCCGCTGCCCCTGCCGCCATCTGGGACGAATCCGACGGTGTGAATCCACACGGCTACCCGGGCACGGTTCGAATTCTGTCCGGTACAGGAGTTCCTACGTCTGGGTCGCGAATCCGTGGACGCGGCCCAGCGCGCTGACATCCTACCCGCCGCACGGCCCCAGAATAAGTTGCGTGCATTGCAGACTTGGGATACATTGAAGGCCACTGGAGGCAAACATGCCATATTGTCCAACTTGTGGAGCCGCGACCGAAGGCCGGTTCTGCGCAAAATGCGGGGCATCAATGGAGCCTGCATCCGCCGTCACGCCTGCTCACCAAGCGGGACCTGTAGCCGCCGCAGGCCTGGAGGATAATGCCGCCGGCGCCCTCTGCTACCTGGCAGGCTTCATCACCGGCATTATTTTTCTGGTGCTCGAACCCTACAGCAAGCGGCCCTTCGTGCGATTTCACGCGTTCCAGTCCATCCTGTTCTGCGTCGCGTGGATTGCCCTATCGATGATCCTGAGCATCGTGCTCGGGATAGGCGGACTGGCTCTGCATGCGCTTTGGTGGATTTTCATTCCGCTTCGTTTGCTCATCGGGCTTCTGGGCTTCCTGATCTGGCTGTTTTGCATGTACAAGGCCTACAACCGGGAGTTGTTCCAACTTCCAATAATCGGCCCAATCGCCGCCAAGCAGGCTGGAGGCCAATAGGCCCGCCGCGCCCACCTATCGGACGTTGATCCTGGGGCTGCTGGCGGCTGCCGCCGCGCTGCTGTTTTTCGGCTGGCTTGCCGGGCAGGTGATCGAAGGCGACGCACGGCAGTTCGACAATCAGATCCGTCTGTTTGCTTACCAGCACGCCAGCCCGGCGCTGACCGCCGTGATGCGCGCCATCAGCCTGCTCGGATCGCCCGCATTCCTGATCGCTGTAGCGTTGCTGGTGATCGTTCGCTTCCGGCGGACAGGAAGGCCGCGCATCGCCGTGCTGTTCCTCATCACCGTCATCGGCGCCGAAGCTCTCGATCAGATTCTGAAGCTGGCCTTTCACCGCATCCGGCCCGAGGCGTTCTTCGACCTGACCGAACCGGTCGGATATAGCTTCCCGAGCGGCCATGCGCTTGTATGCTGCTCCTTCTACGGCGTGCTGGCAGCCTTCGAGGCGGCCCGCACCGAGAGCCGCGCGCGGCGCTGGATCTACTGGACGGCGGCCGTTCTGCTGATCGCGACGATCGGCCTCTCGCGCATCTACCTGGGCGTACACTACCCGAGCGACGTGCTGGCCGGATATGCCGCCGCGATTGTCTGGGTTCTCAGCGTGGCATCCGCGTGGCGGTGGATGCGGCTGTCGCGCAGTGGCGATGGCTAATTGTTTTCGATTATTGCGCGCCAGAGGACAGTCGGGTAGTTTGGATAAGCATCTCCAAAGAGGGAGCGATCGCTATGTCCAAACACCCTGAGCGTACCCGGCGAGGTTTCATCCTGGTTTTGGCGGCATGCCTGTTGGTGTCCCTGATCGCCGTGGTGTATCCGATCTACGTGATCCGGCCGTTCCGGGCGCAGGGCGCGCAAGAGTTGGCGCTGGCGCTGCTGGTGAGCCGCTTCCGGCCTGCGATCACCGTGATTTCGGCTGCCGCGGCGCTCGCCCTGCTGCCCTGGTATTGGCGGGCGCAGCCGGTAAGGTGGCGGCGCGCTCTGGCGATCGCCGGTGCAGGGTTCGTGTGCGTCCTGGCGGCGCTGGCCCGCGTCAACGTGTATGAGATCATGTTCCACCCCATCGACCGCGCGTCGTTTGGGGCCGCGCCGGAGGTGAAGCTCGACAAGGATGAGAAGGTGATCGCCGTGAAGATCGGCGCCAGCGCGCGCGCTTATCCGATCCGAAGCATGTCCTACCATCACATTATCAATGACGTGATCGAAAAGACTGCGATCGTGGCCACTTATTGAACGCTCTGTCACACCGGTCTGGTGTGGAGCAGAGAGATAGCGGGTCTGCGGCTGACGTTTCACCTGTCGGGCATCAACAACCAGAACTTCATCATGCGCGATGAGGAGACAGGCAGCTATTGGCAGCAGATCAGCGGGAAAGCCATATCGGGCCCGTTGCGGGGACAGCAGTTGGCACTGGTGCCTTCCGACGAGTTGACGTTCGCGACATGGAAATCCGAGGAGCCTCAAGGTACAGTTCTGAAGGATATTCCCAAGTTCGTTCATGGGTACGCGCGCAAGGATTGGGACGTCCGGATGCGGCGCGCGCCCGTCGTCATACAGTTTCCCGAGCACGGCATGAAGGCTCGCGACCTGATACTGGGAGTTCAGGCTTTCGGCGCCAGCCGCGCATTTCCTTTTGACCAGATCGTGAAAGAGAAGTTGGTCAAGGATCACGTAGGAGCCGAACCGGTGCTGCTGGCGGTAGCTGCCGACAACCAATCCGTGAGGGTGTTTCGGGATCGCATACCGGGAGCGCCCGGCGCGCCCGATTTCTACCGGATGGCCAACAAGCCGGGCGTGCTGCTGATGGATGCAGCCACCGGCAGCGAGTGGAATTTTCAGGGCTGCGCGATTTCGGGAAACGCAAAGGGGTTGTGTCTCGAA
>JBEKUO010000090.1:0-18295 GCA_049514955.1 Bryobacteraceae bacterium | reverse complement strand
CTGGCGCTGCTGTTGCGCGGCTCGGAATGGGTGCTGCGGCGTCGCTGGGGGGCCGTATGATCGTGGCGCAAGCTTTAGCTTGCAGTGGCGAGCTTCAGCTCGCCAAATGCAGACCGTGGGCTGAAGCCCACGGCGGCACGCTGAAGCGTGCGCCACGGGCGTTGTTGCTCCTGCTCCTCACCGCGCTCTCCCTGCCCGCCGCGACCTACTACATCACCATCAGCGGCCTGGGCGGCGAGCCCGACTACGAGCAACGCTTCGGCATGTGGGCCAAAGACATCGATAAGATCCTGAAATCCAGCCCCGATGCGCGCGTGGAAACGCTAGTGAACGCGACCCGCGAACAAGTGCGCGGCACGTTAGCCCAGGTCGCGAAAGAGGCCAGCCCGCAGGATGCCCTCGTAGTAATGCTCATCGGCCACGGCAGCTACGACGGCTATGAATACAAGATCAACTTGCCGGGCCCCGACCTGACGGCGAGCGAACTGGCCGCGCTGCTGGATCGTATTCCAGCCGCGCGGCAACTCGTCGTCAACATGACCAGCTCAAGCGGCGGCTCCATCGAATTTCTGCGCAAGCCCAATCGCGTGCTGATCGCCGCCACGAAGACCGGCACCGAAAAGAACGCCACGGTATTCGCGCGTTATTGGGTCGAAGCTTTGCGCGATCCCGCCGCGGATGCCGATAAGAACGGGGTCGTCTCGGCGCTCGAAGCTTTCCGTTACGCGGACAAGAAAACCGCCGGCTTTTACGAAGAGCAGAAGCGCCTCGCCACCGAACACGCCGTTCTGGAAGACACCGGCAAAGGCGAGCCAGTGCGCGCGCCATCGCCGGAAAATGGCGAAGGACTGCAGGCGGCGGCGTTCCCGCTGTTGCGCATTGGCACAGCCGCGGCGGCAGCCATGAACCCGGCCACAGCGCAATTGCTCGCCAAGAAAGAGCAGTTGGAGGAGCAAATCGACACGCTCAAGTACCAGAAAGCCTCCCTCGCACCGGAAGAATATAAGAAGCAGCTCGGCGCGCTGCTGCTGGATCTGGCGCGCACCCAGGAGGAACTCGACAAATGAGGCTGCTCCTGGCTGCGCTATGCGCGGTGACGGCGCTGGCGGCGCAAACGCTCGAGCAGGCGGAATCGCTCTGGAAGCAGCACCGCTATGTCGAGGCGAACGACACGTTTCGCGCCCTGGTGAAAGCGCAGCCGCGCAGCGCCCTATACCGCGTCCGCTGGGGCCGGCTGTTTTTGGAGCGCTTCCAGCCGGCCGATGCCGCGCAGCTCTTCGAGGAAGCGCTGAAAATCGATCCGAACAATGCAGGCGCATTCCTGGGCTTGGCCCTGGTCGCCGCCGAAGGCTTCGAGAATCAAGCTATCGAGCTCGCGCACAAGGCGCTGGCAGCCGATCCGCACCTTTTGGAAGCGCAGGAATTGCTGGCGCGCCTGGCGCTCGAAGATAACGATACCGCCAAAGCCGCCGAAGAAGCCCACCGCGCTCTCGAAATGTCGCCCCACGCGGTCCAAGCCAAGGCTATCCTGGCAACCATCGACTGGCTGAGCGACAAGCCCGACACGCCCTGGGATCCGCATGCCGCGGAAGCCTACGAGACCGCCGGTAGCATCTTCGTGCTGAATCGCCGCTACGAAGAGGGCATACGCTTCTTCCGGCAAGCCATCGACGCACAGCCAAATCTCTGGAGCGCCCGCTCGCAACTGGGTATCAACCTGATGCGCCTCGGCTTGGAAGATGAAGCCCGTCGCCAGCTCGAGATGTGTTACGAAAACGACTACAAGGACAAGCCCACCGTCAACACGCTCCGGCTGATGGATAGCTACAAAAACTTCGTCACTTATAAGACCAGCACCACAATCTTGCGCGTGCACAAGAAAGAAGCCGAGCTCTTGCGTCCTTACTTTGAAGCGGAAATGCAGCGGGTGCTGTGCACCTACGATAAGAAATACGGCATCAAGCTGGACCGGCCGGTGCAGGTGGAAGTCTACCCGGACCATGAAGACTTCGCTGTACGCACCATGGGGATGCCTGGCTTGGGTGCGCTGGGCGTGACGTTCGGCTACGTAGTGGCGATGGACAGCCCCTCTGGACGCAAGCCCGGCACGTTCCATTGGGCCACCACGATGTGGCACGAATTGAGCCACGTCTATGTGCTCTCCATGACGAAGCATCGCGTGCCGCGCTGGTTTACCGAAGGGCTGGCGGTGCACGAAGAGACCGCCGTGTCGCCGGAGTGGGGCGACCGGCTCGATCCTCACGTGATCGCTGCCATCAAAGATAAGAAGCTGCTGCCCGTCGCAGAGCTGGATCGCGGATTCGTACGGCCGCGCTATCCCGCGCAGGTCGTGGTGTCCTACTTCCAAGCGGGGCGCATCTGCGATTACATCAACGAGCATTGGGGATGGCCCAAGCTGCTGGCGATGATCCACGATTTCGCAACTGGCGCGTCCACCCCCGACGTCATCGAAAAGGAACTCGGCATGAAGCCGGAGGAGTTCGATAAGCGCTTTCTCGCCGCGCTCGAAGCCGAAACCAAGAAGACGGTGGATGGGTTCGACGAGTGGCGCAAAGGATTGAACAAGGTCGCCGACGAGGCCAGGGCAGGCAAGCACGATGACGTGATCCGCGACGCGGCCGGCATACGCGACATCTACCCGGACTACGTCGAGGCGGGCAATATCTACCAGTTCCTGGCCGACGCCTACGTTGCCAAGGACAACAGGCCAGCCGCCATCGCCGAGCTGTGGCGTTACACCAAAGCCGGCGGGCGCAGCCCTGATACACTGAAGCAATTGGCCACCCTCCTGGAAGAGGCCGGCGAAAAAAAGGCAGCGGCAGAGGTGCTCGAGCGGCTGAATTACATCGCGCCCATCGACGAGGATTTGCACCGAAGGCTGGGTGATCTTTACTTCGGCCTGGGAAATATCACCGCAGCCATACGCGAATATCGCGCCGTGCTGGCCAAGGCGCCCACTGACCCTGCGGCGTCGCATTTCAACCTTGCGAAAGCTTATAAGTCGGCGAATCGTCCGGACGATGCCAAAGACGAATTGCTGCTGTCGCTCGAAGCCGCTCCCGGCTTCCGGCCGGCCCAGAAAATGCTGCTGGAGTTATCCAAATGACGGCCCGTGGCGCAGGCACTTTTGCCTGCCGCGCCGGCACTCTTGCCGGCGCAAAATTGCGTGCGCCACGTACGGAAATCTTATGTCTACCATCATGACACCCGAGTTAGAACCCGACGTTTTGCGCAGCCGCATTGCCCGGTTCCGGGAAGTGGAAGCGGAAATCGTGCGGCAGGTCCGGCGCGTGATCGTCGGACAGGAAGAAGTGCTGGAGCAGGTGATGATCGCCCTGTTTGTGGGCGGCCACTGCCTCATCACCGGCCTGCCCGGCACCGCCAAGACGCTGCTGGTCCGCACCATGGCGCAGACGTTGGGCCTGGTGTTCAAGCGCATCCAATTCACGCCGGACCTGATGCCCTCCGATATCACCGGCACCGATATCATCGAAGAAGATCCCACCACCGGCCATCGCACGTGGACCTTCGTGCGCGGCCCCATCTTCGCCAACGTGCTGCTGGCGGACGAAATCAATCGCACCCCGCCCAAAACGCAATCGGCGCTGCTGGAGGCCATGCAGGAGCTCGCGTGCACAGTGCGCGGCAACAATTACAAGCTGCCTGCGCCGTTCTTCGTGCTGGCCACGCAGAATCCCATCGAGCTGGAAGGCACCTATCCGCTGCCCGAGGCGCAGTTGGATCGCTTCCTGTTCAACACAGTGCTGGGCTACCTGACCGCGAACGAGGAGATGCAGGTGATCGACTTGACCACGACCACGCATATCGCGCAGGCCGACCCGGTCACCAATGCTGCCGAGATTCTGGATTTCCAGCAGCTTGTGCGCATGGTGCCGATCGGCGAATCCGTGGCGCGCTACGCCATCGACCTGGTGCGCGCCAGCCGCAGCAGTGACGAAAGCGCCCCGGACTTCGTCAAAAAGTATGTGAACTATGGCGCCAGCGTACGCGCCGCGCAGTTTCTGGTGCTGGCGGCCAAGGCCCGCGCGCTCATGAAGAGCCGCTATCACGTGACCTACGAAGACATCCGCACACTCTACATCCCGGTGTTGCGCCACCGCATCCTGCTAAACTTCCACGCGGAGTCGGATCGGCTGAAACAAGACGACATCCTGCAACGTTTGCTGGACTATAAAGGAGCGCCAAAAGAATGAATCTAGCCGCAGATGCACGCAGATGCACGCGGATAAAGACAACCCTCGCGCGCAGCGCTTTTCTTATCTGTGTGCATCTGCGTGCATCTGCGGCTAAATTCTTTACCCCCCCATGCTACAGCGTTTCCTAGATCCGGCGACTCTGGCGTCGATCTCCGGCCTCGACTTGGTGGCCAAGACCGTGGTGGATGGTTTCATCGCGGGCCTGCATCGCTCTCCGGATTACGGCTTCAGCCAGGAATTCGCGGAGTACCGCGCGTACACGCCGGGCGACGATCTGCGGCACGTGGATTGGAATGTCTTCGCGCGCAGCGAGCGCGTGTACCTGAAACGCTACCGCGGCGAGACCAATACGCAGTTGCTGATCCTGCTGGATGCCAGCGCGTCCATGGGCTATGGCTCGCACGCAGTGAACAAACTGGATTACGCACGTTTCCTGGCGGCGTCGCTGTGCTACCTGGCGCACGCGCAACGCGATGCCGCCGGGCTAATCATCTTCGATGAGGACGTGCAGAATTATCTCGCGCCGACCACCCGCCAGGGCCAGTTGTTCCGGCTGTTGCATGCGCTCGAGAAAGCCCAGCCCGGCACCCGCACGGATTTCGCCAAGCCGTTCGCGCACTTTCTGAACTTTATGCGGCGGCGCGGCCTGGTGGTGGTCATCTCGGATTACTACGAGCAGCCCGAAGTGATTATCAAGACCGTCGAGCCGCTGCGCTTTCGCGGCAACGAAGTCATCCTGTTTCACGTGCTCGATCCCCAGGAAATCGCGCCGCAGTTTCGCGAGCCCGTGTTGCTCACAGACATGGAGACCAGCGGCACTTTGGAAGTTTCCCCCGAATACGCGCGCAGCGAATACCGTCGCAAGATCGACTCCCATATTCAGGCACTGCGCGACCAGGCCAAGGGCGCGGGCTTAGACTACTTTCTGATGAATACTGGCCGGCCCCTCGACGAAGGCTTGCGCGAATATTTAGGCGTGCGTCAGGGCAGGATGTGACATGGGATTCCTGGCGCCTTGGGCATTGGTGGGACTCGCAGCGGTGGGCCTGCCGGTCTGGCTGCACCTGCTCAAAAAGCACAAAACCACGCCGGTGCCGTTCAGTTCGCTGATGTTCTTCGAGCGCCGCACACAGAGCTCCATCAAGCACCGGCGATTGCAATACCTGCTGCTGCTCGCGCTGCGCACGGCCGTGCTCGCATTGCTGGCGCTGGCCTTCGCGCGACCGTTTCTGCACGCGCACCTGGGCGCACTTGTGAGCGGCCGCAAACTGACCGTACTGGCAATCGATCAGTCTTTCAGCATGCGGGAAGGCGATCGCCTGGAGCGCGCGAAGCGCAGCGCCGCGGAGGCAGCCGCGAAACTGCGCGCGGAAGATAAGCTGCAGGTGCTGGCCTTCGGCTCCCAGGTGCACGTGATGGGCGATTCCGCCGTGGCCGTCCGGACGATCGAACCGACCGACACGCGCAGCTCTTACGCGGAGCTGACGCGAGCGCTGCGCTCCATCGCACAATCGGCGCAGATGCCGGTAGAGGCACACTTGTTCTCCGACATGCAGAAATCCTCGGTGCCGGCGAACTTCGCGGATCTGCGGCTGGGCGAAGGCGTCACGCTAACGGCGCATCCGGTGGTAGACCGGCGCGTAGGCAATTTCGCAGTGGAGAGCGTAACTGTGCCGCGCCGGGTCTATGGCGCCGGCAAGGCCCGCGTGCAGGCCACTATCGCGGGATTCGGAACCGAGCTGGCCACGCGGCACGTGTCGCTGATGTTGAATGGCCGTGAGATCGCCTCGAAGGCCGTGGAAGTCCCCGCCGCCGGTCGCGCCACTGCTGAGTTTCTCTCAGTGGATGTGCCTTTCGGCTTGAATCGCGGCGAAGTCCGCATCGATTCGGGGGACACCCTACAAGCCGACGACCGCTTCTATTTCTCGATGGAGCGCGCGGAAGCCCGGCGCGTGCTGTTCGTGCACGAAGCGCGCAACGAGCGCGATGTGCTGTACTTCCGCACCGCTCTGGCCGCCGGCGCGGAGACGGCCTTCGAGTTGGATGCCGCCTCCCCGGAACAATCCGCCAATCTGGCGCCGCAGAAGTATGCGTTCGTGGTGCTTTCGGATGTGGCATCGCTGCCCGCGAGTTTCGAAGCTGCCCTGCGCGGCTACGTACGATCGGGTGGATCGCTGCTGGTGGCGCTAGGGCGCGAGTCGGCGCTGCGTCCGCGGGTGCCGGTGTTCGATGAAAGCGTCATCGAGATGCGCTATTTCGCCCGCGATGCCGACCGTTACCAAACCGCCGCGTGGCTGGATCCGGCGCATCCCTCGGTGCACGACGCTCAGCACTGGGATGACGTGAAGTTCTACCAGGCGGTGCGCATCAATCCAGGCAATGGACGCGTGGCCGCGCGTCTGGGGGATCAAACTCCGCTGCTCGTCGAGAAGCAGCTTGGCGAAGGGCGCGTGCTGGTCTTCACTTCCACATTCGATAACATCTCAAACGATTTCCCGCTGCACCCATCATTTGTGCCGTTCGTTGCGCACACCGCGAACTACCTGGCGCACCAGGAGGAGGGTCCGTCTAACTACATGGTGGGCGCGTTCTTGGATTTGCGGCAGACCAAGGAAAAGGGCGCGGCGGTTGAGGTGCTCGATCCCACGGGCCAGCGCGCGCTGACGCTCGAAGAAGCCACGCACGCGGAAAACATGCCGCTTACCATGGCTGGCTTTTACGATGTGAAGCGGCCCAATGGGCGGCATGAGCTGGTAGCAGTGAACGTGGACCGTCACGAGTCCGATCTGGAACTGATGCCCGCGGACACTCTGGCGCTATGGCAAAACACGGCTCAGGGGAAGCGCGACGCAGCCCCCGGAGGGGAAGCGGCGGAGCCCAAGCCGGTGGAGTTCTGGTGGTATGTGCTGTTCGCCGTTCTGGCACTGGCGATCGCCGAATCGCTGCTGGGCAACCGGCATCTGACGTTGGATAGCCAAGCCGGGCTAGAATCAGAAAAAGAGGCGGCATGAATCCGTTAACTGGGTTAAGCGAATATCTGGGCCGTGTGGAGCGGCGTTTGCGCGTCCTGACCTTGAGCAAGGGTGCGGCTATCACGGCGGCGGCAGCGCTGCTCTTCACGGTGCTGGCGGTGCTGGCGGCGAATTTCTTCGCGTTCTCCGACCCCAGCGTGACCTGGGCGCGCGTGCTGCTCTTTGTGGCGCTGGCGCTGGCGCTGGGCATCGGGCTGGTCGTCCCCCTGCTCCGCCTCAACCGGCGTAACGCGGCGCGCGAGACCGAGCGCAAATTCCCCGAATTCCAAGAGCGCCTGCTCACTTTCACCGAACGCTCCGAGACCAATCCCGAAGATCCGTTTCTGCCGTTGCTGGCTGCCGATACCCTGGAAGTCACGCGGCGCGCGGAGCCGGCGCACATGGCGCGGCGCAATCGCATCCTCGCTTTCGTTTCGGCCGCGGCGGGCGCGCTGCTCGTCTTGATCTGGCTGGGGACATCCGGTCCGGGCTTCTTGGGCTACGGCACATCGTTACTATGGGGCGGCCTGCCCAAAGGCGAACTGGCGCCCTACTACGACATCGCCGTGCAGCCTGGCAACCGCACCGTCCGCCGGCGCGCGGATCAGATCATCGGCGCGCAATTGAAGGGCTTTCAGGCGCAGCGCGTGCGTGTGTTCGCCAAGTACGACAGTTCCTCGAAATGGGAACAGGCCGACATGCGTCCGCAGATTAGCGGGCCGGGCTACGAGTTCCTGATCGCCGGCGTGCCCGAATCGCTCCAATATTACGTGGAAGCCGGCGGCGTGCGCTCGAAACAATACAAGCTGCACGTGGTGGATCTGCCCAGCATCCAGCGCCTCAAGGTCACGTATCATTTCCCAAGCTGGACCGGGATGAAGGATAAAGTCGAAGATCCCGGCGGCGACCTGCGCGCCGTGGAAGGCACCGAAGCCGAAGTAGCCATCCAGACCGACCGGCCGCTGCCGAATGGCGCGCTGCTGTTCGATGACGGGACCAAGCTGCTCCTGCGCTCCGGCGAAAACGGCATGCGTATCGCCAGCGTGGCCATACGCAAGGACGGCGCGTATCACATCGCGTCCGTCGAGCAGGGCGAGGATGTGCGCCTGAGCCCGGATTATTTCATCGAAGCCCAGAAGGACGAGCCGCCCACGGTACGCATCACGCGGCCGGGGCGCGATGCGCGCGTCAATCCGATCGAAGAGGTCACTGTGGCGGTAGAGGGCCAGGACGATTTCGGTCTCAACGAGCTCAGCCTGCATTACTCCGTGAATGGCGATCCGGAGAAGACCGTTTCAATGCTGAAGAGCAAAGGTCTGAAGACCGCATCCGGCGCCACCACAATCGCTCTCGAGGATTTCAAACTCTCGCCGGGCGATCTCGTCAGTCTCTATGCCACCTCGCGCGACGCGCACTCCACAAGCCGTACAGACATGTTCTTCGTGCAGGCGGAGCCTTTTGAGCGCAACTATTCGCAATCGCAGGAATCCGGAGGCATGGGCGGTGCCGGCGGCCAGCAGGACGACAATCGTATTTCGGAGCGCGAGAAGGAGATCATCGCGGCGACCTGGAACCAGCTCAAAGACACATCCGGCGACAAGTCCGCGGCGGCCGAGAACGCCACATTCCTCTCCGGTGTGCAATCGAAGTTGCGCGACCAGGCGCACTCGCTGGCCGAACGCATGAAAGCGCGCGAGTTGGCCGGAGCCGGCGAGGAGTTCAAGACGTTCACCGCGGACATGGAGAAGGCGGTGGAGGCGATGGGTCCGGCCGCCGATAAGCTGCGCGGATCGCAATGGCAGAACGCGCTCGCGCCGGAGCAGAAAGCGCTGCAACACCTGCTGCGCGCGGAAGCCGTCATGCGGGACATCAAGGTGGCCTTCGGCAACCGCGGGGGCGGCGGTGGTGGTGGCAGCGGCGCGGAGCGCGACCTGCAAAGCCTGTTCGACCTGGAGCTCGATACCGAGAAGAACCAGTACGAGAGCGGGCAGCAGTCGGCATCCGCGGACCAGCGGCAGAAGGAGATCGACGAGGCTCTGCAGAAACTCGAGCAACTCGCCCGCCGGCAGCAGGAACTCGCCGAACAGCAGCGACAGAATAAACAGGTTTCCCAACAGCGCTGGCAACAGGAGATGCTGCGGCGCGAGGCCGAGGAACTGCAGCGGCGGATGGAGCAGCTTTCCCGCAACGGCTCCCAGCAACAACAGCAGCAGGGGAAATCGTCCGGACAGTCGCAGTCCGGGCAAAGCAGCGGCCAGTCCAGCCAAGGCGGGCAGACGTCATCGCAGCAGTTGCAGAGGGCCATCGAGCAATTGGCCCAGGCCCAGCGGGACATGCGCCAGTCGACATCGACGCAGAGCGAAGCCGAGGCACGGCGCGCGGCGGAACGCCTGAAAGAAGCGCGCGACTTGCTGGCTGGTCTTCGCCAGCAGCACGCAGCGGGGAGCGTGGACGATCTGGCGCGCGCGGCTCAGGATATCGCCCGGCGTCAGCAGGAGTTCGGCGACAAGATGCGGCGGGCATTCGGTACGCCCGGTCAGGAACAGGGACAGGGCGCTAGCCGGCAGCAGGCAGAGGAACTGGCTCGCGAAAAGGAGCAAATGGCCGACGATTACCAGCGCCTCGAATCCGAGATGGAAAAAGCCGTGCGGGATACCGCGGCCGGCAACCGTCAACTATCCAGCAAGCTGCGCGACGCGCTGGCGCAGGCGCAGCAGACCGAGATCAATAATCGTATGCGGCTCACCGCCGACTACCTGCGGCGCGGCCTGGGCGCCACCGCCAGAATGCGCGAAGCGGTCACTACCCAGGCGGTGAACAGCCTGCGCGACCAGTTGGGTGAGATCCAGAAGTCGCTCGGCAGCGGACAACCGGGCCCCGGCGATAAGGACCGCAAGGAGCTCGAACAGGCGCTGGCACAGATCGAGCGGCTGCGCAAGCAAATCGAGCAGGCGGGTAAGGGGCAGGCAGGCCAGGAGCAATCAGGCCAAGGACAGCAAGGTCAGCCGGGCGCCTCCGGTCCACGCGCGAACGGCCGTCAAGGCGGCGGCCCGCAGGGAGGCCCAGGTGCCACTTATGGCGATGCCGGAGACTTCATCCAGAACTACCGCCATACTCTGCGCGAGTTGGAAACCAACCCGCAGATCGGCAAAGATATGCGGGACATGATCCACGACATGTACCAACTCGATCCGCTGTCTCCCGGCAACGCCGAAATGATAAAACGCATCGAAGCCCAGATGTTGGGAGGTGTCGAACAGATCGAGCTTCAGTTGCGCCGTATGCTCGACGACCAGCAGGGCGGGACCGTGCGCAGCGGTTCCACCGAACCCGTCCCGCCGGGTTATGCGGACGCGGTCGCCGAGTATTTCCGGCGGTTGAGCAAAGAGAAGTAGGTCCGTAGCGCACGCTTCAGCGTGCCGCGGCGAACTTCAGTTCGCCGTCCCAGCGAGCCCCACGCCCGCACTACGCGCCGCGGCTGACCCCCGCCGCAGGCCGTAGCCGGCTGCGGATCTGGTTCATCACGTCGGAGGCCAGGAAAGGCTTGCGCAACACGGGGAAATTATGTTCCTCGCACAGCGCCTCCTCCTCGGCCGGCAGGATGGTGCCAGTCATCACGATCACCAGCATTTGCGGATGCGCCTGCAGAAACTCGACGCCCAGCTCCACTCCGTTGCCGTCCGGAAGCATGTAGTCCAGAAGCGCCGCATTGGGCTTCTCCGCGGCGACCAACTTCTTGGCGTCGCTAGCCGATTCGGCGGTGAGCAGCTTCCAGCCGGCATCCGCCATCAGCCGTTCCAGGAAGTGCAGCAGGTCGCGGTTGTCGTCCACCAGCAGCACGGTGGGATGCGCGGGCGCCGCTGTCTCGTCGCCTTCGACCGACCGGATATTGAGGCTCTCTCCGGAATCCGCAACCTCCACACGCACGCGGGCGCCGGGGCTCACTTGGCCGGTGGCCACCAGGGTCGCCAGCGGCTGCGTGAGGTGCCGGTGAATGGTGCGGTTCAACTCGCGGGCGCCGTATTCGGCGCTGGTCCCTTTGCGCAACAGAAATTGCCGCGCCTCAAAGGGCACCTCCAGGGCGAACGATCGCGCGCCCAGCCGCGTGTTGACGTGGCTCTGCAAGTCCGAAATCTGCTGGTCGAGAATCGTGGACAGCGATTCCGGCGTCAGCGGCTGATAGGTGATGATGCAGTCGATGCGATTGACGAACTCCGGCGAGAAGCGCTTGCGTACGGCCACCAGCGCGATGTTCTGCAGCTTGCTGGTCAAATCCGACCGCTCCGTCGGCATCGAGGATTGGAAACCGAAATCGGGATGGAGCTCCCGCATCATTTCCCGCGCGCCGAGATTGCTGGTAAGGAACACCAGGCTCTTTTCGAAATTCACCGTGGAGTTGTCGCCCAGCCGCAGAAGGGCTTTGTCGAGTACGCCCAGCAGCAGGCGCGTCATGGAGGGGGCGGCCTTTTCGATTTCGTCGAACAGGACCAGCGACAGGCTGCACTTCTCGCTCGTGACCGAGTTCAGTTTTTGCTGCGTGAGCATCGGTTGCGTTTCGCGATGCCCCAGGTAGCCGGGCGGCGCGCCGATGAGCTTGGCCACTTCGTGCTCCATCTGGAACTCGCCGCAATCGATCTTCAGGACGTTCTTCTCAGTGCCGTGCAGCACCTCCGCCAGGGCTTCCACGGTCTTGGTCTTACCCGTGCCGGTCGGCCCGAGCAACAGAAAGATGCCTACCGGCCGGCCTTCCGGGGCCAATCCGGCCTGGAACATCTGGATGTATGGGACGATCACCCGCGTAGCCGCGGGTTGTCCGACAACTTTTTGAGACAGGACCGCGATCAGATTCTCGGCCGGATCGGCCGATTGCTTCCGCGACCTTCCGGATGGTTGCGTACTCTTGCTGCGCTCCACATTACCCTCTGCCCTGATTATATCGGCGCGCCGGCCTTTTCCCCTCCGGGGCGGCCTCTCCCCAGGACTTGTTGGATCGTTCATGTTGTGCCCTAATCGCCCTAAAAACAGCCGGTTGCGCCGCTCAACCACCTGCGCCACGGGATACTTGCCGATGCGTGTGACCGGCTTCCGAGCTCCCCGCCAACTACGTGCCGGTTACCACCCACGTTTAGCATGAAAAGCAGACGATGTATGTAATATAACGCACCGGCGAGGGCTGGGGTGGGGATGGCCCATAACAAAGGGCACCATCGAGTGTTCTATGATTTACCTGTGCCGGAAGGTGATGCGGCCTTTGGTCAGGTCGTAGGGGGATAGCTCCAGGGTGACTTTGTCGCCCGCCAGCACCCGTATGCGGTTGCGGCGCAGTCTTCCCGCCAGATGAGCCAATACGACGCGGTCGTGTTCCAGTTGCACGCTGAACAGACCGCTGGGGAACTTTTCCAAAACGGTGCCGGTGACTTCGATATTGTCTTCCTTGCTCATAAACCTCCACGTCGAATTCGTCAGCGGGAGGGCAGCCCGGTAGGGCGGCCCCGCCCACATATTCCTCCTCAGGACACTGTGACGTTGGCCGCCTGCAGCCCCTTCGGACCGCGCGTTACCTCGAACTCCACACTGGCGCCCTCATCCAGGCTGCGGTAGCCTTGCGACTGGATCGCCGAGAAGTGCACGAACACGTCTTCTCCGTTCTCCCTCTGGATGAAGCCATATCCCTTGGCTGCATTAAACCACTTCACTGTACCTTTTTCTTTCATCGATGTTTCCTTTTCTTTTAGTGCAAACCGATCTCCGTCGCCCCCGCGCGCACAAATACAAAAGGGGGTTGCGGCCAACTCACGCAGCCCCCTTTAGACCTGTATCGGTGCGAAGACAAGAGTCAAAATGCCTCTACATTATATCGCACAGCGGGCGGGCGGCGGGCGCCAAAATTAGCTTCCGCGCCGGCAAGGGCGCCGGCCCCCTGCTAACCTGGAATTCATACTGTTATGGCCCGCGAGATCGAACACAAATATCTCATCAAAAACGCCCTTTGGCGGCAAGGCGTCATGGATACGCCGTACCGGCAAGGATACCTCTCGATCGATCCGGAGCGCAGCGTCCGCGTGCGCGTCTGCGGCGGAAATGCCTTCCTGGCCGTAAAGGGCATATCCGAGGGGCCGGCGCGCGACGAATTCGAATACCCCGGTCCCGTGGCCGGCGCCGGGCACATCCCGGAAATCGCCGGCAACTTCCACTGGAAGATCGCCGAGGCCGAAATCGAGGACGAAGGGCAGGAGATCGTCAAGCCCGGCTGGGTAAGCGGCAACGTAACCGGCGATCCCCGATATTTCAATGTCGACCTGCTGCGGCATCCTTATTCGGAATGGGCGCAAAGGGGCAAGTAAGTGGCGTACCGTCTAAAATCCGGCGAGCCGGTTCCGGCGGGCATCCAGCGCGTGGTCTTGGAGGAGATCGCATCGGCTGCCGGCCAGTTGAGCGGCAAACCAAAAACCGGCCGCGACGAGCGTATCCACGAAGCGCGCAAGAGCGTAAAGAAGATTCGTGGCGTGCTGCGCATGATGCGGCCAGAGCTCGGCGATATCTACCGCACGGAGAGCACCCGCATGCGCGATGTGGGACGCAAGCTTTCCCAATTCCGCGACGCCGGCGCCATCATCGAAACCTTTGACGCGCTTCGCGAGAAATATCGCGGCGAACTTGGAAGGCGCACCCTGGCTTCCATTCGCCGCGGCCTGATGGCGCGCAAAAAGCAGGCTGAGAAGAAGGCCGATGTCGAGCGCGTGTTGCGCCGTATGGCCGCCAAGCTTCTTCTGGAGCAAAAACGCGTCCAAGCGTGGCCTCTCGCGGCCGTCGGATTTCCGGCTATCGCACCCGGCCTCGAAGAGACCTATCGCCGGGGACGGAACGCAATGGCCGCGGTAAGGAAGCGTTCGAGCGCCGAAAACTATCACGAGTGGCGCAAGCGCGTGAAGGATCACTGGTATCATTTCCGCCTGCTCGAGAGTCTTTGGACCGATGCGATGCAGGCATACGAAAAGAGCCTGAAGGACCTGGAGACGTGCCTGGGGGAGGATCACAACCTGGTGATCCTGCGCGAAAAAGTGTTGGCTGATCCCGCGTTTTATGGCAGCGACGAGGAGGTCGGTCTGCTGGCCGGTTTGATCGGCCAGTATCACAAAGAGCTGCGCGGTAACGCCCTCTCGCTGGGCGCGCGAATCTACGAAGAGAAGCCCCGCGAGTTTACCAGGCGTATGCAGCATCTGTGGGAAGTCTGGGAGGCGCAGCCGAAGTCTGAACCGAACCCGTAGATTGGCTAATTGCCGCACCCCCGTCTGCCATGCCGAAGAGGGATCGCCGTGTCGTCCGCTCGCCCCCTCGTAACATCGACGCGTTTTGTCGATGTTGGCGCGCTTAGTTAGGAGCCCGCGGCAGAATTCGCCGAAACTCGGGAAGGCAGGCGAAACCGCCTGCCCCACCACTGCGAATCAACAGTTTGCGATGTTTGGTGGGGCAGGCATTCAACCTGCCGTGACTTCTACCGCGGGCTGCTAGCGGGGTGCGCGACATAAAAGTGGAGAAGCTGGCGTTATGTGGGGCAGGCTGGCAGCCTGCGCGGCGGTTGGCTACCGCCGCTTGTTTGGTGCAAACGCGGCAGGTGGCCGATTGACATCGGCAGCAGCTAACCAAGCTGCCCCACAATGGCACCTGCGCCTTGCGTACCACATACGCTCAGATTCCACCCGTGCTGTTGATGAATTGCGCCGGTCTCCACTTTCTTGTCGCGCACCCCTGCTAGCGCGCCTGTGGCGAGCGGCGCGCGCCTGCGCGTTAAGATAAGGGTCTATGCCGCCACGCCTGAAAGCGCTGTATCGCAAACTCGGGCGCATCGAAAAAACGTTCGCAGTGTTGCTGGTCCTCATGTGGGCGCTCAGCATCGCGGCGCCCACGTCCGGCATCACACTGCTGGTAGACTTCGCAACGTGGATTACCGGCTTCGTGGTGGCCGTCCGCCTGGCGAGGAACGGCATCCGAAAACTGATCTGGCGCCTGCGCAACCGGCTCATCGTGGCCTATGCCTTCATCGCCATGGTGCCGATTGTCCTGATCCTGGCGCTGGTGGTGGTCAGCGCCTACGGGCTTACCGGGCAGATGGCGGCCTACCTGATCAATTCGGAGTTGGACCGGCGCACGAACATCCTCAAGGGCGCCGCACAAGCCATCCTCGAAACTCCTCCCGAGAGGCGGCCGGAAGTGATCGTGCGTAGCGCGAGTTTCACCCAGCAACTATTTCCCGACAGCGCGGTCCTGGTGCGCGATGGTGCGGAATCCCGCTATCCGGCATCTTCCTCCATTACCACTCCCCCCGCCGGATGGAAAGACGCCAACGGCGTCGTCGTAAAGGACAACCAACTGTATAGCTGGGCCAACGTGACCTCCGGCAGGACGCAGGTGGTAATCATGGCGCCCCTCAGCCAGGACTTTCTGTCGGACCTGGTGCCCGGCATTGGAGACGTGGATTTCCGGGACTTTTCCGAATCCGCGGGCGGGTTGAAGAGCGGGACTAGGGAGGCGATGCCGCCCGCGCGCGTCACACACCTTCCGCCCAAAACCAACTTCCTCGACGTAGAGGTCGACTGGGGTGCGTTGGTGCCGGTCATGTTCTGGAATGCACCTGGGAGCAAAGACAAGCAGGGCCTGCTGCTGGTACACACGCGTGTGTCCGCGGTGCTGGGCACCGTCTTCGGGAACAAGATTACTCTCGGCGACATGGCGTACGGGCAGGTCATCTGGGCGGCGTTCCTGATCATCGTTAGTCTCATTCTGATCGTGGAGCTGATCTCGCTGGTGATCGGCGTCTCCATCACGCGCACCATCACCAGCGCGGTGCACGAATTGTATCGCGGCACGCGGCGGGTGAAGGAGGGCGACTTCTCGCATCGCATTCCCGCCGCCGGAGACGACCAACTGGCGGAGCTGAGCGGCTCCTTCAACACGATGACCGAGAACCTGGAGCGGCTCATCGTGGTCGCCAAGGAGAAGGAGCGCTTGCAGTCCGAGCTGGAAATCGCGCGCGAAGTGCAGAGCCAGCTCTTCCCCAAGGACGCGCCGGACCTCAAGACCCTCACGCTCACCGGAGTTTGCAATCCGGCGCGCGTGGTTTCGGGGGACTATTACGATTTCATGCTCATGGCCGAGTCCAGCCTGGCGTTTGCCATCGGCGACGTGGCCGGCAAGGGCATCTCGGCGGCGCTGTTGATGGCGTCCATCCAGTCCACCATGCGCGCGCAGCTTACCGCAGGATTCCCCAACACCAGCGGCAATGGGGGCGGACAGCAGCGTCTCTCTACGGCGGTCATGGTATCGCGGCTGAACAAGCAACTGTATGCCAATACTTCGCCGGAGAAATTCGCCACTTTCTATTTCGCGTTGTACGACGACCTGACCCAGACCTTGAGCTACACGAACGCCGGACACCTGCCGCCGATCTTGTTGCGCAAAGGCGTGCCGGAGCTCCTGCAGGTGACCGGAACGGTGGTGGGCGCTTTTCCCTTCTCGCGCTACGAGGAAAAACAGGTGCAGCTCGACAGGGGCGACGTGCTCGTGGCTTATACCGACGGCATCGTGGAGCCCGAGAACGAGTACGGCGAGATGTTCGGCGAGCAGCGGCTCACCGATCTGTTGGCCCGGAATGCGGACCGCGGTTCATCCGAGATCATCGCGCGCGTGATGGAAGCGGTCGCGCAGTGGACCGGTGTGTCCGCCGAATTGCAGGACGATATGACTATGCTGGTGGCGAGGAGACCGTGAAAGTCCTGACGGCTGCGCAAATGCGCCAGGTGGACCGGCGCACGATCGAAATGGGCATCCCCGGCCTGGTGCTGATGGAAAACGCCGGGCATCGCGTGGTGGAGTTGCTGGCCGAAAAGTTCGCGCCACTTGCGGAGCGGCGCATCGCCATTCTTTGCGGCAAAGGGAACAACGGCGGCGATGGCATGGTGGTGGCGCGCCAGCTTTTTACGCGCTTCCACCCGCGCGCCTTGCACGTGATCCTGTTGGCAGCGCCGGACGAATTGAAGGGCGACGCGGCCCAGAACCACCGGATGCTCGAAGTATGCGGCTGCCCAGTCGCGCGCGAAATCCCGGCGGAGGCGCGCCTCGCCACGATTGTGGTAGACGCGCTGCTGGGCACCGGCATCAGCGGTCCGGCCACTGGCGCGATGCTGGAAGCCATTCGTGAGATCAACAGCGGCTTTCCGCTGGCGCAGGTCGTGGCCGTGGATATTCCGTCGGGAATGCCTAGCGACACCGGCCAGCCGTTGGGCGAGCAGGCGCGCGCCGATTACACGGTTACCTTCACCGCTCCCAAGCCGGGGCAAGTGTTGGCCCCGAATTGCGATGCGCTGGGCGAGTTGCGCGTGGCGGCCATCGGCAGTCCGCCGGAACTCTACGATGCCGACGATTCCATCTGGTTGTCGCTGGTGGAGCCGGCCATGTTTCGCCACTTGCTCGCGCCGCGTTCGCGCGTCGCGAACAAAGGCAGCTTCGGCCACGTGCTGGTGATCGCCGGCTCGCGCGGCAAGACCGGCGCGGCCGCCATGTCGGGAATGGCTGCGCTGCGTTCCGGCGCCGGCCTGGTGACGGTAGCCTCCGCGGAATCCGCCATCCCAGTGATCGCCGGGCATGCCGCCGAGTTGATGACCGAGCCGCTCGAAGACGGCCGCCTCGAGGCCATCGCTGCGAAAAAGGACGTGATCGCTATCGGGCCGGGGCTGGGTACCCATCCGGAAACCGTCGCCATGGTGCGGCGTGTGTTCGCGGAATTCCCGCAGCCCATGGTCGCGGATGCCGACGGGCTGAACGCGCTAGCCGGCACGGGATGGTCCGGCGGCGGCAAATTGCGCGTCCTCACGCCGCATCCCGGCGAGATGGCCAGGTTGTGCGGGAAGCAGATCGCGGAAATTTCAGCAGATCGCATAGCGGCGGCACGCGACCTCGCCACCGCGCGGCAGGTTCGCGTGGTGTTGAAAGGCGAGCGCACTCTGATCGCATTCCCCGACGGCCGCGTCTGGATCAATCCCACCGGCA
>JBEKUO010000089.1:0-15020 GCA_049514955.1 Bryobacteraceae bacterium | reverse complement strand
CCAGGCGCGGGTCATATCGGAATAGCGGCCAGTAACCCGACTGCATGGCGGCCTTCTGCTGATCGAGCCCGTAAACCATGTCGTAACCATGTGCGATGCAGTGACTGTAGGCGATGATGATCGACGGGCCGTTGTATGACTCGGCCTCCACGAAAGCCTTGATGGTGTGGCTGTCGTTGCCGCCCATGGCCACCTTCGCCACGTATGCGGTGCCGTAGTTCATGGCCATCATGGCGAGGTCTTTTTTGGCGATGGGCTTGCCGCCGGCCGCGAACTTGGCGACCGCGCCGCGCGGCGTGGATTTGGACATTTGCCCGCCGGTGTTGGAATAGACTTCGGTATCGAGCACCAGGATGTTCACGTTTCGCCCGGATGCCAGCACGTGATCGAGGCCGCCGTAGCCGATGTCATACGCCCAACCGTCGCCGCCTATGATCCAGACGCTCTTTTTGACTAGCGCGTCGGCCACGCTCGCTAGGTCGCGGGCTTCGCGGGCAGTGTCCGGTTGGCAGGCGAAAGCGCCTGCCCCACTTGCCCCACTCAGTTTCTGCTTGAGGAGTTTGACGCGTTCGCGCTGCTGGAAGATGCCGGGCTCGGTGGATTGGTCGGCGTGGAGCAGGGCCTGCGCCAGATCGTCGCCGATGATGCTACTCAGCCGCGCGACCAGTTCGCGCGCATATTGATTCTGCGCGTCGACGGCGAGGCGCATGCCCAATCCGAATTCCGCGTTGTCTTCAAACAACGAATTGGACCAGGCCGGGCCCAGACCTGCGCTATTAGTGGTGTACGGCGTAGTCGGCAAATTGCCGCCGTAAATCGAGGAGCAGCCGGTGGCGTTGGCGATGATGGTGCGGTCGCCGAAGAGCTGGCTGACCAGCTTGATGTAGGGCGTTTCGCCGCATCCCGCGCATGCGCCTGAGAACTCGAACAACGGCTGGAGCAACTGGTTATCCTTCACCAGCGCCTGGCTGAGCAGGCTGCGGTCGATGTCGGGAATCTTCAGGAAGAAATCCCAATTGGCGGCTTCCGGCTCGCGCAGTCCGGGTTGCGGCGCCATGTTGATAGCCTTGTGTTTCACTTCGCTCTTGCTCTTGGCCGGGCAGACGGCCACGCACAGGCCGCAACCGGTGCAATCTTCCGGCGCCACCTGCAGCGTGTACTTCATGGTTTTGAAATCTTTCCAGCGCGCGGGCACGGCTTTGTACGTGGTTGGCGCTCCCTCGGCATAGCGCGAGTCGTAAACTTTGGCGCGGATCACGGCATGTGGGCAGACCAGCACGCACTTGCCGCACTGTATGCATAGCTCTTCGTCCCACACAGGGATCTCGAGCGCGATGTTGCGCTTCTCCCATTGCGTGGTTCCGGTGGGGAAAGTGCCATCGAGCGGCATGGCGCTGACCGGCAGATCGTCGCCATCGCCCGCGATGATGCGCGCCGTGAAATTTTGCACGAAGCTGGGCGCGCTGGCCGGGACCGCGGGACGCATGTCGAACGATGCAGTGGCCTCCGCCGGAACCTTCACTTCACGCAAGTGACTGAGCGTGGCATCCACCGCGGCGAAATTCTTTTGCACCACGGCTTCGCCGCGCTTGCCGTAGGTTTTCTCGATGGCATGCTTGATGGCGGCGATGGCTTCCTCGCGCGGCAGCACACCGCTGATGGCGAAGAAGCAGGTCTGCATGATGGTGTTGATGCGGCCGCCCATGCCGGTCTTCTTGGCCACGTCGTAGCCATCGATCACGAAGAAGCGCAGTTTCTTTGCGATGATCTGGCGCTGCACGGTGCGCGGAAGCTGGTCCCAGACCTCGTCCGGGCCATAAGGACTATTCAGCAGGAACGTCGCGCCCGGCGCGGCCGACCTCAGCATATCGAGCCGCTCGAGGAACGAGAACTGGTGGCAGGCCACGAAGCTCGCGGTGGTGATCAGGTAGCTGGAGTGAAGTGGCTGGGGCCCGAAGCGCAGGTGCGAAACAGTGATCGCGCCCGATTTCTTGGAGTCGTAAACGAAATAGCCCTGCGCGTAGTTTTCGGTTTCTTCGCCGATGATCTTGATGGAGTTTTTGTTTGCGCCGACGGTGCCATCCGCGCCCAAGCCGTAAAAAAGCGCGCGCACGGTGCCGGGGACTTCGCTCGAGAATGCCGGGTCATAGTCGAGGCTGGTGTGGCCCACGTCATCCAGGATGCCGATGGTGAAATGGTTCTTGGGTTTCGGCTTCAGCATCTCGTCGAAGATGCCCTTCACCATGGCGGGGGTGAATTCCTTGGAGGAGAGACCGTAGCGCCCGCCGATCACCCGCTTGCCGGCGATCATGGCTTCGCTGAGCGCGTTAACCACGTCGAGATAGAGCGGCTCACCGGAAGCGCCCGGTTCTTTGGTGCGGTCGAGCACGGCCAGCGTCTTGACGGATTCGGGCAGCGCGGCCACGAAGTGCTCGATGGAGAAGGGCCGGTAGAGGTGCACCTTCAGCAATCCGACCTTTTCGCCTTGCGCGGTGAGATGGGCGACCGCTTCTTCGGCGACTTCGGCGCCGGAGCCCATCAGGATCACGATGCGGTCGGCATCGGGCGCGCCGAAGTAATCAAACAGGTGGTATTGGCGGCCAACCACCTGCGCAAACTTGTCCATGGCCTTTTGCACGATGCCGGGGCACGCGGTGTAGAACGGATTCGCAGCTTCACGCGCCTGGAAGAAGACGTCGGGGTTTTGCGCGGTGCCGCGCATCACAGGATGATCCGGGGAGAGCGCGCGGGAGCGATGGGCGCGCACCAGGTCTTCGTCGATCATGGCGCGCATGTCTTCGGGCGAAAGCTGTTCGACTTTGGCGACTTCATGCGAGGTGCGGAAGCCGTCGAAGAAGTGCAGGAACGGCAAGCGCGCTTCAAGGCTGGCGGCCTGGGCGATGAGCGCGAAATCCATGACTTCCTGTACGGAGTTGGAGGCCAGCATGGCGAAGCCGGTGGCGCGGGCGGCCATCACGTCGCTGTGGTCGCCGAAGATGGAGAGGGCCTGCGAGGCCAGCGTGCGGGCAGCGATGTGGAACACCGTGGCGGTCAGCTCCCCGGCGATCTTGAACATGTTGGGGATCATCAGCAGGAGGCCTTGCGAGGCCGTGAAGGTGGTGGTGAGCGATCCGGCCTGCAGGGCGCCGTGCAGCGCGCCGGCCGCTCCGCCTTCGCTTTGCATTTCGATGACCGTCGGAACGGTGCCCCAGATGTTCGGCTTCAGCTCGGCGGACCACTGGTCGGCCCATTCCCCCATCGGCGATGAGGGCGTAATTGGATAGATTGCTATGACTTCGTTGATCTGGTGGGCGACGTAAGCGGCTGCTTCGTTGCCGTCGATGGTGACTTTCGGCCGCGTGATGCTGGATGGACTGGTCAAAACTTCCCCCTCGTTGTGGAATCTAGGTTGGTTGCCTGCTTAAACTCTATTATAGGACCTGTTTGTCGTAAAAATCAACAGTGGCGAGCAAAGCTCGCCAACATCGACGGAAGGCGTCGATGTTGCGACGCGGGGACACGGCGACGCGGCGACGCGGCGATCCGCCTTCAGCCTGCAACATGGGAGTGCGGGCGCCAGGGGCGGAGGAGGGGTTGTGTTTTTTGCGCGCCCGGCCCTCGACTTTTGAACGATCGAAGCCAATTTGGTGCGCTTCGCGCCCCGGAGACTGGAGGCGGGGGCAGGGTGTTTTTTAGGCTCGCCCCAGTTCTGGACAATCAAAGCCCAACGTATTGTAAATACAAGACTTCTTTGCCATGTAAGCCGGCCGCCTGGAAGGATTCCCTCTGGACACCGCTCGGCCGCGGAAAATTCGGTTCTTCCAGTTGTGGGCGGGTTGAGGAGACAAACTGGGACGGAGCGCGACTTTTGCAGGGTAGCCGAGCACCGATACGATATTTTCACCCAAGATTTCCCCTTGACCTGTCTATAGCTGTAGGGTTGACACTAGATTCAGGGCCATGTGGACAGTCTCCAAACTTGCCGCGCACTGCGGTTTGAGCCGCGGCACGCTGCTGTATTACGAGTCCATCGGACTGCTGAAGCCGCCTGCGCGCAGCGCTGCCAATTACCGGCGTTACGGGGAGCAGGATCTGCGGCGCTTGCAGCAGATATGCGCCTACCGCCATGCCGGCTTGACGCTGGCGGACGTCCGGGCGATTCTGGACCGTCGCGAAACCGATGCCGCCGGGGTCCTGAAACGGCGGCTGATCGCGCTCGACTCCGAGATCGAAACGTTGCGCGCCCACCAGCGCGCCATTCTGAAGCTGCTCAAAACCGATTCATTTGGGAGAAAAAAGATGATCACAAAAGAGAAGTGGGTAGGCATTATGAAGGCCTCGGGGCTGACCGAGGCGGACATGCACCGCTGGCACGCGGAGTTCGAGCGCGCGGCGCCGGAGGAGCATCAGGAGTTCCTGGAATTCCTGCATATTCCGGCGGGCGAGATCCGGTCGATCCGGGATTGGAGCCGGAAGGAGGCGCGGTGATTTTGTGATACGGACCGCACCTCCTGGTCCGTCGCCTATGAGCCGACGCTCGAAGCGATCGCGTGCTCGGCTAGGACTTTTCCTCGTAGTACTAAAACTGTGTCGTTGCTACTTAACACGCGGCACTCGGGAATTTGAGGAGGGTCGCTAAGTGAGTGAGAAATCGGAGCAAAGAATGAGTGCGCCTTTTGTGGCAATATGTCCCAACGAACAGACCCAGACATAATCTCGACAATTTCTTGCCGTTGGCCCTTGACACGACTTTAGTACTTAGGGCAAGATATTTTGATCCGAGAAACAATGACCCTTCGTCAACCGATTCTTACAACTTCACGAGCGCTCCTGCCGGCCCTGCTGGTCTTCTCGACTTATGCAGTAGCTCAGACTCCGATGTTGAATTTTACGACACTCTACACGTGGTACGCCAGCCCATTCTCGGGGCCTTACTACTCGGGTGTCGTGGTCGGCACGGGCGGAGTTCTATATGGCACGACCTTCTATGACGGGGCTAATGGCTATGGTTCCGTTTACTCCTTAACCCCACCCGCAACGCCGGGAGAGCCTTGGACACCGGCCGTGATCTATAGCTTTGGAACCAATGCGGGAGACGGGGCCAACCCTAACGCGGGTGTGGTGATCGGCGAGGGCGGGGTGCTTTATGGCACAACCTCGAACCCAAGCGGTGGCGCAGTGTTCTCATTGACGCCGCCGGTACCTCCAGCGACGACATGGACGGAGACCGTGCTCTATTCTTTTGGCACTAACGGAGCTGGTGACGCACTCGCGCCGGGCGACGCCGGTGTGGTGGTCGGCGCGGGCGGAGTGCTCTACGGTACCACCTGGGGCGGCGGGACAGTTTGCAACGATGGTTATTCTGGGGGCTGCGGGACTGTGTATTCACTCACGCCGCCGGCATCGTCAGGCGGCGCGTGGACTGAGCGAGTCCGCTACCGCTTCCGGGGACACAGCAAGGCGGACGGTGCGGTGCCACGACGAGGCGTGGTGATCGGTGGCGGCGGTGTGCTCTACGGTGCCACTCAGTATGGCGGGTCCGCTGCCTGCGGTGGTGGAATGGGATGCGGGACGGTGTTCTCGTTGACCCCGCCGAATTCGCCGGGAGGATCCTGGACCGAGGCGGTGCTTCACAGCTTCTCGGGCACCGACGCTCTTGGCAGCACCGATGGCGGTGATCCCCTTGCCGGGGTGACCATCGGGAGTGGTGGCGTGCTTTATGGAACGACCAATGTCGGTGGCGCTAATGGAGGTGGCACGGTGTACTCGTTGACCCCGCCAAGTTCGTCGGAGCCCTCCTGGACAGAAAACTTGCTTTGTAACTTCCCAACCGGGAACTCCCCATATAGTCCTCAGGCCGGTGTGGTGATCGGCAGCGGAGGGGTGCTCTATGGGACTTCTGTTATCGGCGGGGCTGCGACAACTTGCGCTGACGACGGCTGCGGCACCGTTTATTCCGTGACGCCGCCCAAGTCCACGGGTGACTCCTGGACGGACAGCGTGCTCTACTCCTTCACCGGCGGCATCGACGGGAAGGGGCCAACAGCAGGCGTAGTGATCGGCGAGGGTGGAGTCCTCTACGGCGTCAGCAATCCGGCTGGAAACGGTGTAGTGTTTTCCTTGGGTCCCGCCCCCACCACCACAACCGTTACGTCCTCCCGCTCGCCCGCGTTCCTCGGACAGCCCGTGAAGTTTACCGCCGCGGTCGCTTCCTCCTTTGGCGCGATACCAAACGGTGAATTAGTCACCTTCTACGATTCGGCCACAGAGATCGGCACTGGCAGAACTGAAGGCGGCGCCGCCACCATGACTACACCGTCGTTGACTCTCGGCACACACGGCATCACCGCCACTTACTCCGGCGATTCCTCATTCGAGTCCAGCACCTCAGCGGTGTACGAGCAGACGATCAACGCGGACCCAACCGCTACGTTGCTGACCGCCAGCGCGAATCCCTCCGCCTATGGCCAGGCGGTGGCCTTTACCGCGACGGTAACCAGCTCGATTTCGGGCGGACCCACGGCCGCCGGCACGGTCACCTTCAAGAACGGCACGTCTGTTGTGGGCACGGCTACGCTTGACCCGCAGGGCTCAGCCGTTTTTACCACTTCGACGCTGGGAGCCGGGACTTACTCAATTACCGCTGCATACAGCGGAGACGCGTCCTTGGCAAAAAGCGTGTCCGCGCCCTTGGCCCAGACAGTGGACCCAGCCGCGACCGCCACGCAACTCATTTCATCGGTGAACCCTTCGGCTCCCGGTGAGTCGGTCACGTTCACGGCGATAGTTACGTGCGCCACTACGGATGCGGCCGGATTGGTCACCTTCACCTCCGGTGCCACCGTGCTGGGCACGAGTAGCCTTGTGAACGGCTCGGCTAAGTTGGCAGTCAACACTTTGCTGGCGGGCGCTAGCACGCTGACCGCTACTTACGCTGGAAACGTCAACGTGAAAGGTAGCGCAGCATCCATCGTTCAGAACGTGGAATGATGCTTGAATCTGGATGTGGCGGCCGCGTAACAGTGAGAGAAATCGTCACATTAATCGCGTCTTAACGGCAGCAGCGACAGGTCTCATGTCATCGCGACCATCTGAGCCCGCGCCCGAGCACGAAGATAAACAGCAGGCAGGCAACGGCGGCGGCAGCGATCCACGCATTGCTGCGCGGGATTGGCCCGACTCGCTCTTCGTCACTGCGCTTCCACATACGCATCAGGCCGGGCAGGCTCAGCAGGCCGGCGTTCGCGCCTAAGGTCGATGGCAGCGCCGATGCCAGGACATAGAATAATCCAGCCGGATTTAGCAAACCCGCGAGGCCGGCCAGAATCCCATCTGTGAAGTATGGTGTCCAACACAGCAAACGAAGCCTGCGCGATGCCTCGGGATCGCCGCGGAATTGTTTCAGCGTGGCGCCCACCAGCAGCATCGATGCATAGTACGAAACCGCGCCCAGCACGACCAGGCCAAGTTGCCAAACCCAGTGCGGTTGCAAGCCTCTGATCACCGCCGCCCAGTCGCCGAAGTTGAAGACGCCGGAAAAGAGGAAGTAACCCGTGCCAGTGAAGAGATTGCCCGCCATCGCCAGAACCAGGAAGTAGCGAACGGCGGGCCGGTAGCGCCGAGGTCTGCGCAGGACGAACCAGAAGATCGCTGCAAAGAGAAGATTGACGAGCGTTCCATTTGCCGAGATCCAGCGCGTTTCGATGTCGCTCTGCAACGCGACCGTGCTCATGGTGATGCGATGGGCTCCGCTCAGCCAGGCTGTCACTCCGTGGCCCAGGCCTTCGTGCAAAATGTCCTGCAGGATGCAGGCAAGCGCGGAGATGGCGACGAGGGTGAGTCGATCGTCCGGCGCGGAAAGCGGTCGGCTAGCGGGCATCAGGTCTTTTATAGCATGGCCTGGCGAAGGCGCTCGCCGCTGCCTTCATGCAGATCGTTCGGTGTATGCCAGATCCACGCCTTACACGTAGCTCGCCCTATTTGGGTCGAACACATGGGGATGGCGATTTTGCTGGAACAATTCGAATATCGCCTCGACGCCCTGCGCGAGCTTCAAATTGCATTCGGGTGTAGTCAGCGGGACCACCCAAAGAAAATGAACAGGGTCGCCCCTTAGAATCAATTCCTTCGGAAGCGTAAGGTCACGCATCACGATTGGCGGAATCAGAAGAATCGTGTCCAAAATGGAGCTACCCCAGAAGGGCGCGGGAGGATTCCCGTTCGGGATCGTGTGACCCGGGCCAATCGAAGTCTTCTGGTCATGCGGAAAATGAGCCAGCCACCGCATCGTCTCGACGTATTCCTGTTTCGGCTCCGCGCAGTAGAATATCAGCTCAGCTCTTCGCGGAGTTTTGGCGCCGGCCGGGACACTCATCGCCAGATCGCTCATTCCCGAGGTTACAACCGTGCAAACCGCGCGCCCATCTTTCCCTCCTCGATAATATGCGTGGACCTCGACGTGGGGAATCAGCGGGATGGCTTCCTTAAAGACGGAATGGGGCTCGCCGAAGAACCCCTTATAGACCTGTTTCCGAATTTCGGCAAACTGAGCGGTGGACTCATCTGTAAAGCCGATTCGGCTCGCAGACCAGACCTTCCTGTCATACCGGTGAATGACCGATCCTCCCGGCGAGGTTTCAGGTTGTTCAACCTTCTTATCGAACGATTCAGACATTATTGTCTTCCTTGATCCGGCGTCTCGGCTACGTGCGGCGCTCCATCAGGCTGCGGAAAAACGCATTAAGAGCGCGGGCCGCGGATCGACACCGATGAATGCCGATTGAAAACAAATAACTCGGTCTTGTTTTATCGGCATGCATCAGCGTGCATCTGCGGCTAAGTTGCCTTTTTTCCGTAACCCGTTAGTCTAGCTAGACTAGTGGGACTGCGCACGGAGGAATTATAGCGCAGAGAGCGTGATAACCTTCGATAGCAGTTATGCGCGACGGCGGAAGACCGCGTGCTGACGCGCGCAGCTCCGAATCGGAGCCGCGACCGTCAGGGAGCGGACGTCACACTTAATAACTCAAACCGTAACCGTACTTGAATAGCGGGTCGTAGTTAGCGTCACCCTGGTGGCTCGGGATCTGCGCCATCGAACGGGGCCACGAGAAGCTGAGCTTGCCGGCCGGTTTGTAGCCGCCGAACAGGACATCCGCCACGCCGTCGCCCTCGGTGCCGGGCAGCCACGCGGCCACGAATGCATCTGCCTTCTCGAGCGTTTCGCCGACGATCATGGGCCGTCCGGAAAACAGGATGACTACTACGGGAATCCCGGCCGATTTCATGTTTTCCACGGCGGCGACGTCCTCCGGCGCCAGGTGCAGGTCGCTCGCGTCGCCGTTCATTTCCGCGTAAGGCGTCTCGCCGATCACCACCACACCCACATCGGCGCCAGCCGCGCCTTTGCCATCGGCACTGAAAGTCACTTTGGTCGCCGGTGAGACGGCCTTCTTGATGGCCTGCAAAATGGTGGTGCCGCCGGGGGTCACATTGCCGCTTTTGCCCTGCCAGTAAATCGTCCAGCCGCCGCACTGATTGCCGATGTTATCCGCGCTCTTCCCGCCCACATGGATGCGCTTGGCCGACTTCGCCAGCGGCAGGGTCGCGCGGTCGTTCTTGAGCAGCACCAGCGACTCCCGCACGGCCTCGCGCGCCAGTTCCCTGTGCTCGGGCGATCCGAACTGCTTCCAAAGACTGCGGTCGGCAAGCTGCGAATGGTTCTTATCCATCAGGCCCATGGCGAACTTCACGCGCAAGATGCGGCGCACGGCGTCGTCGATGCGCGCCATGGGCACCGTGCCATCCTCCGCGGATTCCTTCAGTTTCGTGAAGAATTCCTCGTAGTGCTCGGGCACCATTACCATATCCATGCCGGCGTTGATCGACGCGGCGATCTTATGCTTGTAGTCTCCGGGTAGTTGGTCGATGGCGCCATAGTCCGAAATCACAAAGCCTTCAAAACCGAATTCATCCTTCAGGATCCCGGTGAGCAGCCGCTTGCTGACGGAGCATTTCACGCCGTTCCAACTGTTGTAGGAGGGCATGATGGAACCCACGCCCGCGCGTATGGCGGTGATGTAGCCTTGCAGGTGGATCGTGCGCAGGGTCTTTTCATCCAGCCGCGTATCGCCCTGATCCAGCAGCTTGCGGGCTATCGTGCTGGTGCCGTATGTGGTGCCGCCGTCGCCCGCGTAGTGCTTGGCGCAGGCCAGCACGGAAAGCGGGTTCGAAAGATCGTCGCCCTGCAGACCTCGCACGGCGGGGGCTCCCAGTTCCTTGACGAGGTCCGGCTCTTCGGCGAAGCCTTCATAAATGCGGCCCCAGCGTATGTCGCGCGGCACCGCGACGCACGGCGCGAAAGCCCAATTGATGCCGGTGGCGCGCACTTCGTTCGCTGTAACGCGGGCGATCTTCTCGATGAGCGCGGGGTTGCGCGTGCAGCCCAGCCCGATGTTGTGAGGGAAGATCACAGCGCCCAGGACGTTGTTGTGACCGTGCAGGGCGTCCACGCCGTACAGCAGCGGGATCGACAGCCGGGTCTTCAGCGCGGCCCGCTGGTAGCGGTCCACCAGGTTGGTCCAGGCTTCCAGGCTGTTGCCTTCCTTGGGGTCGGAATCGCCGCCACTCAGCAGCGATCCGAGATGGTATTTATCGATGTCGGAATCCGCTTTGAGGAACATCTGGTCGGGCTGCGTCATCTGCCCGATCTTTTCGTCGAGCGTCATTTTCGCGAGCAGGGCATTGGCCTGCGGGTCGAAGGAAGAAAAAGTCTTGGGCTGGGATGCACCAGTGCCGATCAGGCAAGCCAGCGTGGCGACGCACACAAAGGCGGCGAAACGGAGTTTTACCATAAGAGAAAATCATACCATCATGTCTGATGATTCTACGGGATGGGTGGGGCAGGCGCTTTCGCCTGCCAACGGCGAACTAAAGTTCACCACTGCGATTCATTCGCTGCGCAGCACCGTCATCGGATCCACCGCGCCTGCCTTCCGGGCAGGAACGTAGCACGCGGCCAAGCCGATCCCCGCGAGCAACACCGCCGCGATGAAAAACGCCAGCGCATCGATGGCCTTAACCCAGTACAGCACGCTTTTCAAGACACGCGTGAGCAGAAGAGACGCTCCTACGCCGAGCACCAAACCGCTGGCGATCAATACAACCCCGCGCCGCAGAACCAGGGTGATAACATCGTTCGCCGTCGCGCCGATCGCCAACCGAATCCCGCATTCCCTCACGCTTTGTTTCACTACGTACGCGATCAGCCCGTACATCCCGATAGATGCCAGCACGAGGCCGAGTCCCGCGAACCAGCCCAGACCGATGGCGCTCAGACGCTCCCGATACCCCTGCTCATCCAAGTCGTTTTCGAGCGTCCCCACATACGTGATCGGCTGGCCTGGGCTGATTTCCCAGACCGCTCTCTCGATAGTTGTAGCCATGTCGAGGGGCGGGCCGGCGGTCTTTACCACGAAGCCGATGGCGCCTGGCGGATCCTGCATGAATTGGCAGTAGATCGTCGGCGCAAAATTCTCGGAAAGCATCGGGCGCACATCGCCTGCTATACCCACAACGGTGAGCCAGCGATCCGGCGGTTGTCCATCGATTCGCACCCGCCTGCCGATCGCGTCCGCGCCGGCGAACAGCTTGCGAGCGAGTCCCGCGCTCAGGATCGCCACGTTTGTCGAGTCAGCGCGATCCTGCGAGGCGAATGTGCGCCCCGCAATTAAGGGGATGTCCAACGCGCCGAAGAACTCGCCGCTCACCAGATTGGCGCCGGCCTTGACCGCATCCGTCGGGTCGACGTCCGCTCCCTCCGCAAAAACCGCGCTCCGGCCGAAACCACCGCCGCCCGGTATATTGTAAGCTGCCGCCGCCGCCCGCACGCCCTGAAGCCCCTGAACCCGGTCGAGCACGTCCTGATAGAACCGAACCAGACGCTGCGGCGGCGTGTTTCGTCCGGTAGGCGTACGGAACGTGAGCACATGATCCGCGCGAAAACCCATGTCGTGATATAGCGCGTACACACTGCGCATCGTCAACCCCGCTCCTGTCAGAAGAAGCACCGACACCGCCAATTCGCCGACCACGATCGCATCCAGAAAACGCTTGTGCGCGACGCCTGGCGAAGAGGCGCGCGCGCCGAGGTTCGCAGTAGACGAACGAACTGCCGGGGCGAGCCCGAATAACAGTACGGTCGCCAGCGAGGCCACGGTTGAAAAGAGCAACACGGGCGCGCTGACCGTGATCTCCTCGACGCCCGGCAGCGGGATCGGCAATTTCATAGGCAGCAGCGTACGTGCCAGCGGAACCAGGACCAGCGCAGTAGCCACGCCGGCCGCTTCCGCCAAAAGCGCCAGCACCAGGCTTTCGACCAGCAACTGACGGACGATCTGGCGTCGCGTCGCGCCCAGCGCTGCGCGTATGGCCATCTCCCTTTCGCGTTCGGTCGCGCGCGCCAGCAGCAGACTCGCCACGTTCGCGCACGCGATCAGGAGCAGGAAGCCGACGGACGCGAGGAGCACGCCCAGCGTCGGACGGAAGAAGCGTGAATACTGCTCCCGCACGCTCACCACTCGCGCCCCGCGATTCTTGTTCGTCGCAGGGAAGTGGGTCTCCAGCCGGCTGGCGATAGCGTCGAACTCCGCCTGAGCTTCCGTCCGGCTCGCGCCCTGCCGCAATAAGCCCACGCCCATCAGCGGACGCGACTGCCGATCGTTCGGCCTTATCTCGAGCGGCGTCCACAGGGCGAACTCGCGTATATAAAAGAAGAACTGCGGCGGCAGCACGCCCAGGACGGTATACTTGCCGTCACCCAGCATTATTTGGCGGCCCACGATGGAGCGGTCGCCGCCATACTGCGTCTGCCATAATCCGTAGCCGAGGACGACGACGTCGCTGGGATCGCCAGTCGCGAATGTTCGGCCGAGGAGAGGTCGCACGCCGACAGTTGTGAAGAATCCGGGCGTGACGCGGCCGCCAATGACCTCGGTGGGACTCGCGCCTTCCCTGATCGAGTAAAACCCGAAGGTCAGCCCATCCAGACGTTCGAGGGTGCGAGTCTGCCGCTGCCAAGCCACGAGATCCGCTGGAGGGACGGTGGCAATGGGAAGACCGAGTTCGGCGCCAGGATCCCGCCGCGACGTGCGATCGAATTCCCACAGAAGCATCAGGTGCTTGGCGTTGGAGTAGGGCAGGGGACTGAGCAACACCCCGTATGCAAAGCTGAAAACAACCGTGGCCGCGGCGATCCCCAGCGCCAGCGTAGTGGCCGCCAGCAATGAGAATCCGGGGCGGCGGGCGAGGGTTCGAAAGGCGGTCCGCATATCTTGCATTAGACACGTTGTGGCCCCGCCGGGTTCCTCTCTAGGGACTGGGGGCTAGGAGCTGGGGGCTAGGGATGGGCATGGGAGGCGCCTGTGGCCGCCTACCCCGGCGCCCGGCACTCGCTAAAATGAAAAGGTGACAGGTCACGAGATCCCGACAGCCCCGGGGCGACCCGAGATCGAAATCTGTCGGGTAGGGTCCACATGTCGACGAACTTATGCGGCAGAAACATAATGCAATATGCGGAGGCTAGGAACACAATGATAAAGTATGCGGCACCTTTGCTGTTGGCATGCGGTTTGCACGCTCAGAGCGATTCCATCTCTATCAACGGGACGGAACTGAGAATTGGAATGCCCAAGTCCGATGTTCTAGCCTCGCTTGCGGAGCGAGGTGACCTGGTTAAGCTGAAGGGAATTGACGACGCATGGTGTGTCAGGTTCAAGGATGATCTCCCCAGAAAGTCTGGCTGTGGGAATTTCATTCAATTTGGCCGGGATAAGCTTGTGGTTGTGTCGAGAGCAATGGGGTCGGCGAACGGAGAGGATGCTGCCGCTATGATTGCTGCACTATACTCGACGCTGGACGGCTTGGCGAAATCTGGAAAAAATGTTCTAGCCTTCAGTACCAAGGAAGTCGAAGCGGATGACCACATTCGACTCCGTATCATATCGTTCTTTGGCGGCACGAAAAAGTACACCTTCACGACTCAGCAGCCAGTAGGCTCACAATCCGCAAGCAGTTCGTCGGTTGATCTAACCGAGTCTTTCGCGTTGCCGTCGGATCGAAGGGAGTAAGTCTTTCCACCCAGGCCGGAGAGAAGGCAAGCGTGACAACATCACACCAGAAGGGCAAGGCGCTCGAAATGGCCGTATATGCCCTGGAGTCCGCAATCCTGCGGCAATTGCCCGGTTACAACGAGAACACGTTTCACATCGCAGGCAACAAGATCATCAGCATCGGCGGAGTTCACCATGAAATCGATATTTGGGTAAACGTCGATCGAGGGAGCGGGTACAGTGCAAATTTCATTTTTGAATGCAAGAACCGGGCAGTCAAGGTAAACAAAAACGATATTGTCGTTTTCGGCGAGAAGATTAGGGCGACGCAAGCGCAGATAGGCTTCCTCGTCGCCCGATCCTTTACACGCGATGCCGAGGCCCAGGCATCCACTGAGCCACGAATCCAACTGTTGCGCGTTCGTGAACTGCCCGTCGACGAGGTGCCGGTGCCGATCCAGCGCTTCCACGGCATTGCGGAGGTGGAAGGGTCCCGCCAAAGCGAGTGCCGCGTCATATGCGGCTCTGAGCAGGGGAGCCTGACCGGCGTCGATTTGGGCACGGCACATTTCACCATTGACGGTGAAGAACAGGACCTGGGTGCCTATCTGAAGGACTGGATCAACGAAGAAATAAGCAAGCGACAAAAAACCTTTCGATCCGAATCGGTAGCCGAGGGGGTTTATCCGTTGGCGTTTGACGCATCGAGAGTCTTCTCCGACAGGGAGGTAGCGGTTAATCACGATCATGTCGCACAAATGGCGTTATCGGGCAAACTTGAGATGCGCGTCGTGCATGGAACCATCGTGTCACGCTTCGATGTGGCGACCCGCGGCCGGATCTTTCAGTGCTTGGTCCAATTCCCGAACGGAGCCAGCGTCACGATGCATCAGTGGGCGGTTCTCCCAAAAT
>JBEKUO010000088.1:0-15428 GCA_049514955.1 Bryobacteraceae bacterium | reverse complement strand
CGCTTCAACTCTATGTGCAGAGATGAAACGCGCAGCTACCCTGCTGCAACTGGGCTGGCGAGGCGTGGGCCTCGTTGGATCGACAAGTTATGGGGCAGTTTCCACCGATGTGCTATGTTCGTCGTAGCGCAGCAATTTGGAGCCCTAATGGCGGTGGAACATTTCGACGTGCTGATCATGGGCGCCGGCCTGTCCGGCATCGGCGCCGCGCATCATTTGCAGAAATTGTGCGCGAACAAGAGCTACGTCATCCTCGAGCAGCGCGAGCGTATCGGCGGCACCTGGGACCTGTTCCGCTATCCGGGCGTTCGTTCGGACTCGGACATGCTGACTATGGGTTATTCGTTCCGCCCGTGGACGAACCCAAAGTCGATTTCTCCAGGAGACGACATCCGCGACTATATCACCGCCACCGCGCGGGACGCAGGCATCGACCGGCACATCCGCTTCCGCCATCGGATTAAGAGCGCCGCGTGGTCCTCGCAGGACGCGCAATGGACGGTCGATGCGGTGCGCAAATCGCCCGACGGACGCGACGAGCCGGTGACGCTAACTTGCAACTTTTTGTTCTCGTGCGCGGGCTATTACCGCTATTCCGCGGGCTACACACCGGAGTTTCCGAACATCGGGCGCTTCCACGGCCGTGTCGTTCACCCGCAAGCCTGGCCCGAGGATTTGGACTACGCCGGAAAGCGCGTGGTCGTCATCGGTAGCGGCGCCACGGCCGTGACGCTCCTGCCCGCGATGGCCAAGACCGCCGATCACGTGACGATGCTGCAGCGTTCGCCGACCTATATCGTTACGCTGCCCGAGCAAGACAAGATCGCGAATTGGCTGCGCGGCGTAATGCCGGCGATGTGGGCTTACAAGCTCAGCCGGTGGAAGAATGTCGCCTTGATGATCTACATCTATCAACTGGCGCAGCACTACCCGAATTTCGTGAAGACCGGACTCGTCAAGAAGGTGCGTGAAGCCCTGGGGCCCGACTACAACGTCGCCACCCACTTCACGCCGCGCTACAAGCCGTGGGAACAGCGGCTCTGCGTGGTTCCGGACGGAGACCTGTTCCAGGCGATTAAAGCGGGCCGCGCCAGCGTGGTCACCGATCAGATCGAAACGTTCACCGAAAATGGCATCCGGCTCAAATCAGGGCAGGAACTCGAAGCCGATATCGTCGTCACCGCGACGGGCCTCGTGATGCAGGCGTTCGGCGGGGCCGAGCTTTCGGTCGACGGACGCAGCGTCGATCCCGGCCAGACGCTGGCATACAAAGGTGTGATGATGTCGGGCGTGCCGAACCTGGCCTCCGTGTTCGGCTACATCAATGCGTCGTGGACGCTTAAAGCCGACTTGATCTGCACGTATGTGTGCCGGTTGTTGAACCTTATGGACAAGAAAGGCGTGCGTCAAGTCACGCCGAAGAACCGCGACGAGACAGCGGCGGCGCCTTTCGTGGAGAACTTCTCGCCAGGTTACATAGAACGCGCGCTGGCGAGTTGGCCGAAGCAGGGCTCGAAACCGCCGTGGCGCGTTTATCAGAACTACATCCGCGACACGATCAGCCTGAAATGGAGCTCGGTTGACAACGACGCGTTGGAGTTCTCGAACCCACCGCAAGTGTCGTCAAGGCCCGCGCCCCGCGAACTCGCCGAAGTGGCGAAGTAGAGGCGATATTCACGAGCCGGCGATCACTCCGTGGCGCCGTCCGGATTCCACAGGCTATCTTGGCCGCCATGGTCGTTTTGTTTGCGCCGGAAAGTAGCTAAGTACAAGATTTCTTATATACGGTCTCGTATGTTGGGAAGACCACTCCCTGACGGTCGTGGCTCCGGTCAGCGCCGCGCGCGTCAGCAAGCGGTGCTCCCATACGCAGCGGTAATTCCGAACGCGCGTACTAAGCTAGTCTCTCGCGCGTTCTGGCGGCGAGCCTCACGAGCTTGCTCGCGCACGGCCTAGTTCGTGACGGCCTGGTAAACCAGCGTGCGAGTCTGGCGCCAGTAGGGGACGTTGGTAGTCACCGGAACCTGGATCATCAGCACCGTAACCAGTTTCTCCTTCGGATCGACCCAGAAGTATGTGCCGGTAATACCGGCCCACGAGAAGTCGCCAACCGATCCGGGCACAGGATTCCGGCCTGGGTCCGTGCGGACAGCGAAACCCAAGCCGAAGCTGGTGCCCATCTCGGGTGTGGGGCCAAACGAGTCCAGCAACGTCGCGACAGAAGTATGTCGTTCCGTCGAAGGCGGGAGTTGGTCGGAAGTCATTAGCGCCACCGTCTTGGGGGAAAGAATGCGCACACCGTCGAGTTCGCCGCCGCTAAGCATCATCTGGCAGAATCGTGCATAATCGCCCGCGGTCGAGAGCATGCCGCCGCCGCCCGAGAAAACCGCCGGTTTCGCGGTCGGATCGGTGCCGCTCAACATGGTGGCAGAATCCGCACGCGCGAGGCGGGCCGCTTGCGCTGCATTCAGATAGAAGCCGGTGTCGGTCATCCGGAGCGGTCCGGTGATTCGCCCCGCGACGAACTGGTCCAGATCCATGCCGCTGACGACTTCGACGATTCGGCCCAAGACGTCCGTGGACACGCTATACTCCCAAGCTTCGCCCGGCTGGTGTGCCAGCGGCAGGCGCGCGATGGCCGCTACCATCTCCGCGAGCGATTTGCTTGCGAAGATGTTGCTCTTCTTGTACAGTTCATCCACCGGCGAGTTGCCGAAAATACCGTAGGTGAGCCCTGAGGTGTGCCGGAGCAGATCTTGTACGGTCATCCGCCGCTTGGGCGCGGCCTTTTCGACGCCAACCGTCACGTCCTTGAACTCGGGGAGGTACTGCGCCACCGGCGCGCCAATATCGAGTTTGCCTTCTTCTGCAAGGATCATGATGGCGACCGAGGTAATCGGCTTCGACATCGATGCGATGCGAAAGATGCAATCGGTCTTCATCCGCGTCTGCGACCGCCGCTCCTGAAATCCGAGGGCGTCGAGTGAGGCTATCTTTCCGTTTCGCGCGATCAGCAGCACGGCGCCTGGAATACGGCCGCTCTCAACGTCCGCTTTCATTTGGCGGCGCACCCGTTCCAGACGCTGGGAAGAGATGCCCACGTCCTCGGGCCGCTCGGCCATTGGCAGGGGTTGAGAGAGCGCCGCGGCCGACAATAGGACGCTGAGCAGTCCGATCGAGAATCTCGCTGTGTTTCGCATTTGGATCAGTGTATAACGTCCTGCCGGGCTTTGGCGAACCTGGCCTGGCAGCAGCCCGGCCCCGGCGGGGACACTCAGCCTAATTTGATCCGCCAGCTACGCTATCATAATTAAACGTTGATCAAGCGAACGCGGCTAGCCAAAAAATCGGGATAAATCCCGTCGCACTGTATTGCACCAGGATTATTGGAAATTATCCGGCGCGAGGCCGCCCGGTGTTAGAATCAGATCGCGAGGGACTGATTAAAACACAGTTCCATGTTCAGTGTTCCAAACTAGACTAGGGGAGAAACCAAATAATGCCAAGAAAGGCACAGCCAAAAGTAGACCATGCCATCCTGGAGATGGCCATCGTTGGGTATCAGAGCCAACTCGAAAAGCTCTCGGCGACGATAGCCGATATCAAAGCGCGGCTCGGGCAGCGTGGTCCGGGCCGGCCCAAAGCCACGGCAGCCGGAACGGATGACGCGGTCCCGCGGAAGCGCCGCACGATCAGCAAGGCTGGCCGCGCCAGGATCGCTGCAGCACAGCGAGCGAGGTGGGCAGCCCAGAAACAGCATCGGGTCCAACCGGAAAAGCCCAAGAAACGGAAGATGTCGGCGGCCGGGTTGAGAGCCATAAGAGAAGCCACGAAAAAACGTTGGGCGGCATACCGCAAAGCTCACGAATCTGCCGCGTGACGCAAGGGTCGTAGGTTGGGGGACCGCGCGATCTCGTCGAAAAGCTGAAGATGGAAACGGCAACCGAGTCCGCTATAATCTTCGGAGCTATGACCACCGTGCGTTCTCTCTGCCTCTTGGCCTCGGTGTTGGCGCTTGCTACTGCCGCACCCGCTCAGACCACACCCGAAGTCACTTCTAAACTTGGCACAACGTTCTATTCGCTGCCCGACGAGAAGGGCGTAGTCGCAGCGGCGCAGAAGAAACTCGCGTCCGCGCCTAAAGACCCAGACTTGCTGCTCAAACTGGCGCAGGCGCAAATCTCCGTCTGGCAAGACAAGGAAGCGGTCGAAACCTTGACTCGCGCCCTGGCGATTTCTCCCCAGAATGGAGACCTCTACATCGAGCGGGGCCATCGCGAACTCCCGTTGCGGGAGTTTTCGCAAGCGCGCGCCGATCTGAGCCGCGCGGTGGCGCTTAATCCCAAGAACATGGCGGCGTACTATCACCTCGGACTGGCTCACTACTTTCTGGGCGAATTCGATCAGGCCGCCGACGCCTTCCGCCACGCGGTGGAAACTGCGCCCGACACGGATGAGCGCATCAACTCCACAAACTGGCTGTATGCCGCGCTGCGCCGCGCCAAGCAAACCGGCGAGGCGGCGAAGGCGCTGGAGGCCATCCCGCCGGAAATGACCAATAAAGAGCCTCACACCAGGTTCTATCTCAATCTGGTGCGCTTCTTTCAGGGCCGCATGACCGAATCCGAGGCGTTGCCCCTGGAGCCGCCGGCGGGCAACACCGATCCCGAGGTCGAGTTGGCGTTCGATACGGTGGCATACGGAATCGGCAACTGGCACCTCTACGGCGGCGACACAGCTAAGGCCCAGGATTACTTCCGTCGCATCCTCAAAGGGCATGTGTGGGTCACTTGGGGGTTCGTAGGCGCTGAAACCGAGCTCTTACGCTTGCCCTCAGATTCGAAATAACCGGGCAAGCGGAGCTGCGCGCTTCAGCCAGCGGCGCCAATGCGTGACCGGTTAACCTGCCATTAACTCGAATAGCTTGGTCACGGTCCGCCAGTTTCTAGCCGTGCTCGTCGTTCCAAGCTTCGAGTCAAAGTATTGGTTGGTCAGTTTGGTGCGCCCCATGCCGTTTGGCAGACGCAGATAGACCTCTTGTCCCCGAACGATGAACGTGTCCGGCGACGAGCGGCCGGGATCGAGGCTCTGGACACCGCGTGGCGCCGGCATGTCCGCAAGGAACAGCACCTGCAACTCCGTCTCCGCTACTCCCGCTTGCAGAAACGGATTGTTTCGTATGACGTCGCCCATCTGTTCGAGCGTCCGCAACTGAACTGGTATCCTATATCCGAAGCGCTTGGCGATCTGTGCGGTAATCAGCTCCGGAAGGCGCGCCGCAGCGCCGCTCGGCGGACGGAAGATGACGTTTCCGCTCTGGATAAAGGCCTGCACGCCGCTGCATCCCGCCGCGCCAAACATCTCGACCAGATCTTTCATCGGAAGCTTATTCTTGCCGCCGACATTGATTCCCCGAAGCAGCGCAACGTGCGTCATGGACAGCTTGGACACTTCTTCATCCTAACCTGAGTCGGGCGAAACGGTGCATCCACGACCCTCCGCTTCAGTTAGCGTGGCGCGTGAGGGAATAGATCAAGGTCTGCAGGGCGCCGATTTGCACCTCCCGCTCGAACTGCATACCAAGCCGCTCGATGACGCGCACGGAAGGGCGGTTGGACACATCGGTTCGCGCGTAGACCCGCGTAAACAGGCCGGCGTCGAAAGCGTATTCGAGAGCGGCGCGGGCAGCCTCAGTGGCCAGACCCTGTCCCCCAATGCGCCGGGCAGAGCCCGTATAGCAGCTCGATATCGGGCGAATCGCCGATGGAACGAAAGCCGCAGAATCCAGCGAGCAGGTTCGCCGGTTTTCGCAGCACGCACCAGAGTCCCACGCCGCGTTCGCGGGCGCTGGTCACGCCAGCCTCCACAGTGGCGGCGGCCCGCTCACGCGAGATCGCTTCGTCATCCCAGAGATACCGGCGGACTTGCGGATCGGTCCACAGCTCGTGCAGTGCATCCACATCGTCGAGCGACCAGGGGCGCAGGATGAGCCGGGTCGTTTCGAGGGTGGGCAGGCCCATGCGCCCCGAGCATAACATGCTGGGTGATTTCACCCACCGGTTGGATGTTAGCGCTTCGAAGCCCTTGTATTTTCAACGTTGGGGTGCTGGCCCCGGAATTGCAGTCACTTGCATCCCAGTTGCAGGAGAACCGATGAATTTCGACCAAGCCCCCATGCTCGTGATTTGGGAAGTGACCCAAGCGTGCGATCTGGCATGCGTACACTGCCGCGCTTCGGCGCAGTCCAGCCGCCATCCGCAGGAGTTGAGCACGCGGCAAGGCTTTGAACTGCTCGACGAGATCAAGTCCTTCGGGAATCCGATGATGGTCTTCACGGGAGGCGATCCGTTGAAGCGCCCGGACCTCTACGAGTTGATCCGTCACAGCGCGGAGATAGGGCTGCGCACCAACGTCACGCCCAGCGCCACGCCGCTGCTGACTGAGGCCGCCATCGACCGTTTCCAGGAATGCGGCGTTTCACGCATGGCCATCAGCTTGGACGGACCGGACGCTCGCTCGCACGATGATTTTCGCGGCATTCCGGGCACGTTCGACCGTGCCATGCTGGCGCTCTATCATGCCAAGAAGATCGGTTTGGAAACACAGCTTCAAACCACGGTAACCCGCCGCAATCTGCCGCGGCTGCCGGAAGTGGCCCAAATCGCGGCGGATGTGAGCACCAAGATGTGGAGCCTGTTCTTCCTGATCGTGACTGGCCGGGCACTGGAGAACGACGACCTGGCGGCCGAAGAATACGAACAGGTCTTCGCGTACATGTACGACCTGTCCAAGACCGCGCCGTTCGCCATCAAGACCACCGAAGCCATGCACTACCGGCGATACGTGGCGCAGCGCATGAAGGCCGAGCACCGCTCCGCCGCGGAAAGCGAGAAGACCGGGGCCGTCATGTGGCGCACGGCGGGCGTCAGCGACGGCAAGGGGTTCGTGTTCGTCTCGCACACCGGCGAGATCTTTCCGAGCGGGTTCCTGCCGATCACTGGTGGCAACGTGCTGCGGGATTCGCTCACCGACGTTTACCAGAACTCGAGCCTGTTCCGCTCTCTGCGAGACGTCGATCAGCGCGAAGGCAAGTGCGGGATCTGCGAGTATCAGAAGGTCTGCGGTGGCTCGCGGTCCCGAGCGTACGCGCTGACCGGCAACTACCTGGCGGAGGATCCGCGCTGCGTCTATCAGCCGCATCTGGCGGAAGCCGTAGCGGGGTGAGTAGGTCAGCCGCGCACCACATCGATGGTAGCGACGCCCGTGCCACGCATCTGCTCTGGTAAGCTCATAGGGCCCCAGTGCCCCGATCTGGCGCCTTCTTCAAACCAGCGGAGGACTTTCCGATGTCCACGTTCATCCAAGGCCAAGGCTCGAATCTGGAATCGATAGCCTGCGTCGGCCTCGTTGCCAAGCGTACAGCTCTGCCGCCAACCCTTGCCCGATGAATCGACGGGCCCGCGTTGGGGCCACCAGCCGGGGGAATCGGCCCGGCGGGCAAACACCCATAGCGTACCGCCGGACGGCAGGTCCGCGCGTCCCTCTGCCAGACACACCCCGGGCACGCAGGCGCCATTTATGGGCGCATCGATCCGTATCGGATACTTCACTTTCAGGGTAGCCTTGGCGCGAAGGAGCCGGCTGGCTTCCCGCAACGATGCGGTTGTCCCCCGCGGCAATGCAGCGCGCAGCGACTCCCGCCAAGTGTAACGAAAGCGCCGCTTGCGGTTGTAACATTGCAGCCACCAGCCGTCATCGAGGGGATTGAAGACCGGCGCGTGCGTGCGTCGAAAGAACGCGGTGCGGTCCACCACCTCGACCAGCTCGAACATGTCGTCCGCGCTAAGAAAGCGATACAGTTCGTGGATGGTATTGATGTGGATGTCGTCGAGGATCAGGATTCCTTGCGGCTCGATATGCGGATAGAGGTAATAATACTCGAGTTGAGGAAATGGGAAAGCATGCGGGCCGTCGAGAAGGACGGCTTGCAGAGGCTGGTCGAAGCGATGGTGCGGCAGCGACGACTGGGTCGGTCCTTCGACGAAGGTGGCGGCGCCGGAGCGAAACAGCGACGATGCTCTAACGCGCGTGATGATGTGGTTTTCGCCCTCGATGGCGAACACGGAGTGATGTTCGCTCAGTTGAGAGAAGAGCAGGGTGCTTCCGCCGGCGCCGGTCTCGGCAGAATGGTATACGGGTCGCGCGCCCAGGTGCGCCGCCATCGCTCTCAGGACTTTTGGCGACAGGTTGTCGCCGGGATTCAGGTCGATGGCGGCCTCGATGATATCGGCTAAGAGGTCCGGAGCGATCGGCCTCACACCGCTATTATTACACTGCGTGCCTGAACTGCCGCCGCCGTTTGGGCGCAAACGTCCTTACATGCCGCTGCGGCCGGGACGAGGCGGAGGGGATCACGATCACCGGAGCCGCAGTCCTCTGTTCCGTGCGAACTTCGGGAGAAACGTCTTGCGAAACCTGCCGGCGGACCAGCCGGGTGGCCAGTATACGCTCGATGTTGGCGACATCCGCGCGCTCGGAGCGTGTCGCGAAGGTCGAAGCCGTTCCCGAAGCGCCCGCGCGTCCCGTGCGGCCGACCCGGTGAATGAAATCCTCCGGGACTTGCGGCAGATCGTAGTTCACCACGTGAGAGATGCCTTCCACGTGAATCCCGCGTGCCGCGATGTCGGTGGCGACCAGCACACGATAGTATCCGTCCTGGAAGCCGCGCAACGCCTGAGTGCGTTGGCTTTGGCTGCGATCGCCATGGATCGTCGCGGCCTTCACGCCTTCGCGCGCGAGCCTCTTCGAGAGCCGGTCGGCCCCGTGCTTCGTGCGGGCGAATACCAGAAACGACCCGTCCTCCTCGCGGAGCATCATTTGCAAGAGACCCAGCTTGCGATCCGGCTCAACTTCGTACAAGTGCAGATCGATCTTGGCGACGGGTTTTGTAGTGGATCCAACCGCGACGCGCACGGCGTTTCGGACGTGCGTTTCCACCAGGTGTGCGACCGAGCTTTCGATGGTGGCCGAGAAGAACAACGTTTGGCGCTCGGGAGGGATGGCCGCCATGATCTTTTTGATCGTCGGCAGGAAGCCCATGTCGAGCATGCGGTCGGCCTCATCGAGTACGAGGATGCGAACGCGGCGTAGGTCGATGAGGCGGCGGTCGAGGAAGTCGTATAGCCTGCCCGGAGTGGCGATCAGCACCTGCGCGCCCTTGCGAATGGCTTGCAACTGCGATCCCTCGCCGACGCCGCCGATGACGACGGCAGCGCGAACATGAGTGCCCGCGGCCATTTGCGCGAAGGTCTCGCCGATTTGGAGGGCGAGCTCCCGGGTGGGGCTGAGTATGACGGCCCGTATGCCGGAATGCGATGGTTCAGGTCCGAGCAGGTGGATGATAGGCAGGACAAACGCAAGCGTTTTGCCGGTGCCCGTTTGCGCCGTGGCAACCACGTCGCGTCCGGCCAGTGCCGGCTCGATGGCCTGCGCTTGGACGGCGGTTGGCTCTTTAAAGCCGTGCTTAAGCAGATTGCTCTTCAATGGAGCAGACAGAGAGAATTCAGAGAAACTTTTCATTTGTGATTTGTTTTTTGCGGAGGAGAATCGGCGAGCCGACTACCGATTAAGGGAGAGGGGTTGCGGATCAACGTCCAGTAGGTTTCATTATAGCGCATCGAAGTTGGATGTGGGGTTTAGGGCGTGCTAAGGCCGGGTGACGGTATGGCGCCGGGTTATTTCGTCTTATCGAAGGCTAGTTCCGCGGTCGCGCCCACGCGGAGTTCGCGCTTCCTGGTTTTGTGCATTCACGTACATCTTTTCATTGCGCTGCGAACTATAAATGCTCCAATCGGCAACCGGAACGGAAATTGTGCATCCAACCGTGTGAAATGGCAGGCAAACATTCGTATTATGGCGCGGCGGCCCTGGTCGCTTTCCTCCTTTTGCATGGGGCGGTGGCACAGAATCCTCCGCCGAACGCCCCTCCCGCGGTCGCGGCGCCAGGGGCGCCGATGTCGCCGCAGCAGCTTGACGATCTGGTAGCGCCGATCGCCTTGTATCCCGATCCCCTGGTCGGCCAAGTATTGGCTGCTTCCACTTATCCGATGGAGATCGCCGAAGCCGAACAATGGGTGCGTGACCATCCGAAGTGGAAGGATTCGAAGCTCATGGGCGAGGCCAAGAAACAGCATTGGGATCCCAGCGTACAGGCGCTGGTGGCCTTCCCCGACGTGCTCGCCCGGTTGACGCAGAATATGAGCTGGACCACCCAGCTTGGCAACGCCTTTCTCGCCCAGCAAGCGGATGTGATGCAGGCGGTGCAGCGCATGCGGGCCCAAGCCCAGGCGAAGGGGACGCTCCATTCGACACCGCAGGAAACCGTGACCACGCAAAACCAGAACGGCCAGGCGGTAATCGACATTGAGCCGGGGAACCCGGATGAATGGTACGTGCCGAATTATAATCCCATATTCGTATGGGGACCGCCGGTCTGGGGACTGTACCCCCCGCTGCTTTATCCCGGCATCGATGTAGGTTTCGGGTGGTTTCCCGGCATAGATATCGGGCTCTGGTTTGGAGGCTGGGGCGGTTGGGGCTGGGGCGGTTGGGGATGGGGTTGCGACTGGTTCGGTGGAGGTATCTTCCTCAACCACTCTTTCTTTCATCGTTACGGTTTCCGTGGCGATTTTGGAGGAGACCGCTTGGGCCGTTCCGCGTGGACGCATGATCCGGCACACAGGCTCGGCGTGCCGTATGCCAATCGCGAGGTCGCCAACCGGTTCGGCGGCGCGGCCAGGAGTAGCGTTGGGCGCAGCGAGGGCGGGCGCGAGGCGTCGCGCGGCGCGCCTGAGCAACGCCTTGGAAATAAGGGCTTTGAGCAGCGCGGCTGGACGGGCAACCACAGCGTCTTCGGCGGTTATCACAACGGTGGCATGACGCGCATGCAAAGCGACCGCGGCTTCTCCAGTATGGGAGGCGGGCACTTCGGCGGATTCGGAGGGGGCGGCGGTGGATTCCACGGCGGCGGCGGAGGGAGGCGATAGCCATGACCGGTAGGATCTGTACCATTTGCACGGCGCTGGCGCTTGTGTGGGCCGCGCCTTCTATCGCGCAAGAGCGCTTCGATACCGCGGAGGCTGCGGCGCAGGCTGTCATCGATGCCGCGGACGCCCACGATTCCGCGCGGTTGTCGGCCATTTTCGGTCCACAGGCGAAAGATACGCTTACCTCGGGTGACGCCGCCCAGGATCGCGCCGAACAAACCGAGTTCGCGCGCCTCGCACGCACCAAACACCGGCTCGAAATCTCCCCCATGAACCCGAATCGCGCGATCCTCGCGATTGGCGACGAGGACTGGCCGTTTCCGGTTCCCATTGTCCGAACGAAGGACAAATGGAGCTTCGAGGCCTCCGAAACACGGGTCGAGATGCGCGCGCGCCGCGTCGGCACCCATGAACTCGACGCCATCGAGATTTGCTACGGGTACGTCGATGCGCAGCTAAAGTACGCTTCCGAGGATCGCGACAAGGACGGCATGCTGGAATACGCACCCCATCTCATGAGTACGCCGGGCCGGCATGACGGGTTGTATTGGGAAGGTGAGAGCGATCCGCTGGTTCCCGAAGGCCTCGCCCACGCCGCGTGGGACGGCGTCCAGAAGGGGCATGCCAAACCCTACCACGGATATTATTTCCGCGTTCTTGTTGGGCAAGGCTCCCATGCGCCGGGCGGAGCGCACAACTACGTGGTTAAAGACAAGCTGATTGGCGGGTTCGGTCTGGTGGCGTGGCCGTCCGAATATGGAGTGACCGGAATTCACACATTTATCGTGAACCAGAACGGCGTGGTCTATGAAAAAGACATTGCGCCGGTTTCCGGCAAGCCGGCGCTGTCGATAACCCGCTTCGACCCCGACGATTCCTGGAAACCGGTGGATTAGACCCGGCTGCCACAGTCCAATCTTTAATGGGGTTTGCCACTGCAATGGGTTCGGCGCTACGCGAATACCATTGACGCGACGCGGCGCCTCCGGATTGCGTAGCGCAAAGTGCTCGAGTGTTGCCCACGATACAGGAGTAACTGCCGGGAACTACGGCGCTTGCGGTATGGGTTCAGCACCGAGCAGACGATCGCCGCCATCCGCGAGACGCGGGACCGATTGTCGCTTGAGGGGCGCTCGCCAAGGACACCAGGGAGAACCGTTCTTCGGGCATGGCGCATCTTGGCTGATCCGCCTCCCGTTACCCGATTGCGGCGGGCACGCGAGTCTCAAGCGCGATCTCAACTACCGGCGCATGCAGCAGTGTGTTGTGGATCAGGCACGCTTTCACTGCCCGCAGAATCCCAGCTTCGTGCCGGGGATCGAGATCCGGAACCGTGACTTCGACGCGGAACGAGCCGAGGCGGGTGGGCCGCGTGGCCTTCTCCGCAATCACGCGCACCTCTAATCCCTCTGTGGGCAGGCCGCGAGTGCGAAGGTACTCGGCGGCGTAGTAGCCCGCGCAGGTTCCGAGCGAGGACAGCAGTAGTTCTGGCGGCGTCATACCGCTATCGCCGCCATGGTTCTCTACCGGTTGGTCGCACAGCAGGCGATGCCCGCGCGCGACGGCTTCGAACTTCACGTCTCCTAGATGATGAACGATGACTTCCATATCAACATTATAGTTTAGGACCCTATTGTATGTAGCAGCACCCGGCTTCGGCCCGAGCATGGCTCCGATCCCGCTGGCTATACTGTATAGTAATGCGCCATTGGTGGCTTCTCTGCACGCTTCTGACTGTGCTTCCCGCGGCTTCGGCCTTGGGTCCGGAGGAGTATCGTGCGCGCCGCGTGGAATTTTGCAAGAAGCCTCTGCCGCACGATGGCGTGCTGGTTCTGTTTGGCCGCACGGAAAAGGGCGAGGAGGATCTCCGCACAGGCTTCATACAGGAGCCTAACTTCTGTTACCTGACCGGCTGGCAGGAGCCCGGCGCCATTCTGCTCTTGACTCCTCGACAGGAGGACAAACCTCACGAGATCCTGTTCCTGCCGCGGCGCGATCCGCAAGAGGAAAAGTGGACGGGCCGCAAGATCGGACCGGACGACGCCAACGTTACCGCGCTCACGGGCTTCGATACCGTGCTACCCATTGAAAACCTCGAGGCCGAGCTGCGCAAGCAACTGGAGCATCACTCCGGTATCTACACACTGGGCGAGCAGAGCCGCACCCGGCTCAAGGAATTGGAGCCTCTGCGCGATATCTGGGATGCCACCACGGCGATCGCCCGGCTGCGCATGCATAAGTCGCCGGAGGAACTGGCGCTGATCCAGAAATCCATCGACGCAACGTTGGAAGCGCATCGCGCCGCGTGGAAACGGGCCGCCGCGGGTTTATACGAATACCAGGTCGCCGCCACCATGATGGAGGTTTACTTCGACAAGGGATGCGAGCGCAACGCCTACGCGCCCATCGTCGGCGCCGGGCCTGATAGCACCATCCTGCACTATTCCCGTAACACGCGCCGCATGGATCGCGGCGAGCTCCTGCTGATGGATGTGGGCGGCGAATGTTCCGGCTACGCCGCCGATATCACCCGCACCATTCCGGTGGGCGCGACGTTCAGCAAACGGCAGAGAGAGATCTACGATATCGTGCTGGGAGCGCAGAACGCGGTCATCGCGGCGATCAAGCCCGGCATTTATCTGAGCAAACCCTATCCGAATAACCTCACTAGCGTCGCCTACGATTACATCAATACGCACGGCAAGGACTTACACGGCGAACCGCTGGGCAAGTATTTTACCCACGGCGTCAGCCATCATGTCGGGCTTGACGTGCATGACGCGACCGATTTCAGCGTCCCGCTGGGCGAAGGCAATGTGATCACAGTCGAACCCGGCATTTACATACCCGAGGAGAACATCGGGATCCGCATCGAGGACATGGTGCTGGTCACCAAGGATGGCGCCCGGCTGCTCAGCGGCGCACTGCCGCGCGACGCGGATGAGGTCGAAAAGGCCCTCGGCAGGTAGAAGATGCGCCCCAGCCGGCAAACCGCGATCTACCTGGCGCTGCTGGCAGCTTCCTTCGTGGTGGCGCTGACGGCGAGCTGGACTGCATTCGGCGAGCAGATCGACAACGACGCATATGACTGGATGTTCCGCCTGTACCAGCCGCGCGCCTGGCAAACGGAAAGCATCCTGCTGGCCATCGACGAGCCCTCGCTGCAAGCCTACGGCGGCGTGACCCACATGCGCCAGCCTCTGGCGGAGGCGCTCGAGAAAATCTCGGCGGCCGCGCCGAAAACGGTCGCGCTCGACTTGATCCTGGTGGATGACAGCGATCCCGAGATCGATGCGCGCCTGGAAGCCGCCATGCGCGCTACCAGGAACCTTGTGCTGGCCTGCCGCCTTTTGCCGGACGGTTCGGCGTGGGAAGATCCGCTGCCCCGTTTCCGCGCGTCGGCCGCGGCGTTGGGGCACGTGCATACCGATCCGGACGCGCTGGATGCGGTCGCGCGCGCCTTGCCTCTGGAAAAAGCCGCGATGCACGATCGCCGCTGGGCGCTGGCCCTGGAGGCCTATCGCGTGAGCCGCGGCGCGCAAATCCTGGAATCGCCCGAAGATCTGGAAGTGGCTGGGCGGCGGATCCCCTCCACGTGGACCGGCGGACGTCTCATGCGCATCCGTTACGCGCCGCCCGGGGTGACCATCCCGCGCGTGTCCCTGGCGGCATTACTCCAGGATTCGCGGCTGGCTTCGCGTTTTGCCGGAAAAGTGGTTTTCGCGGGAGTGACGGATCAGACCGCCGCGCGCGACTGGCTGTTCACTCCCTACTCCGCCGGCAAGGCGATGGTCGGCGTCGAAATCCACGCTAATGCGTTCGAGACTATCGCCCAAGGCCTGTTCCTGAGCGATGCGCCGGAGTGGTCGGTGCTGGCCTTCAGCCTGGCGCTGGTGGCAGCAATCGGGCTGGCGTACGGGCGCTTCACCGGCATACATAGTCTTCTCGTTCTGCACGCCCGTATCGTCGGCCTGGCTCTCGCTGGTCACCGCGGGCGGCTATCAATACCTGGTGGTGCGGCGCCGGTTGGGTAAGTCCGAAGCCGAGCGGGACCGCTACCGGCAGACGATGCACTTCGTCACGCACGAAATGCGCACGCCGCTGACCGCCATACAGGGCTCCAGCGAATTGATGGGCCGCTATGCGTTGCCGGACGAGAAGCGCAAACAGATCGTCGAGCTGATCAATTCCGAATCCAAGCGCCTGGGCCGCATGATCGAGATGTTCCTCAATGTGGAAAGGCTCTCCGCCGGCCAGGTGGAGCTCAAGAAGGATACGTTTTCCGCGGGCGACCTCATAGCCGGCTGCGTGCAGCGCGCCCTTCCCCTGGCCGAGCGCAAGCAGATACGCATTCTGACAGAAGCAGCGCCCGCGGACGTCACC
>JBEKUO010000087.1:0-15120 GCA_049514955.1 Bryobacteraceae bacterium | reverse complement strand
ATCGGCTTCGGCGAGGGAGGCGCGCAGGCGGCGCCGCTTGGGCGCGCGGTCATCGGCGGCCTGATTGTCGCCACATTTGCGACGCTGACGATTCTGCCTTCCATCTACACCATCCTGCAAAGGAAAGCGTCCATCACTTCTCCATCGCTCAACCCGATGGATCCGGAGAGCCGATATTATGAGCCGAGTTAAACGCGGCCACCCGTGGCGCAGGCACTCTCGCCTGCCGCGCCGGCACTCCTGCCGGCGCTGGCGAGATTTGCTCGCCTATCGCGCCAAGTGGGAGTTCAGTCCCGCCAGATCGGCGACTTCCAGAGTGGGTTTCTCCAAAGTGTGGCGCGACGCACTTCAGCTCGCCGAATTTCGACCGTGCGCTGAAGCCCACGGCAGCACGCTGAAGCGTGCGCCACGCGGTGGCATCGGGCGCTTCCGCCTGCCTTCCGGCGTGCTAGCGATCGCGTTCTTGACGATGGGCTGGGCCCAAACCAGCGAGCTTACGCCGGTTGTTTCGAAGCCGATATCCCGCACCGTGGACCTGCCCGCAGAGATCACGCCCTATTTGAGCGTCTCGCTGCACGCCAAAGTTCCCGGCTACGTGGAGCGCGTGTTGGTGGACCGCGGCAGCATCGTCAAGCAGGGGGAACTCCTCGTGGAGTTGAGCGCGCCCGAGATGCAGGCCCGCATCGCCGAGGCCGAGTCGAAAGTGCAGGCAGCCGAGTCGGACCGGCTACAGGCGGAGGCGCAACTGGCCGCCGCCGAGAGCACTTACGAACGCCTGCAAAAGGCCGCGGAAACGCCAGGAGCGGTGGCGGGGAACGAGGTGATTCAGGCGCAGAAGCAGGTGGAAGCCGCGCAAGCGCTGGTGAGATCGCGGCAGCAAGCCGGCCGTGCCGCGGAAGCCGCCGTGCGGGCTGAGAAGGACCTGCAAGCCTACCTGAAGATCACCGCGCCCTTCGACGGTGTGGTTACCGACAGGTTGGTGCATCCGGGCGCGCTGGTCGGGCCGGGCGCCGATCCGGTGCTGCTCGTAATCCAGCAGATTTCGCATCTACGGCTGGTCGTGGCGGTGCCGGAGGAAGACGTGGGAGCCATGTCGCCGGGAGCGAGCATAACGTTCCACGTGCCGGCATATCCCGAGCGCACCTACTCCGGGACGGTAGCGCGCATCGCCCACGCCCTCGATCGCCAGACCCGCACGATGCCCGTCGAACTGGATGTTTTCAATCGTGACGGAACGCTGGCGCCGGGCATGTATCCGAGCGTGAAGTGGCCGGTGCGGCGCGAACATCCGGCGCTATTCGTGCCCAAGGCCAGCGTGGTTACCACCACCGAGCGCACGTTCGTGATCCGCAGCCAGAACGGGGTTGCCGAGTGGGTGGACGTCAAGAAAGGCGCAGCCGAGGGCGACTTGGTCGAGGTAAGCGGCAACCTGCACGCTGGCGACATGGTGGTCCGGCGCGGTACCGACGAGCTCAAAGAAGGATCGCCCATAGGCGGCAAGAAATGAACGGGCCCTCCGCCTGAGTCCCCCGCGCGGCGGGTGGCATCACAGGAGAGGAGGGAATTCATGAACATTGGCATCATCGGCTCCGGCAACGTCGGAGGAACACTCGGCACGCGCTGGGCGCAGGCAGGTCACCAAGTCATATTCGGATCGCGGAACCCTGGCTCGGACGAGATGCAGCAACTGATCGCCAAATCCGGCGGGCACCAGGGGCGCTCCGCGCGTGCGGCGTCGCTCGCGGACGCGGCTCGGTCATCTGAAGTGCTGCTGCTGGCCACGCCCTGGCCGGCGACCAAGGCCGTGCTTCAGGGGTTGGGGGATTTGGCGGGCAAGGTACTCATCGACGCGGTCAATCCGCTGTTGCCCGATCTGTCGGGCCTCGAGCTGGGCACCACAACGTCGGCTGCCGAACGAGTCGCGGCATGGGTGCCCGGCGCGAAAGTAGTGAAAGCTTTCAACACGGTGGGCTTCAATATCATGGCGAATCCAGCATTCGGCGCGGAACGTCCCGTGATGTTCTACTGCGGTGACGATGCGGCCGCCAAGCAGACGGTCAGACCGCTGGTGGATCAGCTCGGGTTCCAGGCTGTGGACGCCGGCCCGCTGACCCAGGCGCGTCTTCTGGAACCATTTGCGCTGCTTTGGATCTCGCTGGCCCTGGTACACGGGCAAGGACGCGAGATGGCGTTCAAGCTCCTCCGCCGTTAGGCGGCTGCCGCCCCTTGCAATCGATCGTGCATTAAGAGAGAATATCCTCTTAATATATCGATCGCCCGGAAGGAGCAGAGTATGCCGCTGAATCAACTGCCGCCCCGCTTGAGCGCGCTGGACGCCGCGTTTCTGAACTTCGAAACCAAGGAGATGCCGCTGCACATCGGCGGTGTCTGCGTTTTCGAAGGCACCATCCCGTTTGACCGGTTTGTGGCTACGATCGAATCCAAGCTGGATTTGATCCCCCGCTACCGCGAGAGAGTGATGCGGCCGTTCCTGAACATCGGCCATCCGCAATGGCAATACGACCCGGACTTCGACATCCGGCGGCACATCTTCCATGTGAAGCTCGACCCCCCGGGCAGCGAGGAACAGTTGCGCGAGTTGACCGGCCGCATCTTCACGCCGCTCCTGGACCGGAACAAGCCGCTCTGGGAAACGTACGTGGTCGACGGGTTGGCGGGCAATCGCTCGGCGATGATCTGCAAGGTGCACCATTGCATCGTCGACGGCGTGGCCGGCATCGGCCTGCTGAACGTGATCATGGACCCAACGCCCGAGGAGCATCCGCTGCGGAGACGAAAGCCCTACCGGCCGCCCAAACTGCCTGACGAAACCACGCTCTTCCTGGAGGCCTTCGCCGACAGCCTGGCGCAAATCCCGCAACGCTTCACGGATGCCAAGGACGCGCTGGCCGGATACGGCTCTCTGCTACTGAACGACCCTCTGGCCGCGCTGGGGTTCGGGCGGGTAATGGATATGATGCCCGAGCTACTGTCGCCGCTGGAGCACCTGCCGTTCAACCGCACGTGTTCCGGCGAGCGCCGGGTGTTCTGGACGGAATTCCCCTTCGCCGAGGCGCACGCGATTAAGACGGCCTATGGCTGCACCATCAATGACGTGGTGCTGACGGTGGTGTCCGGCGCGGTGGCCAAATATACCGAGTTGCATGGGCAAACGGTGAAGAAGCGTTTCTTCCGGCCCATGGTGCCGGTGAACGTGCGTCCCGCGGAAGCTACGGCTGGCGCGTTTGGCAATCTGATTTCCTTGTTGCCGGTGACTCTGCCGCTGGGCATACGCAATCCGATCGCCCGCATGCAGCATATTCACCAGCAGACCGAAGCCATGAAGGGCGCCCGCATGGCGCAACTGGTGCGCACGGGTCTCGGCTGGCTGGGACTCCTGCCGCCGCCGGTGCAAGCGATGCTGGCGGGCAACCTGGGCTGGCTCAACACTCCCATTCCGATATTCCACATGGTCTGTACGAATGTGCCAGGGCCGCCGTTGCCGCTGTACGCCTGCGGCCACCGCATGCTGGCCTGTTATCCACACGTGCCCACCGGCATGGATGTCGGCATCAGCGTAGCGATCGAAAGCTACGATGGGAAGCTCTATTTCGCGCTGACCACGGATGCCAAAGCCGCTCCGGACGGCGACCGCATGATCGATTTTCTCGAAGTTTCTTTTAGAGAATTGCGCAAGGCTGCTGGGGTGCCCGCGACGCATGCGCACGCGATCCGCAAGGCGAAACCCAAAGCCAAAGCGGCAGCCATTGAACCGGTAGCGGCCGCGCCCGCCGCGCTCCGCAAGGGCAAACCCAAGGCCAAAGCGCGCAAGCCCGCCAAAGCGCATAAGCCCGCCAAGCCGCCTTCGCCCGTAGTCGCGGAACGCGTGGCCGCCAAACCGGTAGCGGTGGAACCCTTACCGGCTGCTCCCGCGCCCACGCCGGCCAAACCCGAAGTGCCCGCGCCCGCGCCGTTGGCCGAGGAGCACATCGTGGAGCGCGCCGAAGAGGAAGCAGTTGAAGACGCCACGCTGATGCAGGAGGAAGAGGAACTCGAACCGGTGTACTGAGTCAGTCCTTCCCACTTGCAGAAGCTCGCTAACGAAGCGGGATGGCGTCAACACACGCGCGAGTGCCAATCTACGGGCATGGAGTGAGACGGCCAAGTGAGGGCAACTGTCCGGAACTGCGAGAGCGGTAGGCGCCGTGAGCCGTCTCGCAGCGCGGCCTATCGATATCCAGCTTAGTTACATCAGCGCATCAGGTTGGTCTCAGCGAGATCGATGATTTCGCCGCCCCGGCCATCGAGAACAGCTTTGATCATGAACAGGCTGAAGCCCTTGATCTGATCGACGCTGATGGTCGGCGGCATGGAGAGTTCCTGCCGGCTCACGATGGCTTCAATCAGAGCCGGCCCGTCATGACTGAGCGCCTGCTCGATCATCGGTCTAACCTGATCCGGCGTTTCGGCCCGGAGCCCAAGGATGCCCGCTGCATCGGCCATCTTTGCGAAATTTGGGTTATGCAAGTCGGTTCCAAAATCGAGGATGCCGGCGGCCTTCATTTCCAATTCAACAAAGGCCAGCGAGCTGTTGTTAAAGACGATCGTCTTGACCGGCAAATGCAACTGGCGAAGCGAGAGCAGATCGCCCATGAGCATCGCGAGCCCACCGTCTCCGGACAACGAGATCACTTGACGGCCAGGATGACTGACCTGCGCTCCAACGGCCTGCGGGAGCGCATTCGCCATGGAGCCATGCGTGAAGGAGCCGAGCAATCTCCGCTTGCCATTCATGTGCAGATAGCGAGCGGCCCAGATCGTGGGCGTACCCACATCGCAAGTGAACACTGCATCTTCCGCCGCAAGCTCATCCAGAATCTTGGCGACATATTGGGGATGGATTAGCTTTTGTCCGGGTTCGCCCGTCGCCAAATCGTCCAGGCCCTTGCGGGCCTCGGCATAATGCTTGAGCGAAGAACTTAAGTGCGCCTCATCTGAGGTGGTGCGAAGCTGGGGGCTTAGCGCGGCCAGCGTGGATTTCACATCGCCGACCAAGCCTAAGTCCACTTTGGTGCGACGGCCAATCTGCTCACCCCGAATGTCGATCTGGACGATGGTCGCGTTTTCCGGGTAAAACTGCCGGTACGGGAAGTCTGTTCCGAGCATCAGGAGCGTGTCGCAATTCATCATTGCGTGGTAGCCGGAGGAGAAGCCCAGAAGCCCCGTCATACCGACATCGAAAGGGTTGTCATACTCGACAAACTCCTTGCCGCGCAAGGCATGCACGATGGGCGCTTTCAACTTTCCCGCGAGTTCGATCAACTCCGTGTGAGCCCCCGCGCAGCCTGCTCCCGCAAGAATGGTCGTCTTCTTAGAGCCATTCAGAATGTTCGCCAGCGCGGCGAGTTCTTCATCGGAAGGGCACACCGTTGGTTTCGGTTCGTGAAAATTGAGACGCGGCGCGTGTTCGACGGCATCTCGCAGAGCGATGTCGCCTGGAATGGCGACGACCGCAACGCCGCGCCGCGAGATCGCGGTTCGCATGGCAATCTCAAGCACACGGGGCATCTGCTCAGGCTGCGAAATCAGTTCGCAATAGTGGCTGCACTGCGCGAAAAGATGTTCCGGGTGGGTCTCCTGAAAATATCCGCTGCCGATTTCATCGCTGGGAATCTGCGCCGCGATGGCGAGAACCGGGACACGGCTCCGGTGGCAGTCGTAGAGTCCGTTGATCAAATGCAGATTTCCGGGGCCGCAGCTTCCGGCGCAAACCGCCAAACCTCCGGTAAGATGGGCCTCCGCTCCCGCGGCAAACGCTGCCGTCTCTTCATGCCGGACATGAATCCATTCTAGTTGTTTCGTTGCTCGAATCGAGTCGGTGATGCCGTTGAGCGAGTCGCCGGAGACCCCGTAAATCCGCCGGACGCCTGCTTCTGCCAGAACATCCACTAACAGGTCTGCTACTTTTTTCTTCGCCATAACGCCATCCTCTCCTTGGGGTTAGAGAGAGAATTCATCTTAGCTCGATGGTGTGGCTTCCCTCTCGGGCCAGACCAGCGCCAATAACAACGCGACCCCAATTCCGACGGAAACTTCGGCAAACCGATGAAATGCGACCAGCCATGCGGAGTCCGACCGCGGTATCAACACCACAATCGCCAGCGTAACGCCGCCGAACCGATATGCGGATGGGCCGGAGCGGGTGAGGGCACACAGCAGACCCAGGATGAACACGCAGATGCCGAATACAAGCGCGTGCGGTCCGAAATAACTGGCCACAGCCGCGCCAACAACTGCGCCGAGCACGGTCCCGATGAAACGCTGCGAGGAAACAGCGAACGCTGCACCGAGTGAAGACTGCGTGATCACCAGAGTTGTAATCGGCGCCCAATAGGTTGCCGGCAGCCTGAACAACCGCGCTATCAGCAAGGAAGCAACAGCCGCCGCGGCCGTGCGTACAGAATGCACCACCACCGGCCACACCGTCCACTTGACTCTATCGCTCGCCATTTTCTCTCACCGGCATGACAACTGCAATGAAGCGGAATTTCCATTTTACTCTCCCGGCACAAGTCAATATGCCTCCAGTTGCGCCCCCTGTGACTGTTTCTGGCATTCGTTCCATCGTAAGGCATTGGGCAGACCGGTGCGGCCGTTTGTTCGCCGGCCCTCTGAAACAGTTGGCCAGTTGTAGTCTGCGGTCCCGGCAAGTTGCTTGAGCTGAATGTAAGGGGGACTAACCCTGGGAGCGGGTGAAGTACATCTCCGCGGCGCAGTCCAACTCGGAACGGGTCACCTCTGGCGGGCGGTCTTCGTACTGACTTCGCCACAGCAGGATGTCGCAGAGATCCGCGGGATAGCAAGCCTTCAACGTCCGGCTGTGCCGCAGGCACAATTCGCTGAGATAGCCCGCCGTGTCTCGATCGCTGGCGAGCCCGCGTTCGGCGAGCACGCGAGCGAGAATTTCACGGAAGCACTCGTCGGTTACCGGCTCGATATAGATTTTGTTGTGGATGCGCCGCAAGAACGCCTCATCAGCCAGTTCCGACGGATCCAGATTAGTGGCGAAGACCACCATCACCTCGAAGGGCACGCAGAGTTTTTGCCCGTGGTGCAGGCTGAGGTAATCGACCCGCCGGTCGAGCGGCACGATCCAGCGGTTGAGCAGATCGCGCGGGGAGATGACCTGCCGGCCGAAGTCGTCGATCACCAGAATGCCGTTGTTGGCCTTCATCTGCAGTGGCGCGGCGTAGACACTGGAGGCGCTGTCCGCGCGCAGCTCCAGCATTTCGGAAACCAGCTCGCCGCCAGCGGATACGCACGGTCGGCGGCAAAGCACCCAGCGCGCATCCAGGCTGTCTGGCTGGTCTTCCATAGGCCGGTGCAGCATGGGATCGAATAAGGTGATGATGTGGCCGGTCAGCTCCAGGGCGTAGGGGATCAGCACGGCATCCTGGTAGACGCGCGTCAGGCGCTCAGCGAGACTGGTCTTGCCGTTTCCGGTAGGTCCATAGAGGAATAGCGCCTTCTGGGAGATCAGCGCCGGCCCGAGCTGGTCGAGGAGGGGTGTGGGGAGAACCAGGTCACCGAGCGCCGCGCGCAAGCTTTCGCGGCTGACCCGCACGCGAGCCGCCTGGGCCCGCACGGCGCGAGTGTATTGCGCCAGCGATACCGGCGCCGCGCCGGCGTAGGAGCAGATCGCCGCGCGCTCAGCGGCCAAGGCCTTGCCGGCGGCAGTGAGGCCCAACCGGTAATCGTTGCCCTGCATACCCTTCACATCCAGGTACTGCTGCTGGCGCAACTGGCGGAATACAGGCTCCAGCACCGCGTGGGGCAGCTTCAGGCGCTCGTTGAGCGAGGCCAGGCTGGACTGGCCCTCTTCGCGCACGGTGCGCAGGAACAGATCCTGGACCAATGCCGGCGAGATGTCGAGATCCGTCAGTGTTTCCGGTTGGGGAGGCCAGAAGGCGGGTGGTTTCGAAGCTGGCAGAATATCCGGCGCGGTCATAGCGCTAGCCCGCTGCAGGAGGCCGAGCAGCTTCTAAACAACGCTTCCGGCCGGGGCCCGCCAGCGCGAGCGCGGAAGTGAATTCCACTCCGATAAGATATTTCAATGCCTGCCGGGCACAGTGGCGCACCGAAGCGGCGCCCAAGCCGCCGTACCTCGCGGAGTGCAAAGTAATGGCGGTTCGCGGCGGGATGGGCACGTTCGTCTCCAGACGCGCGCCTTCCGCGGAAAGGTCCAGGCATTTGGCCAGCAAGCTTTTCACCTGGCCCCGCGAGTCCTTCCAGGACACCTGTACCTGACTTTCAAACGGCTGGCGGGCATGCCTTCGCATCGTCACGGTACAATTCTGTGCGCGCGGCCGCACGGGAATCTCCAGAAAATGTGGCTCAGAAGTGAAACCGAATCCCAGCGCTTCGCGATCGGCTTGCCGATTGACGGGTCGAACGTAGAGTTACGCGATGGGGAACAGGCGGGGCGAGCGGATGGCCAGTTCCGCCGAAGAGGTGACCGCGCTGGTATGGAACCGTGCGGCATCCAAGGCTGCCATGGAAACGCGGATAGATGCGCCCGGCTTAATACACGATTTCTTAAATGCGGTCTCGTATGTCCGGAAGACCACTCCCTGACGGTCGTGGCTCCGATCAGAGCCGCGCGCGTTAGCAATTAGCTTGAAGCTGTTCTTCAGTAGTGAAATCTCCAACGGAATTCGCCGTAAATCTGTCGCGGGTCGTTAAAGTGGAATCCGCCAAACGTCAGGCTGTTGTCGAGTAGCACACGGCGATTCGCCACATTCAGAGCGGTCAACGATACCCTGTATCTCCCGCCCTCGCCAAAGCTTTTTCCCAGGGAAATGTCAGCCGTAGTGTGCGGCGGCAGATAGTTCCCCGGATATTGCGCGTCGGGCAACCCGTTCGTAAATCCCGAGCCATAGTACACGTTCGTCGAGGCGAACACGTGCCAGGGCAGGCTCGAATTGGCGCCGAAGTTCAACGTGTTTCTCTGATCGTGGTCCACGGGCGCATACCCCGGCGGGATGGCCACGGGGCATGCCATCGTCACAGGAAGAGGGCAGATCACGCCTCCGGTGATGGGCGATGTGGCCTGCGCGATCTGATTCGAGTAGGCCAGGTGTACCTGCGCGCGGCGCCAGAGGCGCGGGGAACGCAGCGTAGTTTCCCAACCCTGAATCAGGGCGGCGGTCCAGGTGATGGGCCAGAAGATGTTCGATTCGCCGATATTATTGTGGTCCAGCCAATTCTGCGCGCGTGTTTGAAAGGTGTCTTCCTCGAGCACCCAACCGTGAAAAGGAATCGAGACGCCGAATTGGTATTCCTCATCGCGCTCTCCCTTCAGTGGGGCGAAAGTCAGAGTCTGGCTGGTGGCTAAGTCGAGCAATGGGCCGGTGGCAGTCAAGAGAGGCGGCGGTTGATAGAAGTGGCCGTAAAAGCCATGAAAGACCCAATTCAGGTGCGGGATCCTGATGGCAACGCCAAAGCGCGGGTCGGTCGCGTTTTGCACGACTCCCGCCTCAGTCCCGGCGCCGGGGGTGGTGAAGTGCGATTCGCGAAGGCCGGCGATCAGCGTCAACCAGGAGGTCGCCTTAAATCGATCGCTGATGAACTCTTCGACCAAGCCGCCCGCTACCGCGGCCGAAGACGGGCCATAGTTCTGACAAGTCGTACCGCAATCCGTAAAGACATTGTTGAAAAAGTTGCTCTGATGCTGGGCGAATCCGTACACGCCCACTTCCACGCTGTTCTTACCAATGGTTGCGTTCAAGGTCGATTGCAAGCCGGCATAATTGGCGGTCTGGTCCACCGTCGAGATCACTGGCGCATCGTTCGGCGAGGCGTTATAGCTGGCCTGGTTGTAATGATAGAAAGGCGACACAGTCAAGAGCAGGTTTGGACTAAATGTGTGGACCCAGGAGAAGGTGAGGTAACCATCGGGTTCACGCTCGCTATCGCGTAGGCCGTAACTGGGATAAACCTGATTTCCGGCTGAGTTGGGATTCGGATCGATGGGGATCTGGTAATAATCCTGGCGCAGCGAGGCGACCAGGCGGAATTGGTCGTGGGAACTGGGATTGAATATAAGGGACGCGAATCCTCCATAACCGTTGTCCGCGTCGTGAACCACTTGCCCGATGGGCGGCTGCAGACCGTAGTTGCTGCGGTTCGCGTTTACACTCACATAGTACGCGAAGCGCTCGGTGTGCCCGCTGAAATTGAGTTGATCGTTGGTTTGGTCCCAATTACCGAAAGAGGTGACGAGTTCCGCCTCATTGTTGCGCTCGAAACCGGATCGGGGCACGATATTGAAGATTCCATACGTGCGGTCTCCGTACTCGGCATCGTAGCTGCCTCGTTGAACCTCGAGATAATCGATATCCTTGGGGTCGATCTGCGGTCCCAGATTGGTGGCGATATTGGTATTGGGTACGGGTACGCCGTTAATGAGCCAATCGACTTGATGGCCGCCGCGCATGTGCAGCATGTCGTGGGTTACATATGCGCCGGGCGTATAGTCGGTGATCATCGCCATGCTGTTGGTGCGGTCGGCGCCGGGAGTTTGGGCGATGTCTTCGCGATCGACCAGAGTGGTGGGAGTTACCGAATCCAAATTGACCGTTTCTGCTTGACCGGAGACCACCGTAGTTTGAGTCAAGGCCGCGATCGCCAGTTGAAAGTGAAGAATCGGCGATGAGTTGGAAGCCACTGTGACGGTTTGCTCCGCAGCCTCGAATTTAGGCTGAGTGACGGTGATTTTGTAGTCGCCGACCGGCACGCTGGTGAACGAGAATTCACCGTTATCGTCCGCTTGCGCGGTTTGAGACCAATCCGAGGTAACTGCCTGCAGCTTTACCGGCGCTCCGGCCAGAGGCCGATGCTGTGGGTCGTGCACGATTCCCCGTATCCGGCCAAAGATGGTTGCGTGGAGCGGGAAACTAAATATTAGAAAGACCATCAGACACAAACACGATACGAGCTTTCGCATCAAGCCTCCTTAATTTCTTCTTGTAGACGAAGGTGGACGCCCAGAGCATCGACCGCGCGGTGAGCGAGAGATAGACCGGTTGCGCGGTGCGAGCGGAAAGGGACGTCTAGACTAGCAGCCTGCGGCGAATTCGCCGAAACTCAGGCAAACGAAACCGCCCCACTGGTGGGGCAGGCATTTAGCCTGCCGGACTTCTACCACGGGCTGCTAGGAGAGGAGACTTGGAGGTCCGCGCTTTTGGCGGGAGCGGCTAAACGAGATGCGGTAGCCCGCTTCCGCCTGCGCCTGCACTGCCGGATGCTGGAGCAACCACGCGAAAGCCAGTTGCGAACCCGCCGGCAGCGCTGCCTGGGAACCCGCCGGGAAAGCGCACGCGGTTGGAAAGCTAGGGCACCTGGGTCCCCATATCTTCACTACTGCACCGGATGGCACCTCCTGCGGATCCGCAATATTCATGGCGCAATGATGTTTGCCATCCCGGCGACAGCACGCAGGCAAGCTCGAATCGGCGTCCACAAACAAGGCGGGACCGATCAGCGAGAAGCTGAAAAGCCCAACCAGCATTGTGGCCGCGAAACGCCGCATGGGTCCATACTACTTCGTTTCCGGCGGATCCCGCAAGCGGGGAGTTGTGCGCGCCAGTAAAATGGGCGATGTATGCCGCTCCTGATGCGAACGTCAGTCCTGATTCTCGCCGCGCTGGCGCCCGTGGCGTCCCAGGCTCCGCCGCGACAGCCGCTATCGTTGCCGCTCCGCTGCCCGGGTGGCGATTGCCCGTTGCTCGAAGGACCGCCGCAGACCGCCGGTATGCGAAGTGGGTTTGTAAGGTTACAGCCCGGTGAATCGGTCGGCTGGCATTCCACCGGCCACAATGAGGAGTCACTCGTAATTCTGCACGGGCAGGGCGACGCCCTCATTGACGGCCAGCCAAAACATAGCTTCGTGGCGCCCGCATACACATATATCCCTCCGGCGACTCGGCACAATGTCACAAATTCAGGTCACGAGGTCCTTGAATATGTCTATGTGGTCGCGCCGGTCGCAAAGTGAGGCAAGCTCGCTTCGTGGCACGCGGTGCCGTCTACTCGACGCCTGCCAAAATCGCGGCATAGCGATCGATCCAGCGCCGCTGCTCTCTTGTCTCCGGCACGGGGGCGCCGCGCGCAGCACTCAACCTCCTGACTGCCGTCTCTGGGTCCAGTCCTTTCATAACGAGCAGACACGCAGCCAGGAGTCCGGTACGGCCGATGCCTTGTCTGCAATGAAGGACGACACTCTTCCCGGACGAGAGATCGGCGTCGATTTTTTCCAAGACCGCCGCCAGCTTGGCTTCCGGCTTCGGGATTTGGCGATCCAGGATTGGAAACGAGAGAAACTCCATTCCATGTGCCTTTGCCTCGCGCGCTTCATTTTTGAGATCGAGATCTTGTTCTTCTTCGGGAGTCAGCAGAGACAACACCTTATTGATTCCAGCCCGCCGCCAACGGGCCATTTCATCTTCGAGCCAGTCGCCACCGCGTGGACGCGAGGCCAGTGCTAACTTGCCCGGCCATGGACCATCCACCCAATGGAGCTTCGTCCACACGTTTTAGAGATTCCCTTTCACAACGACCTCGCGCGGTAGCGTATCAACAGCCACGCCCCGCTTGCGGAGAATATGGATCCGATGGTGCCCGTCAAGTATCGTACCATCCGGCCTCGTCTTCAAGCAGTCTCCTTGTCCCGGTATCAGTGACTGCTTTAAGACATCCGTCGAAAGCCGTTCCATTTGGGCGAGCTTGGCAGGGCTAAGGGAACTAATAGGGTGGAGCGGTTTCAATGGCGGATAATCAGGCACTAGCCTCTCACACAACCGCTAGCTGGTGGTCCGGGCACTCCAGACTCAGGCACTCATACAAATCGTCAACGAGACCCAAGCCATGCTTCGCCACGAACGGCAAAATCGAATACAGCCGCTCCTGCAAATGCCGGTGCGGATAGACCAACCCGGAAAGATACTCCGCATCGCGGGCCACGCGCGCATCGCGCGCCATGGTTTCGCGGCCGATCTTCCGCTCCATCTTGGAGATCTGGTAGACCATCTTCTTGCGGCTCTTGTCCAGCGCGGCCGCCAGCGTGGCGTCGAATCCGGCTAACTCCGCTGCCAGGTGATCGACCGCTGCCTCCACCGTGGTCTTGGTGCGCGCCAGCGTGTCGCCGAGCGCCGGTGGGATCAACTGCGCCGCGATCCGCTCGCGCACAAAATCGTCGCCGTGCGTGCAATCGGCCAGCGTTAGCGCGTAGCGCGTCATCAGCTTCCGGCTGCGCTGATCGAGCAGCGTGAAACCGGCGCGGTGTAGGGCCACAGGCATGCGGCCCAGTATGGCGCGATAGATGACCTCGGATTGCGCCAGATAAGCCAGCTCCGCGGGACCCCCGATATAGGCGACGGTGGGCAGCATGGAATCCTGCACCACCGGACGCAGCAACGCGTTGGGGGAAAGTTCGGCGGCCCGGTCCATCAACTCCTCGGTAGAGAAGCGCCGGCCGTTCTGCAGATAGTCGCGCCCATAACGGCGCAGCGTGTAGCGGCGGCCATTCTCCAGCAGAAACACGAACGACGTCTGGTCTTCCACATGCACCTGCGCATGATAGCCCGCCGCCTCCAGCGCTCGGTTGCGCTCCAGCACCGAAGCCGTTAGGTTCGGCCCCGCGGCCAGTGCGGACCGTATCGCCGGCGCCGCCATCTCGCGCATGGCGGGCGCCATGGGATCGACATGCAGCAGCCCGTAATTGGCCAGCAGCCGTTTGAGCAGCGCGCTGAAAGCCTCGCCCAGCGTTCTCCCGGGCTGGTACGTTTCTTCCACCAGGGCGGAGACTTCATCCCCGAAAGGCAGGGTCGCGAGCGCCGCGCGCAACTCCGCCGTGGGAGGCGCGCTGAGGACGTACTGCCCGACAGGTTGGCTGGATGCCGGCGAGCCGTGCTTCTCCAGCTTGATGGGATGGTGCTCGGCATCGAACACCCAGCAGTGATTGATTTCGGCGAAATCGTGATCTTCGGTGGCCAGCCAGAAAATCGGTACGGCCGGGATGCCACGCGCCACCAGGTCGCGTGCCAGTTTCACCGCCGTGAGAGCTTTGTAAATCGTGTAGGCCGGACCGGAAAACAAGCCGACCTGCTGGCCCGTCACAACTGCTACGGTTCCTTCCCGCGCCAGCAACTCCAGCGCCGCACTCTCGCCGTTCTGCTGGCGCAAGGCCGTCACCAGGGCGGCGCGCTGCGCGGGCGGGAACCGCATTTCGCTGGCAATCGACTGATAAACGGCGGGGTCGCCGACCGGATGGGGATAAAACGATTGAACCCGATCGGGGTGGTAAACCAGATCCGCGAACAGCTTGCTCGTGTGCGGCAAATCCGTGTAGCGGATACAGGTACAGTCCATGGCCGAAGTCTAAGAGATGATTGTCCGCTTTCGAAAGATTCAGATGGCACGGCGAACTGAAGTTCACTGTTGGCAGGCGAAAGCGCCTGCCCCACCTAGCCCGGCGGCAGCATCTTCGAAATGTCGTTGTACAGCACGAAGGCCACCAACATCATGATGAATACAAATCCCACTTTGAAAACGGCCTCCTTCACAGACATGCTCATGTCGCGCCGCATCACCATCTCGATGAACAGCATCAAAATCCCCCCGCCATCCAGGATCGGAATGGGCAGCAGATTGAAAATCGCCAGATTCAGGCTGACCATCGACATGAGCATCAGGAAGGCCGAAGGACCTTGCTTGGCGGCCGCGCCGGACATCTGTCCGATCCCGATTGGCCCGGTGAGCGATTTCGGCGAAATGCGGCGCTCCACGATGCCTGTCAGGAATTGGAAAATCACGTCCGCGCTCTTGACGTTCTCGCGCACGGATTCCTGGAATGCAGCGGGCAACGAGAGCCGCGTGGTCAGGATGTTCAGCTTGGGCTCAACGTAGGCGCCGATCACCCAGCGGGCCGGCCCATCCGCGCCGCTCCATACCGGCTGCACCGTAATCTGCCGGGTCTGGCCGTCGCGCCGGAACTCGATTGCGACCGGCTTGCCGTTGCTGCCACGAATAATCTCATGGAAACGAATCGTGGCGTGGATCGGA
>JBEKUO010000086.1:0-16081 GCA_049514955.1 Bryobacteraceae bacterium | reverse complement strand
AGCGAACCATGGACTTGAATCCGACGCCGCAAGAGCGGCAATTTCGAGAAGAGCTGCGGGCCTGGCTCGAAGCATATGCGCCGCGCGATTGGGAAGCGCGGCAGTCCGCCACCGAGAGCATGGAAGAGCGCTTCGCTTTTCTGCGCGACTGGCAGCGGCAGGTGTACGAGGGCGGCTGGGCCGGCTTGTCGTGGCCCAAAGAATATGGCGGGCGCGGCGCGACGCTGATGGAGAAGGCCATCTTCACCGAGGAGATGGCGCGTATCGCGGCGCCTCCCCTGCCGGGCATTCTGGGCCTCGAGCTGGTGGGGCCGACCATTATCGCGTTCGGCAGCGAAGCACAGAAGCAGCGCTACCTCGCCAAGATTTTGAGCGGCGAGGAGATCTGGAGCCAGGGATTCTCGGAGCCCAACGCCGGCTCGGATCTGGCGGCTTTGCGCACCGAAGCGAAGCTCGAAGACGGCCACTTCGTCGTCAACGGCCAGAAGGTCTGGACGAGTTACGGCTGGGCATCCGACTGGTGCGAGCTGGTGGTGCGGACCGACGCGAACGCCGAGAAACACAAAGGCCTGACTGTGCTGCTGGTGGACATGCACAGCCCCGGCGTGGAGGTGCGGCCTCTGCGGCAGATGACCAGCGAATCGGAGTTCAACGAGCTTTTCTTCGACAACGTACGCGTGCCGGTGGAGAACGTAGTGGGCCGCGTCAACAACGGCTGGAACGTAGCGCTGGGCACGCTGATGCACGAGCGCGCGCTGCTGGGCGCGGGTTTGCAGATCACCTTCAAGCGCCAGTTTGCGCGGCTGGTGGAGTTGGCGCACAGCATAGAACGCAACGGGCGGCCGGCGGCGGAGGATCCGGTAATCCGCCAGAAGCTGGCGCAGAGCTACGCGGAGATCGAGATCATGCGGTTGAACCAGATGCGCGCCATCAGCAGGGTGATGCAGACGGGCATGCCCGGTCCGGAAGGCTCCATACAGAAGATCTTCTGGAGCGAGCTGAATCAGCGGTTCCAGCAGGTGGCGATGGAGGTGCTGGGCCCTTACGGCCAGTTGACACGCGGGAGCGAATTCGCTTTCGACGAGGGCCAGTGGGCCTATACGTATCTGCGGGCGAGGGGCAACACGATTGAAGCGGGCACGTCGGAGATTCAGCGCAACATCGTGGGGCACTTCGTGCTGGGATTCCCCAAGAGTTATTGAGGAGGCCGCCATGCAATTCGGATTGACGGAAACCCAACAGGTATTGAAGAATTCGGCGCGCGAGTTTTTTTCCGCGGAATGCCCGATTGGAGAAGTACGGCGGCTGATGGAAACCGGCACTGCCGCGGATGCCGCGCTGTGGCAGAAGATGGCGCACCAGGGCTGGACCGGCATCGTATTCGGTGAAGAGTACGGCGGGCTCGGACTGGGCCTGGTGGAGATGGCGGTGGCGCTCGAAGAGATGGGGCGCGCGCTGCTGCCGGGACCGTATCTCTCGACGGTGCTGCTGGCGGGCGTGGCCATTGACGCGGCGGGCAATCGCGCGCAGAAACAGAAATATCTTTCGCGCATCTCGCTGGGAGAGGCGCACGGCACGCTGGCATTGCTGGAGGCCGATGCGCGGTGGGAGCCCGAAGCCGTGCGGATGCAGGCGTTTCCTACGCGGTCGGGCTTCGCGCTGAATGGCCGGAAGATGTTCGTGCCGGATGCAGGCGTGGCGGATTTTCTGGTCTGTGCGGCGCGCCGTGGCGACGACCTCGGACTGTTCGTCGTGCCACGGGACGCTCCGGGTCTGGCGATCGCGCCGCTCGCGGCTATGGATAGCACGCGCAAGCTCTACCAAGTCGACTTTACGGAAGTGCCGGTTGCGGAAGAAGACTTCCTGGCGATCGGGGATTCGGCGCACACGGCGCTGGAACGCGCGCTGGCGGTCGCCAGCGTAGCGCTGACCGCGGAAATGGTGGGCGGCATGCAGCGCGTGATGGAGATCGCGGTGGAGTACGCCAAGGCGCGCAAACAGTTCGGCAAGCCCATCGGGCAGTTCCAGGCGGTACAGCATCTCTGCGCGGACATGCTGCTGCTCACGGAAAGCTCGCGGTCGGCGGCATACTACGCGGCGTGGGCGTTGCAGGAGCAGGCGCCGGAAGCGGCTGTGGCGGTCTCCATCGCCAAGGCGTACGCGAGCGATGCGTATCGCGAGGTGGGCAACCGCGGGATTCAGGTGCAGGGCGGCATGGGATTCACCTGGGAGAACAACGTTCACTTGTACTACAAGCGGGCCAAGGCGAGCGAGCTGATGTTCGGGGATGCCACGTATCATCGGGAGCGGATCGCCAGGATGGTGATCGACGAGGCGAGGCGAGGGCGCGATGTGCAGGCGGGAGCTCCTGCGAACGTGGCTTAGGGACGCCGTGAAATAACTGTGCAAGCGCATGCGGCGAGCTTCGCTCGCCTGCGCCGACAGGAGTGTCGGCGCGGCAGGCTGAGAGCCTGCGCCACGTGGCTGCCAAACATTATTACAGAGAATTAGAAAGAGGTTATGACGTCACTCAAAGAATTATTCGATCTTACCGGCCAGGTGGCTCTGGTGACCGGAGGCTCGCGTGGGCTCGGTGAGGAGATCGCCGAGGGCCTCGCGGAGGCGGGCGCTTCCCTGATGCTGCTGGCGCGGCGCGAGCAATGGCTCAATCCGGCCGTGGAGGCCCTGAAGAAGCGCGGCTTCCGTTGCGAAGGGGCGCTGTGCGATGTCTCCAAGCCAGCCGACGTGCACGCCGCGGTGAAGCAGACGATGGGCGCCTATGGCCAGATCGATATCCTGGTCAACAACGCAGGCGTGACCTGGGGTGCGGCGGCCGAGGATATGCCCTTCGATAAGTGGCAGTCGGTGCTGGAGGTGAATCTCACTGGCGCGTTTCTGTTCGCGCAGGCTTGCGGGCGCGAGATGATCAAGCGCAAATACGGCCGCATCATCAATGTGGCTTCGATTGCCGGTTTGAAGAGCTCCATGCCGCAGGGGATTCATTACGCCGGCTACGCGGCATCCAAAGCCGGGCTGCTGGGCCTAACGCGCGAGCTGGCCGCGCAGTGGGCGCCTCACAATATACGCGTGAACGCCATCGCGCCGGGCTTCTTCCCTTCGCGCATGACCGAGAAGGTTCTGGAAGCGGCGCAGCCTTACATCGAGTCGGGCATTCCGATGGCGCGCGTGGGAAATCCGGGCGAGTTGAAAGGCGTTGCGGTATTCCTGGCCGCGCCTGCATCCAACTACATTACCGGGCAGACCATCATCGTCGACGGCGGCGCTACCATCGTATGAGATGGAGTTGTTTCGGTTAGCCTTGCTGTTTTTTGCGGCGCGGACGGGCGATGTCACTTTCACACGGGATGTGGCGCCGATTCTGTACCAGCATTGCGTGAGCTGTCACCGGCCAGGCGAAGCCGCGCCGTTTCCGCTGCTCACTTACGCGGATGCGGCCAAGCGCGCGGCGCTCATCGCGACCGTGACCGCCAGCCGCTATATGCCGCCGTGGGAGCCGGAGCCGGGCTATGGCCACTTTCAAGGCGAACGGCGGTTGCGCGATGCGGACATCGCCACGCTGCGGCAATGGGCGCAGGCGGGGGCGCCCGAAGGCGATCCGGCGCAGCTTCCGACTGCGCCGCAGTTTCCCGAAGGATGGCAGCTCGGCACACCCGACCTCACGGTTGCGATGCCCAAGCCGTTCGCGGTGGCGGCCGATGGCGCCGACCTCTACCAATGCTTTGTGATTCCGCTGCGGCTTACTGAAGACAAGTACGTGCGCGCATTGGAATTCCGGCCGGGGGCGCGCAGCGTGGTGCATCACGCGCTGTTCCTGCTGGATGCGGCACACATCGCACGCCGAAACGGCGAGACGTATCCATGTTTTGGCACTCCGGGCTTCCTGCCGAGCGGCGCGTTGGGGGGATGGACCGCGGGCATGCAGCCGGATCGCATTCCAGACGGTCTCCAGAGGATCTTGCGCAAGGGGTCCGATCTGGTGATGCAGATCCACTATCATCCGACGGGCAAGCCGGAGACCGACCAATCCACGCTGGGGCTTTACTTCGCCAGCAAGCCGCCGACGAAGTGGGTCGCGGACATCGCGCTGGTCTCACACCAGATCGACATTCCGGCGGGCGAACGCGCCTATAAGGTTCGCGACCATTTCACGACGCCGGTGGATGTGGAGGCGATCGGGATCATCCCGCACGCGCATTACATCTGCAAGGACATGCAGGGCTGGGCAATTCTGCCGGACGGAAGTAAAAAGTGGCTGATTTGGATTCGCGATTGGAATTTCAACTGGCAGGAGCAGTATCGCTACGCTGCGCCGGTGAAGTTGCCTGCCGGAACACGCCTGGAAATGGAATTCACCTACGACAATTCCGAGGCGAATCCGCGCAACCCGAATCACCCGCCGCGGCGCGTGGTGTGGGGTCCGAGCACTACCGATGAGATGGCCGGGCTGCATGTACAGGTGGTTCCGGAAGACATGGCGGACTGGGAAGAGTTGGGGCAGGCGCTCTGGGGGAAGGTTATGCGGATGGTGGGGGGCGGGTTCTACCGCAAACCGGATTGACCTCGGCGGCGAGCGGATGTACCGTGGGGGCATGCCTGACGAGATTCGCAGGATCGATTATTACGACGTGGCGGTGGCGGACAAGCCCGGCGAGGCGGCTCGCATCCTCACGGCTCTGGAGACCGCGGGGGTAAACCTGATTGCTTTTTCAGGTTTCCCGCAGGGGGCGCGCAAGGCCCAACTCGATTTTATGGCGGAAGATGGCGCCGCGCTGAAGAAGGCGGCGCGCGCGGCCGGGTTGACGCTGGGTCCGAAGAAGACGGGATTTCTCGTGCAAGGGGAGGACCATCCGGGCGCCGCGGCGGCGATTGCGCGTACGCTCGCGCAAGCTGGAATCAATGTGACGTCGTTGCAGACTATTTGCGCGGGCGCGGGACGATATGGCGGACTGTTTTGGGTGAAGCCGGGGACGTACTTGGGGCGTAGTAACCGGGCGAGCAGAGCTCGCCTGCGCCGGCAAGAGTGCCGGCGCGGCAGGCAGGAGTGCCTGCGCCACGACCTATTTCGCTTCCACGTGTAGGTCGTTCGTCACTGAAAAGACGTTTGGCACGCCATTCGCGCGAATATTGATCAGGTTTTTGTCGGCCTCATTCGCTACCACGCCTTCCAGGGTGACGTGGCCGTTCTCGACGATGATGTGGATCGAAGGCAGCGCACGATATCCATAGCGGATGGATATCGACGGGTCGCCGTAAATGGCGCGGTATTCCGCTCTGCGGATCCCGTCGTCCATCGGGGAAGGCGGCAACACTTTAATGTTGTTGATTACCTGAGTGACGCCTTCAACCTTTTTCACCACGTGCTCGGCATCCGACTTCAGGACGGGTCGAACTACCGCGCCCTCCAGTGTTACGACGGCGCCTTCGAGGCGAAAGGCGAGATCGTCGAAGATGCCGTAATAAGGGAGCATCAAAAGCTGGTGGCGAACTTCCCGCGCGATACGGCTTTCGCTGTCTTCACCAGCGACAAAAGCATCGTTGTGATCTTTATCTTTCTTTTCGGCGAATGCGGCGGAGACTATCAGAGCCCCCGCCAAAACCGCCAGACTCAAAGTCTTTGACATACGCCTCCTCCTTGTTCCGAGTCTAGTGCAAAGCACAGGCCACGGGCTGCGTCGCAATGTGCTAATTCTCACCGGCGAGCCACTCGCGGGCCACTTCCGATACGGGCCGGTGCTTTCCGTCCAATTCGTAATTCAATTTCTGCATGGCGGCGTCGCCGAGCTTGCCGGCCAGTTGGTCGAGCGCCGCCCGTAGGCCGGGATGCGCGGCGAGGGTCTGTTCGCGGACGATCAGGGCCGCCTGGTATGGCGGAAAATAATGCATGTCATCGCGCAGCACTTTGACGTCCAGCGCGGACAGCATTCCATCGGTAGCATTCGCGGCGGCCATGTCCACTTGTTTCTGTTCCAGAGCGCTGTAGAGCAGGCCCAGATCCATGCTCTTGGGGTTGCCGTCGAGTGGCAGGTGGTATGTCTGGAGCAAACCCGGAAGCCCGTCCGGACGCTGCAGGAATTCGTAACCCACGCCGAGCCGCCAGCCCTGTTTGCGGCGGGCGGCATCGCTCAAGGTCTCGATGGCCGCGGCGCGCGCCTCGGGGCCCCGCACCACCATGGCGAACGTGTTATTGAAGCCCAGCGGATCGAGCCAGACCAGGTTCCAACGCCGGCGGTATTCGGCGCGTACGCGCTCGAGAACGGCCGCCGGATCGGACAAAGGCGCGAGCTTCAGCACCGCGGTCAATGCAGTTCCGGTGTATTCGGGATACACGTCGATCTCGCCGTTCTGAAGCGCCTGCTGGGCCAGCAGTGTACCGCCGAGGTCGAGCTTGCGGTCCACCTTTTCGTGCAGGCGGCGTTCGATCTGTTGCGCGACGATTTCCCCCAGGACGATCTGCTCGGTGAAATTCTTGGAGCCGACCACCAGCGGCCGCGAGCTTGAGCAGCCAAGTGCCGATAGTAGAATGCAACAACAGGCGAGAGACTTCATGTCTACAGAGTACGTGATACAATCGCGCCAAATGTGGACCTGGCGGCTAGTTGCGATCATGGCGTGCCTTGCGCAAATGGCCTGGCCGCAAGACACGAGCTCGAAAATAGCGCAGCTCGTGCGCACCGGCAGGTTCCCGGTTTCGAACCCAAACATGGAGATTCTGTTGAGCGCGACGTTCGCGGCGGACGGGCGGTGGGCGGAGCTGGAACAGAGTGCTGAAACGGGGCGCGCGCACGTGCTCGAAAGCTTTCGACTGGCCGGTTTGCCAAAACAGGCCGTGGAGTACTCCCTCAGGAACATCTGCCGTCAATCCCAGATGTTCCTTATGGCGCAGCACAACGGCACTTTCGACGAGATCGAGAAGCTGCCGCCATTCAGCAGGTTTGCGCAAGCGAATCTGCGCCGGCTGGCCGCGGCTTATGCCATGTCCGGAGAGGACGGCGTGGCGAGTGAATGGTCGCAGATATTCAAGCCCGGATGGGAAGCAAATCGGCCTCCCGCAGCCGTTCCCAAAGTCGAAGGCGGGCCTGGAGACACCCGAGAGACGGCCATACGAATCACCAATGCGATGGACGACAACGAAGGCATCGCTACCGAGTACTGCTACATCGCCTACGTTCTGGGGCGCACGAATAAGGAGTGGACCCGGAGCAAGCAATCGCTAACGAATCCGGATGAAAAAGGACGGCGCTTCGATGTCCTGGAGATCAATGTGACCAGCGGCGGACAAAAGACGTTCTACTTCGACATCACGGACTTTATGGGACGCTAGTCTGTGGGCAATCTGCCCGGAGCCGGCTTGCAGCCAGGATTGGCTGCCCCGCATCAGATGGCGACCCGTTTCCAGCGCCCGCGCCGGAACACCAGGATGCTGACCACCGCGATGCCGGTCTCGGCGATAGGGATCGCTAGAAAAACTCCGGTCGCCGTGAGTCTGGTGTGCGCCGAGAGCGTCCACGCCAGCGGAAGCTGAAACAGCCAATAGCAGAACAGGTTGATGATCATGGGTGTGAACGTGTCACCCGCGCCGTTGAAGGCCTGCACCATCGCCATGCCGTAGGCGTAGCATACGTTGCCGCAACTCACGATGCGCAGGCAGGCTACGCCGATCGGCAACACCGCCGGATCGTTAGTGAATAACCGTATAACCGGCTCGGCGAAAATCAGGAAGATCACCGCAACGCCGCCCAGGAAAATCATGTTGTACAGGCCTGCGCGCCACACGGAAGCCTCCGCGCGATCGGGCTTCCCTGCGCCGAGATTCTGGCCGACCAGCGTGGCCGCGGCGTTACTCATCCCCCACGACGGCAGGATCACAAAGATCACGAGGCGAATGGCGATGGCGTATCCGGCCAGGGCGGCCGCGCCAAACAGCGCGATCATGCGCACCAGCGCCACCCAGCTTCCCATGGAGAGCAGAAATTGAAACATGCCGTTGAAGGACACGCGCAGCAGCCGCCACATCACCTCGGCATGAATGCGGATTTGTGGAAGGCGGATGACCACGCGGCCCTGGCCGCTGAACAGAATCGTCAACTGATAGAGCACGCCGCAGCCGCGTCCGATGGTGGTGGCGACAGCGGCGCCGGCCACGCCCAATTTCGGAAATGGTCCCAGGCCGAAAATAAAGCATGGATCCAGCGCGATATTGATCAAGTTGGCGAGCCACAATACGCGCATGGCGATGGCGGCATCGCCCGCTCCGCGGAATACGGCGTTGGTGAGGAACAGCAGCAGGATGGTCACGGTGCCACCCAACAGAACTCCGGTGTACCGCTGGCCTGTCTGAATGATGGCAGGCGTCGCGCCCATGAGGCGCAAGAGATCGCGGGCGAACCACGCGCCGACGGCGCCCCACACAATCGAAACCACGATGCCGATGGCGATGGCTTGTACGGCGGCCACGGCGGCGCCTTCCGGATCCTTCTCGCCGATGCGGCGCGCCACGAACGCAGTGGTCGCCATGCTCAACCCCATGGCCACCACGAAGACCAGAGTCAGCATCGATTCGGTGAGCGCCACGGTAGCCACCGCGTCCTTGCCGAGGTGCGAGACCCAGAACATGTCCGTGACGCCGAACAGGGACTCCATCACCATTTCGAGCACCATGGGAATCGCCAGCAGGGTGATGGCGCGGCTGATGCTGCCCTCGGTGTAGTCCCGATGCGTGCCGGCGAGCGCTTCGCGCACGGCGGCCCAAAAGCGCACGGGTGGCTCAGGCGCAACGACCGGAGACCCCATGAAGTTCAGGATACGATACCGGCGAGCAAGGCTCGGCAACATCGGCAAACGGCGCCGATGTTACGAGGGGGCGAGCGGGCGAACCGGCGATCCTTCTTCGGGCTGCGCCACGGGCGTGCGGCAAATGGCGGAAAGTCCAGACCGCGGCCTGAAGCCCACGGCATGACGCTGAAGCCCAATGCCGCATAGTTTTCCCACGGTCGAACACCTACATTAATCGTGGGGCGGTCCCCCTGGACCGCGGCCGACGCCTCCTCGGCCCGTCGCCTTCATCGAAAGTCCCGATTCTTGCAATCAAAGAGCGGGTCCAGGGGACCCGCGCAGACCGGGGGGGCTGCCCCACGAATTCTGCAGCATCACCGAGATCCGGGAAACTATGCGGCATTGCGCTGAAGCCTGCGCCACGAACGGCGTCGATGCTACGCGGGTAGTACCGTGCGCTGAAGCCCACGGCGGCACGGCTACAGCGAGCTGAAGTTCGCTAAGCGAACTGAAGTTCGCTGTTGGCAGGCGAAAGCGCCTGCCCCACCTTCTTGTACAACAGTGCCACCGAGGCAAATGGCGGACAGTCCAGAGCTGACTTCACTCCGCCTGCACCACCGACCGAATGGCTTTGCGCAAGGCTGATTCGCCGCGGTCGCCTAGGAATTGCTGGCGGATCACGCCGTCGCGGCCAATTACAAACAGCACCGGTATGGCGTGAATACCGTAGCTCCAATGCACTTTGTGGTCGCCATCCAACAAAACCGGCAGCTCCATGTGATGCTCGGCGACGAACTTTTTCACCTTCGCCGGCGCTTCGTCGTTTACTCCGTAGAACTGGACCGCGTCCGCAAACTCCACGCGGAGTTTCTCGATGGTTGGCAGCTCGGCGCGGCAAGGCCCGCACCAGGTCGCCCAGAAATCGAGCACGACCACCTTCCCGTGCAAACCTTCGAGCGACACCCGTTCGCCGTCCAGCGTCTTCAGCGTGAAGTTTGAGGCCCGTTCGCCGGTCAGAGTCACGCGCCGTTCGCCGGGCAGGAGCAGCGTCTCCGACTCGCTCCATCCCTGCTTTGGCTCGAAGGCGAACAGCGCATCGCCGACTTCCTGGTTCAACTCGATCAGCTTCATCTTCAGCGTGATCTCCACCTTGCCGTCCGCCGTCTCAGCTTTTTGCTTGTAGTGCAAGACCACGAATCTTTGCTTATCCACGAGCAAGTCGTGCTCAGTTCCGGCGGTGCGAGCGCGAATCAGATAGCCGCGCAATTTCTCTTTTCCGAGCTTGAAATCTTCTTCCTTCACGATTACGGGGTCCTGCGCGGTCTTGGCCAAAGCCAGAAAGTGGCCAAGCATGATACTCTCCATGAGGCCGTGCAGATCTCTCTCGGCAGTCTTCGCATTATCTTCCTCATCGCGGTCTTCGTCCAGCGCGGCGGCGTCGACCTTCGTGAACTGTTTCTTGGAACTCAGCGCCCTCCAGATGTTGCTGCCATCGCTGACTTCGATGGCTTCCTCGCTGGGATATTTCACCCGAGCCAAGAAACGGTTCCCACTCTTGGCGGCAAGCTCGCATTCCGAGGCCGACGTTGCCATGCGACCCCCATAGGTCGTCTCCTGCCTTTCCGCAACGAGGTGCACGGCCTTGAGGGCGGTGTACGAAGAGCGCAGTTTCTGCAGCACCTCTTCGGCAGTGAGTTGCTGGGCGCCGGCCGGGACTGCCAGCATGGCGAGACAAATCAGATAGCGTTTCATCTAATGCACTCCTATGGCTTCTTGTGCTCGAAGCGCACAGCTCCGTTTCGATAGTCGATGGTCATCTTCATCTGCCAAAGCACCGGCATCCCGAGGATACCGGCGAGGCCCACCCCCGAGGAATTTCCACTACTCTCCAAGTTGGTTGCCAGCAGATCCGAGTTATCCTGGCGGAAACCGGCGAACACCAGCGATGCGCGGTCGGCCCTGGCGACATCCTTAACCTTTCCCTGAATGCCACGCAGTTGAGTGCGATCGTCGCCGTGAACTTTGGTGGATTCCTCCGCGACGGCGGTGTCGATCAGGTTGATGGAGCCGCCCGAATCAATCAGGAAAAGCCGCGGGGCGCGTTCGTTCACCGAGACGGGTATGGTGAGGTAATGGCCGAATCGAAACACGCGGAAGAAACCACCAGGCAGAGGGTCGACGGAATCCTGGGGCTCGTTGGCGGGGGGTGGCGCTCCCGGGTAAGGATCCAGCGCCAACTGCATTCCCTTGAAATCGATAGTCACCAGAAATCGTTGGAATACGTCGGCCCCGATCAGGCCATCCACGTCGGATGTCTTTGCCGATTGAAAGACGGAGACAGGAAAATCGGCGAATGTAACGTCGCTGATACTCACCTCCGCCGCCAGATATCGGAAGGAATCCTGCGGCTTCCGGTCGCCGATGCCGCGGGCTTCCATGCTCTCGTTTCCAAGGACCTCCAGGCCTGCCTTCTCCGCAGCTTTCGGGGAAATGGAGATGCCGGAAGCGCCGGTGTCCAGGAGCAATCTCCCCACGTCCTTTTTGTTCAACAGCACGCGCAAGCCGACTCCATAAACCTTGTTCGGCCCGGCCAGGATCGGCGCCAGCTTGATTTCATAGCTCTCATAGGGACTTGTGAGGCGCCGCAGTTTCCGATCATGACCCGCATTATCAGCGGCTATATGGGCACGAAGTGCGCGAGCTTCCCGGCTGCCGGGATCGTAAATCGCCAGTGCTTGTTCCAGCGCGGCGACGTGTTCGGCGCCTTGCAAGGTGTTGGCCCATTCCGTGATGAGCCGCGGGTCATTGGGCAAAGCGCGATAGGCCGCGATCATGAGCTTGCGCGCGGTCTTGAATTTCGAAGCCGATGAATAGATGGATGCGAGGCCGCTCAAGGCGCCGGCGTAGTTCGGGGCAATCTTCAAGGCCTTTCGAAAACTGGTCTCGGCCTTGGCCAGGTCTCCGCCGCGAAATGCAGCCATGCCGGCCGCGGCCTGCACGTCGGCTGTTTCGGGCGCATGGAGCAGTCCTTCCGCGGCAGCGGCATAAGCCTCGTGTGGGCGGTAGGCGCCGATCAGGGCGCGCACGACGCCATAATAGCCCGGCGCCCAGGCGGGGTCGTCGTGAAGCAGCTTCGCGTACAACACGGCGGCATTGTCGTAACGCGCCGCGAAGAGTTCCTTCTCAGCCTCCTGGGCCGCATCGGGGCTGGCGGCGCGCAGTGTCAGGGACGCGGCCAGCAGAACGGAGAAGTAGAAGGCGCGCATTATCGAAGACAAAGTATCCCGCTATTGCGCGGTGCAGTCAATGCTAGAGGCCGGATAGGCGAGCAAGGCGCGCCAACATCCACGGCAAGCGTCGATGTTAGGACGCGGAGACAGGGCGACGGTGACGGTGCGAGACGGAGAGAGGGAGTTCGCAAGAAGCGATCTCCGCCCGGCGAGGTCCCGACAGAAGCCCGGATTACCCGGCTTGGAGTCGGACTACTCTTGGCTGTGTTGTGTGTTCGAGAGTGAGCGGCGGGTCGACCGCAATCGAAGCAGCCCACACGAACGCCGTGGGCGCCAGGGGAATGGGACAGAAGACGCCGGACTTTTCCCGGCTACCCTCCCTTGCTCCGCGCACCACTGTCAAGCGCGGAATTCTCGCTATCGACTTGGAGAGCAGGGCTGCGCAGGGACGTCAAATATATGCTATCATTTTGCGATCTATCCGGGAAATATCCGAGGAATTCCTCATGACAAGCGAGTCTCTTGATAGTCTCCTTGCGGTCCCGTTCCAAGGGCGAGTTGTGCCGCACGACGATGATCCGCTCAACAAGTACAGCGACTTCAATGATAAACCCATCGTCGTGTATCCGTGGTCTAATGCAGGCCTGTGCCACGCGATCAAGATCAAGGAGCACCTCGGCAAGAAGGGGTTCCTTCGTAGTGGCCTGAGTTCCTCGGGTGACGGCCCCCTTCACAGCGAAGGTGGGCTCGTTGTCGATTTCTCCTGCTTCACGCGCATCGAGGTGCAGAAGACCGGCCGTGGCGGAGAAGGACGGATCGCCATTGAGGTCGAGGCGGGCGCCAACACTCGGCAACTCGCCGACGAACTCATTCGAAACAACGCCTTTCTTCCCTTGGGCGACAATCCGGTTCAGAGCGTGGTCTCCAGCGTCCTCTCAGGCAACCCTGGCTACTTTGACCGGAGCATGGGCCGTCTTCGCGACTATGTCGAGAAGCTCGAGGCGATCACGCCGCAAGGTGAACCGGCGAGTTTCAAGAAGGGTGACGGCGAATTCGACTCCATTCTGGACGGCACTTTTGGAGGTGCAATCAAGGTCATCACTTTCTCCGCCGTGACCTCTTCCAGCCAGAGCGTCGAGCTGATGTGTGCCCGTTTCTTTTACGCCAATGCGGACTTTGAGGCTGCCATCCGCTTGATCAGTCACCCAAGCATTACTCCCACGATGGATCTCTCCGTGCATGCCTACACTGATGCTTACGGAGTGATAGTCGTTTCAGTCACGATCGCCGGCAAGCCCGGAGACCACGGCCGCATGGCAGAGGTGTTGGATCGATTGAAGTTATCCCGTGAAGGGCCAAACAAGGAGGAGACGGAAACGCGCGTCCATCGCGTGGACGTCTCGAATCCGGCGGAGATTGTCGAGTCGATTATTAAAGGCGGCCTGTCCGGCAGTCACTATGTCGATCGTAATCTTGTCGGCAAACATTACGAGAAGGTCGTAGAGCTCAAGGACTTCGACTCGTTCAGGACATCGTTCGTCAAGAAAATGACGATCGCCTTCGCGGAAACGCCCAGCGGGACAGCTCCCCGGGTGGCGGGCTCGTTGCGTTTGAGCCTCAACAACAAACAGAATATAGTCGTCAGTGCCGAGGTCTTCTTACCCAAGCGACGGGGAGACGCAGAAATTCGATTCGACAGGGCGGCTACGAGGCTTCTGGGAAAGCACGTGATGAGCAGGCCCCGCGTAGCGGCTCAAAACATGGATCGCCAGAAGAGTCTTCCGAGCGTCGACTTGGGCGCCTTGAGGCCTGTGCCTGCTGCGGCGGGAACGGCGAGGATACCCGGGTTCGGCGGCCCGATCTACGCTCCCGGCGATCCGGACTACGACAAGGCGTACGCAGTACGCATCGAGTTCCTACCCCAACGAACAGGGGCCGGGGGGATCGATGCATCCTTGCATGGTCGCTTACCCACGAAAGGGCACGGACGATATCGCCGTCGCGATCCGCTATGCGATAAGAAATTCGAAGAAAGTTCAAGCGCGTAGTGGTGGTCACCAATACTGTGGGTTATCTTCCGGCGGAGACGACACCATTCTGCTCAGTATGGACCTGTACCACGATATCGAGGTCAGTGAGGAGAATGGCAAGCGTTACGCCACAGTAGGCGCTGGCGCCCTTCTGACCGATATTGCCGCCAGGTTCAATAGCGAGGGCGTGACCATTCCGCATGGAGAGTGCCCTCGCGTCGCTATCGGCGGACACGTACAGACGGGGGGCTACGGTCACTTCCTTCGCAGCTACGGTCTGGCGCTTGACCATGTCCACAAGTTTCAGATCTACCAAGCGGACGGAAATTTGCTCACCGTTAATCGCCCGGGCGCCAGAGACAAGAGCAGCTTGTTCTGGGGGGTTCTGGGTGGGGGTCCAGGCAGCTTCGGAATCCTCACCGAGATCACTTTCGAATGTGTCCTCAATGACGATCATCCGCATTCCTGGGGCTACTCCCGCGCCTTCCCCTACGATAAGCCAATGTTCCGCAGGGCGATGTACGAGATAAAGCGGTGGACCGAACTGGTTACCTCGAATCCCGCCGGGCTGCCCCCCGATGTCGATATGTGCATGACGGTGGTCAGTAGCAGTGGGGTCCTGACCAGGCCCGCTGTGTATTTGCTCGAGATGGTGAATGGAAACAGGGACGGCAAGGACGATGGCGGCGCTAATGACCAATTCCTCAAGACCGCCGTCAACAATATCGTCGGCGATTCATGGTATTTTCCTTGCCATGGGTATGAAGATCGTCAAACGCTTTCCTACATGGCGAATTCATTCGTCCGGCGTTCGGGTACGACTCCGGACGGCCGAGAGTTTCCGGAGCCGTACAAGAAACGACTCAACTTCACAAAGCAGCCATTGATCACAAGATTCGTGGAATTGTTCGCCCAATTGGTCGACCGGGTCGTGAATTCCGACAACGTCCTGCTTTGCTTCCAGATGTTCATTGGAGGCGGAGCTTACGCCTCTCCTGTGCCAAATCCTCCGCTGAACTCCATTTGTCATCGCGATGTCGTGCTCGGCATCGTGTTTTACTGCTTCTATAAGCCGGGCGGGGAGGGGGAGGCTGAAGTTTTCCAAAATGATATGCAGGATCTGCTGGTAGCGTTTAGAGCATCCGGCACGGAAGAAATTCGTATGCTCTGGGGGACCTTCGGCGATACCCAGATTCGCGAAGACAACATCCGCAAGCGCTACTACGACGATGAAACCTGGAGGGGCCTGCAGCAGCTCAAGAAACAGGTCGATGCGCGAGACTTGTTTCACACCCGATTCACGGTTCAGATGCCGTAGTGCCGTAGTATGCGGCCGGCGCATTATTGGCGCTCGCCGGATCAACTGAGCGAGGAGGAGGTGCGCGCCTACTTCGTCAGCCTTCGTGAGCGCGGAGCCGCGCGCGGAACCTTCGAGGCGAACTATTTGCCAGGTCGCCGCCGCGAAATGCGGCAATGCCGGCTGCCGTCTGCGCCTCGGCTGTTTCGGCTGCATAGAGCAGGCCTTCCGCAGCGGCAGCATAAGCTTCGTGGGGGCGGTAGGCGCCGATCAGGGCGCGCACGACGCCATAATAACCCGGCGCCCAAACGGGGTCGTCGTGAAGCAGCTTCGAGTACAGCTCGGCGGCATGATCGTAACGCGCGGCGAAGAGCTCCTTCTCAGCCTCCTGGGCCGCATCGGGACTGGCGGCGCGCAACATCAGGGAGGCGGCCAGCAGAACGGAGAAGTAGAAGGAGCGCATTATCGAAGACAAAGTATCCCGCTAATGCGCGGTGCAGTCAATGCTGATGCATCCGGGCGTGATTACCTACGGTTCAGATCCGGAAAGCGCCCGTTGAGTCTTTTGCCGAACGCGAAGTCCGCGAAGGAAGGCCGGCCCGATTGGCTATCCGCATTTCTCACGTGTGGCTCGATGATGTGGCGCACGCGTTCGTGCGTGCCGTGTCGAGACTCGTCCCGGCACCCTTGCAGGCATGCGGACAGTCTGTCGAGGGCGGGCGCCGGCACGA
>JBEKUO010000085.1:0-15431 GCA_049514955.1 Bryobacteraceae bacterium | reverse complement strand
TTTCGCCAAACCCCCGTCCAGGGTCGCTTCCAGGCGCTGCAGATTGTCCACCGTCACATTCACTTGCGAGAGCAAGGGGATCATTACAACCACGTTGGTCAGCGGTCCAAAAAAGAACAGAATGGCAGCCACAATCTTCGCAGCCGATCCTGAAAACGATGTCGCTATGACGGGCAGCACAAACGCGACAGCCCCCAGCAGGATGACGAAAAACATTTCGATGAAGATAATATTGTTCGAGAAGAGAACCATGACGCGCGTGCGCACTTCGCGGACGCGCGTGGCGGTCGATTGGAATTCCTCGAATACGTCGTCGCTTTTCAGTTTGTTGATGCGGAGTTCCTTGAATCCCTTCAGCAAGCCATTGAGAGATTCGGAAAGCTCGTCTTCCTGTTTCGATGCCTCCTGCAAGCCCTGGTCATAGGCTGCGCGGTCCTTGAAATATTTGCCGGCGCCGGCTGCGATCAGGATGACGCAAAGCAGCATGGCGACCGGCGACACCAGGGCGATATAGCCCATGGTGCAGACGATCATGACGGCGCCTTGGGCGGCGGCGAACAGCGGCCGCGCTGCCTGGGCGATGGCCGCCGTGTCGCGGCTGATTCGGGAATGAATATCGCCCTCGCCGATGGATTCCAGCGCCATCAGGTCGGAGCGGCGGATCTTGTCGGCCAGCCGCAAACGGACGCTGCAAATGGCGGCCTCGGTAATCCTGGTGGATTCATAGAGAATGTAGCGCAGCGAATAGACGAACAGCGCGATGGACAGGCCGAACCACAAAAAATGCTGCCAGGATGGTCCCCCGTTTTTCAAGGCGTCGACCGCGGCATTGATCACCGCCAGGTTCATCGCATTGGCAATGCCGGAAGTGGCGGTCAGTACCAGCAGTTTCCGGTCCAGAGCGTGGGTTTCACGCTGCAGGAACGCAAAGATGCCGAACCGCTTCAGTTGATTCATGGGGCACTAGCCTTGTAGCGCACGCTTCAGCGTGCCGCTGTCGGCTTCAGCCGACAGTTCGGCGAACTGAAGTTCGCCGCAGCACGCTAAGGCGTGCGCCACGCCACATGTCAACATGATGCCCCTGTAGCGGCATTCGACAATGACGGCGGGGAGAAAAGACGCCTCGCTTGGCGCAGCATCTCTGCCTGCCCTGCCAGCGGGACCTGCGGCCAGGCAAACCCCAGCCGGGTCAGCAGGGTCTGGGTGCGCCCGGAGACGATTTCCAGACGGCGCGCCCGCTCCTGCGGCGCGATGCCGCGATATAGCCCAAAGTTCTCCAGGGTCTCGGTCAGCGCGGCATCCATCTCGGGTTCGTCCACCGCCTGTTCCAGCCGCTGCAGAAAGCCGTCGAAAGCGCAGGCGCGGACTCCCTCAGCCGCGGTGACGAACTCCGCTAGCGTATCTCTTCGTGCATTTTCAATATGATGGGCTTCGTTTGTCAGATCGGCCGCGCCCGCCAGCAGCACCAGTCCGCGCGCCACCATATCCACATGACACAGCCACAGATGAGCATCGTCGGGCGCCACTCCCAGGCGCAGGAAAGCGGCGATTTGCCGGAAGAAGGCGTTCTCCCCGATATTGGATTGCAGCGGTCCGCCCTCGGCGGCAAAGACCAGATTGCCGACGCGGTGGATCGAGGCATTGGCGAGATCCCGTCGGGCCGCGACCACCAGCCGCTCAGCCTCCTGCTTGCTGCGGATGTAGTAGTTCTCATCCAACACTTCGGGCACGGCATCGTATTCCGTGAAGAGCCGGAAACCGGCTTCAGGGGCCTTCCCGCATACCGAGAGGGTGGAAACCAGGTGGAAATCCGCAGGGTCCGCCGCGCGATGAGCTGCCAGTTTCAGCAATCGCGCGGTGGCGGCCACATTGTCTGCATGGAATTCCCAATAATGGCCGAAATGCTTCACGTTGGCGGCGCAGTGAAAAACCGCCTGCAGGCTGTTCGCCAGGCGATCGTGGACCTGCGGCGATAGGCCCAGATCGTTTCGGCGCAAATCGCCCGACAGCACCGTAAGCCGGGAATCGTCCCGCAACGCGGCGCCCTCGTCCGGACCGAAATCGTGGCACAGAGTCTCGCCCAGGCGGGCGCGTGCCGTGCGGTCGTCGCCGCCGCGCACCAGGACGGTAACCTGGCGGTTCCGGTTCGCGAGCAGTTCGCGCAGAAGATAGCTGCCGAGATAGCCGGTCGCCCCAGTCAGGAGAACTCGTCTATAATCTCGGCGTTCCCCTCCGCCGTTCAGCCCGTAGGACTGATTCCGCGTCTCATAGGCGCGCCGCGCGGCATCCAGAGCCGCGTCGCGTTCCGCCTCATAGGCGGCGAGGTTGTCCCGGTAGCCTTGCCAATGCCGGGCGGCGGATCGGATCAGCGTCCGCAGATGCTCGGGCCGCGGCCGGCAAACGGCGGCGAAATCCGCTAGTCGCGGATGCTCGTAGAGATCGTTGATGTCGCAGTGGAACGTGCGCCGAAGCTGACTCACAACGGAAATGGCCCGCAGGCTGTCGCCCCCGAGATCGAAGAAACTGTCCTCGCGGGCGATGGACTCGCGTTTGAGGCACTCCGCCCAAACTTCCGCGATGCGCTGCTCTATGCCGTCGCGGGGCTGGGTGCCCTGGCGTTCGCCGCCGGCCGCGTCGGCGGGGATGGCTCCCCGATCGGAAACCACGCGCAACAGCGCCGCCCGATCCACCTTGCCGGAAGTATTTACCGGGATGGCCGGCACCTGGAGCACGGCCGCCGGCACCATATAGGAGGGCAGCGTCCGGGACAAGTAGTCGTGCCATGCCGCCGGGCTGGGCTCGCGCGCCCCGGACTGCAAGCAGACGAAAGCCCACAAGATTTGCGTGCCGTCGGGTTGGGTTTCCACGATGGCGACTCCTTGCCGCACGCCCGGATGCGTGCCGAGCCAATGCTCGATTTCGCCCAGTTCCACCCGCTGCCCGCGCAGTTTCACCTGTCCGTCGGAGCGCCCCAGGATCTGCAGTTCGCCGGTGCGCGTCCAACGTCCTAAATCGCCCGTCGAATAGAGCCGGCCCGCGGGAGTTTCCACGAAGCTGGCGGCGGTAAGGTCGGGACGGTTCAGATACCCAGTGGCGAGTCCCATCCCGCCCAGCCAGACGAGCCCTACTGCCCCAGGCGGAACCGGCTCGCCCTCGCTGTCGCGGATATGGACAGACGTATTTGCCAAGGGCTTCCCCGCCGTCAGCCGTTGGGCGTGGGCCGCTATATGCCCATAGCTGACGGCCACCGTGTTCTCGGTCGGGCCGTAGCCATTGACGTAGCGGAGTCGCGCGGCATAGTGCAGGGCATCGGCACGATGGGGCGGCTCGCCCGCGGTTATCAGGAGGCGCAGGCCGGGAAGGTCCGCCTGCTCGAAAAGGCGGAGATAGGATGGCGTCATGGTGGCGGTGCTCACTCCAAGACGGGCTATCTTCTCTCGCATGACCGCGATATCGTCCATCTCGCCGCGCAGGATCGGAACCACCGCCGCTCCGGCCGTCCAGGCCATGGCCAGATCGGCAATCCACGCGTCGAAGGAAGGCGACGCGACCAGCAAGGCTCTGTCGTCGGAGCGGATATCCAGCGTGGCGTCCATAGCCACGCCAAGATTGATCAGCCCCTGGTGGTGCAACATAACCCCCTTGGGCACTCCCGTGGACCCGGAGGTATAGATGATGCAGGCCAGGTCCGAACCCCCGACGCCGTCCCCGATTTCGGGCGGCTGGCCATGCCCGCGGAGGAACGCTTCCGAGAGGCTTTCCGGCCGGAAGACCTTGCAGCCGGTCTCGGCCAGCCGCCCCGGAAGTGGATGCCCGTCAAGAACCACCAGCACCCGTATTCCGGCGTCGCGTGCCATAAAGGCCAGACGGTCGGCCGGCAGATCTCTGACCAGCGGCAGGTAACATCCGCCCGCTTTCCAGATGGACAACACCGTCTCCGGCAGGGCGAGGGAGCGGTCCGTGAATACCCCGACCGGTTCTTGCCGCGCCACGCCCAGGGCGAGCAGAGCATGGGCCAGGGCGTTCGATCTGGCGTTCAACACCGCATAGCTTTGCGCCCCTTGTTCGGCGATCAGGGCGGGGCGTTCGGGCTGAATCCGTGCCCAATGTTCGAATAGCGCGGGTAAGCTGGGCGCAGGGTGAGGCAGAGTGGGACCGCGCTCCCAACCAGCCAGCAGTTGCTCCTCTTCCGGCAGTAAGGCGGGCCACAGAGATCCCGAGAGCCGCCTGCCCGCCGCCAGGAAACGCGCCCATCCGGCCAGGGAGTCGAACCAAACCTCGGCGGTTTCCTTTTCGTAGATGGCGGCGTTGACATACCATTGCAGGATCAAGCTGCCGTCCGGCTGGCCTTCGTGTACCAGAGCCATGTCTTGGGCGGGCGCGTTCACGTGTAGCTCGTAGCTGGCGGCATTGCCCGCCAGGAGAGCGAGTTCGGCGGCCTGAGTGCCTGCCCCACCTGGATTCTCGATTACCGCAAAATCGAACAGGGGATAACGCGCCGGGTGAGGCGCAGTGGCGGCATCCTGGCGGAAGTCCCGGTACATGCGGGCGAATGGGTACCGAGCGTGCTGCAACCCCTCCGCCAGACTGCGCTGCATGGTCCGCAGGGCCTGTTCGATGGACTCGCGGCGATCGAGCCTGCAAGGCACGGGCAGCATGTTCACGTAGTAGCCGACGATGCGCGCTTCGCTGGCGGAGTCGCGGGTGGAAGCCGCGGTACCCAGCAGAAATTCGCTCCGTCCAGTGCGCCGCCGCACCTCCTGGGCCATGATCGTCAGCATCAGGGCATGCAGGCTGGCGCCATTTCTTTGAGCGAAATCGCGCAGACCGGCGGCGGTGGAGACATTTAGCCGGATACGAAAGCTATGGGCTCCCTTGGTGTGTTGTGCCGTGCGTGCCAGGGGGCGGGGGAAGTCCAGTGGCCATTCTTCGCCGGCGATCCCTCCCAGGATTTTCTGCCAATAGAGCGCGTCTTCCACGCACACGGCTCCGGCCAGATAATGCTCCTCCTGGCCGGCCGAATGATCGAAGTTGCCCGCGATCGGGGCCAGCGTTTCCCCTCGCAGGAGAGTGGACAATTCTTCCGTCAGGACCCCGAGCGAGACGCCGTCCCCCACTGAATGGTGCAATGCGAGCCAGAACACATGCTGGTCCGTGCCCGCCACATGCACCAGACCTGCGCGCCACAGGGAGGGCGACTCCATGACGAATGGTTCCGTCTGGCGTTCCCGGATATAGCTGGCGTGTGGCGCACGCTTCAGCGCGGGCAGACCAGGGCGGTCCGTCACCAATGTCGAAAACCTTGAACCGCTTCGTGGCGCAGGCACCCCTGCCTGCCGCGCCGGCACTCTTGCCGGCGCAGGCGAGCTATGCTCGCCTAACTTCCCGCGTGGGTTTCTGGGCGGCGTTCCGCTGTCGGCTTCAGCCGACAGTACGGCGAACTGAAGTTCGCCGGGCCCGGAGGGCACCCCCGCTGAAGCGTGCGCCACGGAGCGTCGCAGCACGCCGTCCGCATCCTGGTAGAAGCCGGTGCGCAGTGCATCATGCCGCATCACCAGCGCCGCCCATGCCGCGCTCCATTCGGCGTCGCGTGGGACTTCGCCGCGGACGGCTAGGGTCAAGGAAATGTTGAAGCCGCGGGTGTCGAGGCCGGCCTGTTCGGCGACCCAGAATTCGCGCTGGCCCTCCGTCGCCCGATCCGAGGAAAAGACGGCTGGCTGAATGCCCGGTTCACCGCCGAGTTGGCCGATCCGATGAGCGAAGCCGTGCAGCGTCGGTTCCGCGAACAGTTCGCGGGCGGGGATGGGATGGCCGAGTACCTTCTCGAGGCGGTGCGCCACGGCGATCGCCAGCAGGCTATGCCCGCCCAGGGCGAAGAAGTTGTCGTCGCGATGGATCGTGTCGGGGTCGTGGCCTAGCAGTTCGCCCCACAAACGGGCGATCTCCGTTTCCAGGCCCGGGAGCGGCGGACACGCTTCGCCCCGCGGCGAACGTCCGGCAAGCAGCGTCTTCAGGGCAGCCTTGTCCACCTTGCCGGAATTGGATAGGGGGATGGCAGGAACGGCGATCACTGCGGACGGAATCATATAGGCCGGCAGCCGGCCCGCCAGGTACTCGCGCCAGATCTCTTCCGTCGGGGCTTCCCTTCCCGGCAGCGTGCGGACGAACGCCCGAAGGCTATGCGCTCCCGCATCGCCATCCAGCACCGTCACCGCCTGCGCGATGTCCGGATGGCTGCCCACGGCGTGTTCAATTTCCCCCAACTCGACACGAATGCCGTTCAACTTCACCTGATCGTCGGTACGGCCGAGGATTTCGATCTCGCCCGTGGCGCGCCAACGTCCCAAATCGCCAGAGCGGTAGCGCCGTCCCCGGGCCGTTTCCACGAAAGCGGTAGCGGTGAGGTCCGGCCGTCCCACATAGCTCCGCGCCAAGCCGGTGCCCCCGAGCCAGAGTTCGCCGATCACGCCGGGGGCGACAGCATTCCCGTCCGGGTCGCAAATGTGGATGCTGGTATTTGGCAGGGGGCGGCCGCACGAGAGGCTGCCCTGGTCTCTGGCATGCAGCCTCCCTATGGTGCTGGTTATGGTGTTCTCGGTGGGCCCATAGGCGTTGAAGTACAGGTGCCGATCCGCATAGATCTCGACATCCGCCGGAAACGGCGCCTCTCCGCCGGTGACGAGGACGCGGAGCGAAGGCAACGCGGCTCCGTCGAAAAGCCGCAGATAAGTGGGTGTGATGTCGGCCACAGTGACATCCAGCGCGGCCAGGAAGGCGCGGAAACGGTTGGGCGAACTGAGAACCTCGTAGGGAACCGGACACAGCGCTGCGCCGAATGCCAGGGGCAGCCCGATATCCGACAAGGAGACGTCGAAGGACGGCGATGCAAACATCAGGCTGCGATCGTCGCGCGTCAGGCCAATGGTTTCGCCAGTTCCGAGCACCGAGTTGACGTATGCGTCATGGCCGATCAGCGTACCCTTGGGACGGCCTGTGGAACCCGAGGTGTAGATGATGTACGCGGCATCGCCCGTGCTACCGGGCGGCGTCGGCCGATGCGCATGTGTGCGGCGGAACTCGGCGTCCATCTCTTCCGGGCGAAGCGGAGCGGGCAGGTCCCGGGCCAGCTCAGGCGGGATCGCCATGCCATCTAGAACGATCAATTGGGCGATCCCGGCATCGCGGGCCATGAAGACCAGGCGTTCCGGTGGCAGGTCGGCGGCTAGCGGCAGATAGACGGCGCCGGCCTTCCAGATGCCTAAAACCGTCGCCGGCAGGTTCGCGGACCGGCTCGTCAGAACCCCGATGACGATGCCTGGCGGGGCGCCGCGCAACAAGAGACTATGCGCGATGGCGTTGGCCTGCCGATCGAGCGCCCCATAAGTCGTGATACCAGCCTCCGTGACGATGGCCGGGCGGTCGCACTGATTGGGTGTGTCGAGGACACTTTCGAACAGCTCATGAAAGCGCAGCGCCGGGCGAACCACTTGCGCGCCATGCTCCCAGCCTTCCAGCAACGTCGCCTCGCGCGGCAGCAGAGATGGCAACGGCTCCTGTGCGCGCCCGAGATCCTCCGCCAGCCATACCGCCCAACCACGCAGGCCGTCGAACCAGTAGCTCGCCGTTTCCTTCGTGTAGAGACTGGCATTCACATGCCATTGCAGGAGCAGACCACCATCGGCCAGACCTTGATGGGTCAGGACCATGTCCTGTCCGGGAGAAGCGGCGGTGAGTTCATAGGCCACGGTCTGCGCGCTCCCCGAACCGCTCTCCGGGTTCTCGGTGACCGCCAAATCGAAAAGAGGATAGCGCGCGGGGTGGCGCTGCTGAGGGCGCGTGCTCCAGAACTCGCGATATATGCGTGCGAAGGGATAGCGGGCATGCTGCAAACCCGCCGCTAGAGTCTGCTGCGTCTCACGCAGTGCGGCGCCGAAAGCGGCATCCCGCGGCGGGTGGCACACGAGTGGCAGCATGTTGACGTAGTAGCCGACCACCTGCTCTTCAGCGGCGGTTTCCCGGACAGAGGCGGTAGTGCCGATGACCACATCCGCGCGCCCCGTGCGCCGCCGCGCTTCCATCGCCAGTAGGGTCAGCATCACCGCATGAAGGCTGGCCTCCTGTTCCCGCGCGAGGGCTTTCAGCCCTTGCGTCGTGGCGGCGTCGAGACGCGTCTCGAAACGATGGTTTCCAGTCTTTGCGGTGATGCAGCGCCGGAAATCCAGCGGTCCTTCGTCAAACGCCGTGTCGGGCAGGCGGGCCAGGAGGTCCTGCCAATAGCGAGCGTCCGCCGCGCAGTCCGGTCCGGCCAGATAAGCTTCCTCGCGGGCAGCGGATTCCGCGAAGTCGCAGGTGAGCGTTGGAAGTTCCTCGCCACGCAGGAGAGCGCCCAACTCATCCATCATGATTCCGAGGGATCGGCCATCGCCCACGGAATGATGCAGGGCCAGCCAGAACTGGTGTTCGCCGGATTCCGCCACCTCGACTAGTCCCGCCCGCCACAGCGGGGGCTGGCCCATCACAAAGGGCTCGCCCTGGCGCTCGCGGACGAAGGCCCGGGCCGAGGATCTGTCGGGCAGGGCCGCATTTTCCAGCGTCTGCATCACGGTCGGCACGGCCATGCGTCGCAGGCGGCCTTCCGCATCTTCACGGAAATAGGCTCGCAAAGCCTCGTGCCGCGCCACCAGACTCGCCCATGCAGTGTTCCAACGGTCGAGCGACGGCATCTGGCCCTCGACAACACGCAGCAGGGGAATCGTGAATGTGCGGGTATCGAGGCCAGCCGCTTCGGCCGTTCGGAATTCCCGCTGGCCTTCAGTGGCCAGATCGCTCCTGGCGGAGACCACAGGAAGAGCGGTGCGCACCAGTTCCGTGATCCGCGCGGCGAAGCCGGCCAGGGTCGGAGCGGCGAAAAGCTCGCGCGCCGCAACCGGCCGCGCCAAGTCGCGCGACAGCCGATGCGCCATGATGACGGCCAGGAGGCTGTTGCCGCCCAAGGCGAAAAAATTATCCTCGCGCCAGACACCGCAACCCAGCAGATCGCTCCACACTGCGGCGACCCGCGTTTCCATCTCGCCCGATGGCGGGTTCTTAGCGGGGCCGTCGCTGCGCTCCCGAGGAACAAGCAACAAGGCGTCCCGGTCGATCTTCCCGGCGAAAGTCAGCGGAATAGCGGTCACCGAAGTGACCGAAGCCGGCACCATGTACAAAGGCAATCGGTCGGCGAGATAGCCGCGCCACTCATCCTGGGCCGGCATAGCGGCGCCGGACCGAAGGCGAACGAATGCCCGCAGGACCTTGGTGTCGTACTTGGACGCCTCCGCCTGGACGACCGCCTCTTCCACGGCGGGATGGGAACCGAGCGCCTGCTCGATCTCACCCAGTTCCAGGCGTTGGCCATGCAGTTTAATCTGCTGGTCAATGCGCCCCGCAAGCTCCAACCGGCCGTCGTCAGTCCAGCGGCCTAGATCTCCCGAGCGATAGAACCGCCCATCCCTTGTCTCGACGAATCGCCGCGCCGTGAGGTCCGGATTGTTCAGATAGCCGCGCGCTAGGCCCGCGCCGCCCAGCCAGACTTCCCCCACTACTCCCGGGGGCACCGGGTCGCCGTTGTCGCGCCGGATGGAAATGCGAATATTGGCCAACGGCCGTCCCAGCGGCAATGGACGCCCGGCGTCGGGGTGCGCTGGGATCTGTTCCGCGCATACGAATATGCAGGTCTCGGTGGGCCCACAGGCGTTCCAGAAGGCGAGATGATTGGCGTGGTGTCTGGCATCGTCATGGTTCGGCGCCTCGCCGCCTGTGATCAGGACGCGCAGTCCCTCGAAAGGTGTTTGCTTGCTCACGCGCAGATAGGAGGGGGCGTGGAAGGCCACCGTCACGCCATGCGTTTTGTACCATTGCTTCAAGGCCCAGGGGTCGTCGCGCAAAGCCCGCGATACCGGCACAAGAGCCATGCCATGCAGCAGCGCGGCTCCCATTTCCCAAAGCGATGCGTCAAAGCCGGGAGTCGCAACCAGGGAAAAGCGGTCATTGGGCGTGAGGCCGAATGTCTCCCCACTCATAAAGGCCGCATTGACCAGACTGTCATGCTGAATCAGGACGCCTTTCGGCATCCCAGTCGTTCCCGAGGTGTAGATGATATAGGCCAGATCCAGGGGCGTTCCGGCGATGTCCGGACGATCCGCTTGGGAGTTCGCCGCGTTACGGTCCCAATCTTCAGGGCGCAGGGTCGTCTTCACCGCCTGTTTCAGAGACGGCGGTACCGCGTGCCCGTCGAGGACGATCAGTATTCTCGCTCCCGAATCCGCAGCCATCCAGGCCAGACGTTCCGGCGGCTGTTCCAGAGCTAGCGGCAGATAGGCGGCGCACGCCTTCCAGATGCCCAGCACAGTCGCAGGCAGATCGGCCGAGCACTCCGTAAGCACGGCCACCGGCTCCTCGCGGACGACGCCATGGTCGAGCAGCGCCCGCGCGATACGGTTTGCGCGGCGATCCAGCTCCGCATAGCTTTCGACACCGGTTTCGGCGATGACGGCGGACCTCTGCGGATATTGGCCGGCCACGCTCTCGAAGACTTCGTGAAACCGCTTTGCCGGCCGCGTGACCGCCGGTCCCCGTTCCCATCGCGCCAGACACAGGGCTTCCTCGGGCAGGAGCGCCGGCAGGGGAGCGTCGGCGCGGCCGATATCCTCCGCCAGCCAGCGCGCCCAGGCCGCGAACGAGCTCAGCCATGCCTGCGCCGTGTTCCGGCTATACACGTCCGGGTTCCACACCACCGCCAGTTCCAGGCCGCCACCGCCGTCCTCGAGCGGCTCGTGGCTGAAGAGAAGATCCAGGCCGGCGGCGGGACTGGCGAGTTCCCCGGGAAGCCGCGCTGGCGTCAACGAAAAACCGGCGCTGCCATCGCCGCACGTGCGGGACGGATTGGTTGTCAGGGCAACGTCGAACAGCGAGGTCCGGGAATGGGGCCGGGCGTGCGGATGCCGCTGACGGAATTCCCGGTAGATCAAACCGGAGGGATAGCGCCCATGCTCCACGGTCTCCGCCAGGGCGGTCTGAGTGGCGCGTATTTGGGCCCCCAACGTCAGTGCCTCGTCCCCGTTCAGGATGACGGGCACCAGGTTGACGAAATAGCCCACAGTTCTATCGGCGCCGGGCGGACGGACGGAGATCCCGGTCCCGATAATCAGGCTTCGCCGGCTGTCTCGCCGTCTGGCCTCCGCCCCCAGAAGCGTCAGCAGTAGGGCATGTAATCCCACCTGCTGGGCTCGGGCCAAACGGGTCAGCGCGGCGACGACGTCGGCATCCAGCCGTTCGACGATGGGGGCGACGGATTCTCCGCTGGAAATGGCGGGGCGGCGATGGTCCGCGGGGAACTCGTGGAAGGCTTCGCCGCCCTCGGTGGTCAGCGCGTCCAGCTCGTCCCCCCACCAGGCGCGGTCGCGCCCGGCAACGCCGGACGCCAGATACTGCTGTTCGGCCTGACTGGCCTGCGCGATGCCGTTGGGCGCCGCTGGCAGCGCGCGCTCCAGCAGCAGAGCATGCATCTCCTCCTGCACGATGCGCGCAGACAAACCGTCGACCACCGCATGGTGCATCGCGAACCAGAACAGCGTTTCGCCCACGCCCTCCGCCACCTGCACCAGGCCGGCCCGCGCCAGCGGCGATTCGGTAAGGACGAATGGCGCATTCGAGCGCGCGGCGATGCACTCCCGGGCGTCGTGCCGGGAGTCGCAATGGTCCAGACTAATTGAGGTGGCGCACGCACTCGTGCGTGCCGCGTCGGCACTCATGCCGACGCAATCCACCGTGTGCCACATAACCTTGTCGTCCGCACCGCCAAAAAAAGCCGTGCGCAAGGCGGCATGGCGTGCCACCAGCCGGGTCCAGGCCGATTGCCAGCGCGCCGGTTCGGGAACCGTCCCGCGCACCGCCAGTACCCGCGTGATCTGCGAACCAGTCCCGCCCAATCCCAGCTTCCAGGCGATCCAGAAATCCTCCTGCCCGGCGGTGGCGGCGTCCTGGCGTGCGGCGGGCTCCGGCGAGGCCGGCTTATGCTCCGGCTCCAGAGCGATCCTTCCAGCCAGGGCGGCAACCGTCGTCGAGACCAGGATGGTCTGCGGCGAGGCCGCGTAGCCCAAGGCGTGCAAGCGTTGGCTGATCGCGATGGACAGAAGACTGGTGCCGCCCAAGCCGTAAAAATTGTCTTCCCGCATGATGGAGTGGACACCTAGAATCTCTTCCCAGACCTCCGCGATATGCCGTTCCACTTCGCCCTGCGGGAGCGCGCCCCGCTCCGTTCCATTCCGGGCCGGAGATCCGTCGACCGCGACCGCCAGGGCGAGCAGAGCCTGCCGGTCTACTTTGCCGTACGAATCGACGGGCATTCGGGCGATGGTCGTCACCTGAGCCGGCAACATGTAAGCTGGCAGGGTCTTGGCCAGGAAGCCGCGCCAGTCCTCGTGGGAGACGTGATCCGCCCCATTGCTTTCCGCAGAGATGCTTTCCACGAAGGCGATCAACTTCCCTTCATGCTGCATGGCGGCGGCACGCCTCACCGAAGCATGCCGCAACAGGGTCTGTTCGATCTCTCCCAACGACACGGATTGTCCGGAAACCTTGACCACATCATTGTTCTTTTCCGCGGCGCGGCCAAGGGATTCAAGCTGTCCGTCATCGTTCCAGCGCCCCATATCTCCCGTACGATAGGCCCGCCCGTATTGGGTTTCGACGAAGCGGCCGGCGGTCAGGTCCGGCTGATTAAGATACCCGCGCGCCACGCCCACACCCACCACATAAATTTCTTCCGCCTCTCCCGGCGGGACTTCCTGGCCGTCGTCGTTTAACAGATAAACGGCCGTGTTTGTGAACGGCCGCCCACTTGGCAGCGGGCCGTCGCCATTGGGGTCCACCCGCGACATGCAAAAGGTTCCGCAGACCTCGGTCGCGCCCAGGATGTTCCAGTAGTCCAGTTTCCGCGCATAGGCCCGCGCCTCCTCGGCATTGGGGCGTTCCCCGGTAGTCATGATGCAACGCAGGCCGGTGGGCACGGCGCCCTGGAATAGGCGCAGGTAGGATGGCGTGAACATGGCGACGGTGACGCAATGGCGCGACATGGCGGCGAGCAGTCCAATGGGATCGTCCAGCAGCGCGCGCGAGGCCGGAACGAAGGCGGCGCCGGCCAGCAGGGGAAGGCACAACTCGCGGAAACCCAGGATGAAGCCGGGCGCCGCCGCCGCCAGGAGACGGTCGTCCCGGACGATGCTTTGCGCGCCGATATGCCCGTACCCTAGGTTGATGCAAGCGTCGTGCTGGAGCAAGACACCCTTCGGCTGGCCCGCGGATCCCGAGGCGAAAAGAATGGCGACGAGATCCGTTGGTTTGCCCGGCCGGTTGGGCCTGTGGCCGTTGCCGTTCAACTCCTCAGGCCTGAGAATCGCCGGCACGCCGGTGAGCGCGTCTAACAATTCCGCCGGCGGTTCCAGGCCATCCAGAGCGATCAGGCAGCGTATGCCCGATTGACTGGCCATATTGGCCAGACGCTGGGGCGGCAGATCGGCGCCCATCGGTACATAAGCTCCGCCTGCCTTGAGGATCGCCAGAAAAGCCACCGGCAACGACGCCGAACGCTCGGTGAGCACTCCCACCGCCTCTTCCGTCATCACCCCGTGCGCGAGCAGGGCGTGCGCCAGCGCATTGGCCCTTTGGTCCAGCTCGGCGTAAGTAATCGCGCCGCGCTCGGAAATGATCGCGGGCGCCTCCGGCTGCCGGTCCGCGAGAATCTCAAAACACTCATGCACGCGCAAGGCGGGCCAAACTCCGGCCGGCCCGGCGGAGTTCAGGTTTGCCGGACTAATCGTCATTGAGGCATCCTCTCGATCGTGGCGCACGCTTCATCGCGAGCGGACCGGGCCGGTCCGTCACCAATATCGAAACCCTTGCACCGCCACGTGGCGCAGGCACTCCTGCCGGCAGCGCCGGGACTCCTGCCGGCGCAGGCGAGCTTCGCTCGCCTATCGCGCAACTGGAACTTCGGTCCCGCCAGATCGACCACTTCCAGCGTGCGCCACGTCTTCATTGCCATCCCCCACCCAAGGCCCGATACAAGGTAACCACGTTGGTCAATTCCTGGCGGCGAATTTGAACAAGCTGCAGTTGTGCATCGAGCAATTGGCGTTCGGAATCCAGGTACTCCAGGTAACTGGCGACGCCGCCCCGGTATCCCAGATCGGCGAGATCAACCCCTTGGCGGAGGCTCTCCACCAGGCCCTCCTGTTGGATTCGCAGTTCGGCCAGTCTTCGATAAGCGGCCAGCGAGTCGGCCACCTCGCGGAAAGCCTGTTGCACGGTCTGCTGGTAGCCGAGCAGAGCCTCCTGGCGGCGCGCCTCGGCGATGCGTACACCGGCCCGGATCGCGCCGGCATTGAAAATCGGCAGATTTCCCGCGGGCGCGAAAAGCCACATGCCATTGGAGGCCTTGAAAAGGTCGAGCAAAGCGATGCTCTCAAACCCGGTAGACGCCGTCAACGAAATCGTGGGGAAGAACGCGGCTTTGGCCACCGCTACCAAGGCGTGATCGCCGATTAGTTGCTGCTCCGCCGCGCGAATGTCGGGCCGGCGCTCCAGCAGCGTCGATGGTAAGCCGGGCGGAAGCCTGGGGGCCAGTCCTTGTTCCACCAGCGTTCGGCCGCGGATAATCGGTCCGGGATTCCGGCCGAGCAGGATGCAGAGCTGGTTTTCGGTCTGTTCGTTCTGCAGTTCCAGGCCGGTGAGCGCGGCGTGCGCGCTTTCCACCAGCACTTCGGCTTGGCGCAGATCGATCTCGGAGGAATAGCCGTTATCCACGCGCAACTGAACCAGCTCCAGCGAGGCCTCCCGCAGCTTCAGAGCGTGCTGCGTAATTTCGATTTCCAGATCCAGATCGCGCAACAGGAAGTAGGCGCCCGCCACACCGCTCACCAGCGTTTGAAGCACCACCCGCCGCGCTTCCACGCTGGCAAGCAGGCTGGCTCGCGCGGCCGCGCTCGTATTCCGGATTCGTCCCCAGAGATCGAGCTCCCAACCCGCACTGATGGAAAGGCTGGTGTAGGAGCTATCGGCCGACTCGCCCGGAGGCAGAGGGCCGCTGACGGCTTCGGCGGTCCGTAGATTGTTGTAGCCGGCCTGTGCTGCCACCGATGGGAAACTCGCCGATCGCGCCACGGTAAGTTGAGCGCTCGCTTCCAACACGCGCGCGGCCGCAATTTGCACGTCGAAGTTGTGGTCGAGCGCCTCCCGGATCAGCTTCGACAACTCCTCGTCTTGAAACAGGTCCCGCCACCGGAGTTCGCCGAGATTGCCAGGCTCGCCAGGCTTGCCATGCTCGCTATTTTCTGCCGCGCCGGGAACGCCGTGCGCTTGCACGTCTCCGCGGTAGCTCGTCGGAACCGCAA
>JBEKUO010000084.1:0-15433 GCA_049514955.1 Bryobacteraceae bacterium | reverse complement strand
ATTTTGACCTGACGACGGGCAGGCCTGCGGACGTTGCAAGCACGTTGAGACGAAGGGTCAGCGCATATACCAGGGAGGATCGCGTGGGCAGGTTCAAGATAGGAATCACGAACAACCCATATGGCAGGTTCTCCAACGGCTATGCCCGCGACTACGACGAAATGATTGTCCTGTACCGGAGTTCATCCCTGGATTCCGTGTCGCAGGTGGAATGCGATCTCATCGAGCACAACGAGGAAATCACCCGGAACAGGATAGCGGGTGGCGGCGGGGATTACGGCGAGGCACCTTACTATCTTTATCTCGCCATTCGGTACAAGTAGACGCAATCGCACCGGCAGGCATTCGTCAGCGCCTTGCGGTGCACGCGAAACATCAAAAGCCGCGGAGCCTCTATTAGAGATTCGATTTCACGGCATGCCCGCTCGAATCCGACAGCTCTCTTTATGGTGCTCACGGGGCGCGGGTGGGCACGCACGTGCTTTTCGACCGTATCAAAACCGTATCAAAACCACAACTGAACCACCGATTGGCATTGTCCGTTGAGCGAAGAGCAGATTCCTCAGATTGCTGGAAAGACTAAGAAAACGCGAAACGGAATGGACGATGTTGGAACGGAGCTTCACGCGCGCTCAGGCGTGCTAGTAGATCGGTCCTACCTAGCATCAGACGATCCACCCGGATGTATACGGCTACGCTTCCTTCGGCTCCCCCCAGGAATAGCAGCCGCCCCCGGCTCACCGGGCGAGTGAGCGTGAGCCTCGGTCAACAATGGCCGCTGCTTTTCGAAGCGTCCGCTCGACGTATTCGGCTTGTCGCTTCTCGTTGCCCTTGTGGGTCAAGTCGCGGCTGCGAATGGCCATGTCGATCTGGGCATCAGGCACCCCGTGCGCGCGGGCATAAATGGCGTATGCGAGGTCAATGCGGGTGCCGTCGCCGGCGTACGTCGGATTCGCCCGAAAGCTGTCAATACCCCGCAGTACGCCCGAACCTCCATCGCGCGCCACTGCTGTGCGGCGCCGTTCGCGCTCTCGGCCATCGCGGTCGAGTTGCTGCTCAATCCGGGCGATGAATCGGTCAGCTTCTGGGTACGGTAACCCGTTCGCCTGGCGCAACATGACGAACGGGAAGAGGCCGTCGGCCTCATATTTTTCCTTTCGATTGGTGAACCCGGCTAGACGGCCGAAATGTCGCCAGTCGGCAGCACCGAGATCGCCACCGTATTCCTTCGCGAGCGTTCGGGCAGCCGCTGTTCCCAATTCCTTCGAAAGGCGGCGCGAGTGTTTGAGCCACGCCTGGAAATTCCCCGGCGAGGTCTCGACCACCAACGCCGGATGAAAGCCCTCTGCTTTCATGCGCTCAATCGATGCAGCCGTGAGGTCATCAATCAAGCTCAAATTGTGTTCGCCTCTTGGCCGAATGTAAATGTTTCGCCCGTTCCGATTCTGGAGCCGCAACCATGGGATCGACTTCAGGACGGCCTGCATATCCCAAGTTCGCGGAATCATCGGCGGTTCACTGTTGCCAGCGCCCTCGGGCTTGTACAGCCCGATCTCGAAGACGTCGCCTCCCATCGCGACAATCTGTCGCGTGACCGCTTCGTTGGTTTTGTCCACGTCTCCGCTCCGGTGTTACAGTGGCGCAGGCAAACGCCCCTACCCGGTAAGCCGCTAGTGGCGATACCGGTGACGCCGACGCAGCGCGGGTTCGCCGCACGAAGGAATTTGGCGACAATCCGGAACGCGGGGGGTGTGTAATTTTTTGCTAGTACTCATCAGTGAAATGTTTAGTGAACTTTAATAGCATTCTGTGAAGCCTTCTGTCACGCTGCGGGTTTAGAAGAACATACGGTGTAGATGGCCGTATACGGCTCGGGGTGTGGCGAGGTTATCTTGCAAGGAGTACGCAAATGCGACCGGCGCAGGCTTGGTGTCGCCGCCAAGATGATCGCAGCCGGCATGACGGTCTTCAGTAGCGGGTACGCGCAAACCCCCAGCGAATTGCTTTCCCAGGCGGATCGCCTTGCCGACCACGGGAACTGGTTTAGAGCCGCACCGCTCTATGCCAAGGCGGAGAAAGAATTTCAGCGAACCGGGGACCGCCGAAGCGAATTGTACGCCAAGGTTGGCCGGCTCCACGGAGACACAGAAGCAGGTTTATACCGGGCCACCCGCGCGCAAGTAGTGCTCGACTTGACCGATCCGTTGGTGGAAGGTGACCCCCAGTTGAAAATCCGGGCCTTGGCGCTACTTGGCACCATCGACCTGAATCTGAACACGGCTGCGGCAGGGGACGACTGGAGGCAACTGCTTGCGGTAGCAACCGCCGCCGGTGATCGCAAATGGCAGAATCGCGCCAACGGCTATCTGGGATTGGTCGCAGGATTGAGCGGCAACATTGGCGCGGCGGGTGGCGCCCTCTATCAGGCCGTAATGAAAGCGGAGCAGTTAGGCGACGCCTCAGGCGAGATTTACTTTGCTACCTGGATCGCAAATGGAATGGCCGTAAACAATATGGCTGACAGGGCTGTTCAGCTTCTGGACCGCGTCGAGGAACTGGCACGAAAGAACGGCTTCAGCGAGATGCCGTTGCAATTCTCCATTGCGAAGGTGCGCGTCCTATTGCAGCTTCCTGAGCCCCAGAGGGCGCGCGGTCGCGAGGAAGGAAAGAAGCTGCTCACCAGTACCTTAGATTTGGCCCGGAGCAACGGCGTCCGCGGAGCCGAAACAGAGCTTCTCAGCCAGGCTGGCCAATTGGCGATTGAAGAGCGCGATTTCGCTGGTGCTGAGCGGTCATTCAAAGAAGTCGTGGAGATTTCGAAAGCAGCGGATCTGCCCAGAGAGGAAGCGGACGGTCTCCTGCACCTATCGCAGCTATACCGAACCGAGCACGCGCCGGGAAAGGCGGTGCCGGTCATCGATCGAGGTATAGAAGTTCTCCGGCGGGTCGAAGAGGCCTACGATTTTCCAATGTACGTCGCTGAGAAGGCCGAGGTAGAAGCTGCCCTGGGATCGTTGGGCGCCGCCGATTCACTTTATGACCGCGCAACCGATCTGATTGATGGCCTGCTCGTGAACGCACAGAATTCGCGCATGAAGACCGAGATGATCGCTGCTTGGGGCGATATCTACGTTGCGCACTTTCGGCTCGCGTGGGATCGCCTACATGACCCCGAAAAGGCCTTCCGCATTGTCGAAAGCGCCCGTGGGCGGGCACTCTTGGATTCGATCCGTTACGCTCGCCAGTCGGGTCCGCTCTCGCAGGAAACGCCAGCCGAACAGGAGATCGCTCGGCTGCAGAGGGTACTAGTGCAAGAGAACCTCTCAGCCGCCCAGCGGCACAGGTTGCTAGACCAGCTCGATCGTGCGTATTTCTGGATGGGTCCCGCCGAATTTGCCCAGAGCCGGAAGGAGATGGAGATGCTCCGGCGCCCGCCTGTGTCGTTGTCGGCAATTCGCCGCCAGTTGGCCGTGAACGAAAGCCTGATCGAATTCGTACTGGATACGAAGAAGTCGTATGCGCTGGAGATTTCCCAGGCTGGCTTGAAAGTCCACGAGCTTCCGCGACGGCCGCAAATCGACGGGCTGGTCAGTCATTTTCTTTCTGGCGTTAGGGACAAACAGGAATCAGTCGATCTGGCGAAACAACTTTACACCCGCGTACTGTCGCCGGCCATCGCGCAACGCACGACGGCGATTATCATTGTTCCTGATGGTTCCCTCAACCTGGTCCCATTCGACGCGCTCCTGGACGAGAATGGCGCAACCATGAACAAACGGGTGACCATCGCGTCGGTTCCATCTGCGACGATCTATTTGACCCTGAAGACTGCCCCAATGCAAACCACCGCCACAAGGCCATTCCTGGGAGTTGCCTATAGTCCAGGGCAATCCGCCGCGGTACAGCTTGCTTCCAACACGCGGGGTATTTTTGACTTGCGAAAATCGGAGTTGAAGCCGCTTCCATTCGCGCGTGAAGAAATCGCGGAGGCGGCGAAAGCGCTCGGGAAAAACAGCGTGGAACTGGATGGCGCCGCTGCTTCTGAAGCCGCCCTCAAAGCTCTGGCGCTGGGCGATTTCAGAATCATCCACATCGCCGCCCACGGTATCGCGAATGACGCCGAGCCGGATCGGGCGGCGCTCCTCTTGGCCCCTGGCAATGATTCTGAAGACGGGCTGTGGCAATCGCGCGAGATCCGCCAGACCAGGCTGAAGGCCGATCTTGTCGTGCTGTCGGCTTGCGATACCGGGACCGGCCGCCTTGAAGGTCAAGAAGGCATCATGAATCTCGCGCGGGCATTCCTGATCGCGGGCGCCAAAAGCGTCGTGGCGAGCTTGTGGCAGGTGGATGATCGTTCCACCGCCACGCTAATGAGTTTTTTCTACGAGCATATGGCTGCCGGTTTGGAGGTCCGCGAAGCCCTTCGCCAGGCGCAGCTCGATTTCATAAAAGAGTTTGGGGACAAAGCCCAGCCGTACTATTGGGCCGGCTTTGAGGTGATCGGAGATGGCACGAGGCGAATCAATTTCAAAACCAACAAACCTAAGCCTGGACCAGCGAAAGCAAATATTCGATAAGACTGTGGCCAAGGTAACGAGGCATTACTTCGATCCGAACTTCAACGGAACGGAATGGCCGAAACGAGCCAGGGAATCCAGAGATGCCATTCTATCGGCCAGCGATCCCGATGAATTCGAGCTACGCATGCACGATCTCGTCCGCAGCCTCAAAAGCAGCCATACCGGATTCTTCCATCAGTCCGTGCGGCGCGTTCCCGGCAGGCTGGCGATTGGAGCTAGCTTCCGCAGAGCCGAAACGGAAGCGGGTCCACGCTGGGTCGCGCAGGATGTACATGAAGGCGGCCCGGCTCATTCCGCTGGATTGAGGCCTTTGGATGAGCTGAAGTCGATCAACGGGACTCTCGTATATCCGCCTGAACAACCGACGTTCCCCATGGGAACTCAGGTAGACCTGGTGGTCCGGAGAGGGGCCGACGAAATCGCGTTGAGGGTGAGCATCCCTGAGCCGCGTTCTCGCAAACAGCCCTATTCGGAACTCAAGGCCGTCGCGTGGGCGCGCATGCCGAACAGTGTGGGCTACCTCAAGGTCAGTATTCTTCCGGGCCAGGTGGGGCTGGACGTGTCGCGCGCTATTGACGCGGCAGTGGCCGAGTTGAAATCCTGCGACCGGTTGATCTTGGACCTGCGCGGGCACCTCGGCGGCGGACTCGGCGTGCTGCGCTTGATGAGCCACCTGACACCCGCCAAATTGCCGATCGGATACACGATCACGCGCCGCCGCGCGGAATCGGGCTACGACAAATCAAAATTGCCAAAGCTGGACCGCCTTCCCACTCATCTGCCCAATTTCCTTGGCGTCGCATCGATGGTGTTCAAGTTCGCGGGTAGGGACCCCTCCGTGCTCCTGGTGTCCGAAGGCCTTGGCGCGAAGAAATGGCATGGCCGAATCGTAATCTTGGTGAACGAGCACACCGTGAGCGCCGGTGAAATGGCCGCCGCGTTTGCCGCGGAGAACCAATTGGCGAAGATTGTGGGAACCGAGACCGCGGGTCGGCTGATACCGGGGTCCGGCTTCAAGGTCGGCCACGGTTACATGCTGATTATGCCGAAGGCCGAATACATTACGTGGCAGGGCCACCGCTTCGAAGGCTCCGGTGTCAAACCGGACTTCGAAGTTCCCTGGTCGCCCGAAGCCTCCGCGGCCGGCCGAGACAATCAGCTAGAATCCGCCGTTCAACTCGTAAGCAGGATTTGAACAGCCTCTAAGGGATGTGCGCCGGGGGTTGCTCCGCACGCTCACAGCAGGGACAGGTTTTGCCGGCCCGCTTTCACGGTGCCAAGCCGGCTTGGCAAACTGGACGAAACTTGTCGCGAACCGTATTGATCCGGTCTTAAGGCTGGCAGCACTTTCGCCCACGTGGCCTGCCAACCGGACGGACATCGCACGTTTTCAGGGAAGGACGTCTCATGGGAGTGCCCCTTGTTGTGCTTTGGAATACAATCTTCCTTGTAAATGCCCGTTGGCGACTTTCTTAAAACACGCGGCAAGAGGTTTCTGGAAGAGGTCGATGCGCGACGAGTGGAATTCCTGATTGAAGTCGATCTCGCCGATTACGAACTCGACGAGTTGTTTCAGAATCTTCAGAAGGTGACGTTTTTTGGGACCGAACCGACCACGCGCGCCTGCCTAACGGTCGCCGCTGTCCACGCGGCAAACCAGGCCAGACCTGGCGATTCGAGTTTCATCAACCTATTCTTCGAGCGCCTTGGAAGACGGCGCGATGATGGGCTGTGGAACGAAGTCTACGGTCCAGCGATAGAACGCTGCCTAAACGAGACGTTTCAGGAATCGCCGCGTATTGGCCCGTACCGCTTCGTCGGAGCCGTGTATCGCCACTCGGGCGTTCCGATACACGGAATTGGCTCGTTTGCTTCCCTCTTGCAGAGATTGACGGCAACATACGGTTACCAGTTCACGCGGCACGAGTACGATTCGTGCTGCGAAGCGAGGGTCACTGGGCTGGCGAGCGAATTCCTGAGTTCGGAAGTCGGCTACGAGTATACGCTTGACACCGCGAGAGTGCTTCAGCAGATTCAATCAGGCCTCGTTTCCGAGACCGCCGACGTGCCGGGATATCCAAAGGGGTTCTGGACCGCTGTCCTCGGCCGAACTCAATTTGTGCACTTACCCAGACAACGGCCCAGCCGGGTTGCCCTGCCGAAGCTCGCCATTGATCTCGATAGATGGTCCTTTGGTATCCGGATTCCGCCAAGCGCTATGCGGATAGGTGTAAAGTGCGGCGTCCGGCGGATCACCAGTGAATGGGACCCGATCTTACATGGCGAGGAGTTGTACCGGGTTGGCGCAATCACTTGGCGGTTGCCGTGGTCGCCATCCGATGGTTACCCGGCGGTGTTTTCGACGGGTGATGGCTCATTCGTCAGATCCTCGGATGTTGTTACGATCCCACCTGGCGAGTACATTCTAGTCCAGCGATGGGATTTGTTGCCCCCGTCCGAGATCATTAGCGAGGACATTGGATATTGTGACTGGACTGGCAATCCTCCGCTGCGTGCGTGGCGAATTCAGGTACCAGTTGGGTTTCGCGGGCCAACTGTAGCCGCCGCGAGCGATTCTGTGCCGAGCATTGGGTTCAGCGCCGGGCACCACGCGCACGCATTTGGTCCGTCGGTGTTCTTGGACTCACTTCCGGATCTCGTTGTTCACAACTGGGGTCCGGATGCTGAGCGACGATTTGCAATCTGCTTAGAGGATGAGACTGGAACAATCGCGCTCTCGCCAGATGCCGAGCGGCATGTCAAAATTCATGTCCCGTGTCCGAGCACGGGGGCCATTCGGATGATTCCAAAGGGACGATCCAGAGAGACCTTTGATGAACTCCCCTATCTGCCGTTTACCGTGATACCCTCCGCGATCCATATCCTGGGTCCGCGCCAATTGACATCAGTCGGTTCGGACTGCACCATCTCTGCGCAACTGCCAGACGGTTGGTCTATCACCTGGGATCGTTTGACGCCGTCGTCAACCAACCGCTGGACTGTACCGCCGCACACCTGGATCATTGACGGGAACCTATCCTTCCGGGACATTTCTGTTCGCATCTCCTGGCGTGTGCCTCGAATCGACGTTCGGTTGAGGACACGGTATGATCTGCCTAATATCATTTGGCGGGATGAGTTCGATATGAGTGCCACAGTGAATCTGCAGGCTCCGCCGCAAACCAGGTTTAGCCTTCATCTGCAATCGGCCACCCGAGACACGATCGTTCAAGACCTCGATCCGATCCCGCCGAACGGCATCTATACGATCCGCTGTGTCGCTTTGAGAGATGCGCTTAACGAGCAGGCGGCGCCCGTGTTGGAGCTCAGGCTGATGATGGAAAGTTGCGCTTTCCGAACGAATGTGTACTGGGTCAACCACGTCGCGACCTTATTAGAAGCACTTGATTGCCCCGATTCACAACAGTTTATTGAAGGGATTCCAGGACTGGGATCGTGTTTGGCGACAATTCGTTCCATGCGGTGTCACGCCCTGGAAGATTGTTCTCTCGACCTAGCGCTCAGGGACACGCCGCTACGTCGTACGATTTGTGAATGTGGAGTTCTGGCCGGAAGCCTGGATGGTACGTGCGTGGAGCCTTCGGAACGCGAGATGAGTCCTTTTGCGTCCGAAGCTCTGGTGAACCTGGCAGCCTGGTACCGTGAGGCAAAAGAGGCGATCGGCCGACCTCAACACGCCGGCAAAGCGAGAGACGCGTTTCCGGGTGGAACTGAAGCAATTCCGTTTCAGCGATGGCGTGATGCAGTGGTCCAGCTCCTTAGCCGGCTGCAAAGTGTGTCAAACCTACCGGCCCTGATCGCAGAGTGGCGGGATGAAGTTCGTCGATACTGCGCAGGACCCGCCGTTTCACTGATTCGCCAGCGGCCAGATGGTGAAGCTCTTACCCAGGGCGCGGTAAAATATCTTCGCAGCTTCGAGGCCCCAAGCGACATACAGCGGCAACTCGCCCGTCAAGGTGCCGCACGGTTGATGCGAGAGGCCCAGAATTCTCCGGACGAACTAATCCGCGAACTGGCAACCGCCCTCTGGTGGCTAATAATTTACCGAGTTGGAGTGCGGCCATCAGATCTACAGCCCGACCTAGCGGCGTGGCTGGCTCCGGCCAAAGCAACTATCCGGCGGCTCTTCGGGCTTTCTAGCGAACCGACAGCAGCTAATAATGGAGGGCTGCACGTGCGCGACATATCTCCTGCAGACGAGGATAAAGAATTCGAGGTTAGTGAAGATGCCTGACTCCACCCAATCAAGTACGGCGCTTGACCGCCTGCAAGCTCTCTCTGAAGAAGCTGGTACAAATAAGGGTAAGCTATCGCCAGAAGGCCGGCACGAGGCCGTTAGCCTCCTCAGCTCGCTCTGGCGTGATCCATCTGTTCCGACTCCTCAGATCCTAGACGCGGCAGAACGCGTCCGTGGGGGCGATATTGCGTCGTCTCTTGCTTCAGTTTGGCGGGAGCTGCAGGAGGACAGACGGCAGGCGATTGTCAATGGTATGGTCGATCGTCCCGTCGAAGCGACCGGCCGAAATATATACGCGGCGGCAGCGATCACGGAATACAATCCAGATCTATCAGTGGAACTTCTGATGACAGCCAGAGACAACAAAGAGACCTCGGAACGGCTGCACGTCGCGTTTTTCAAACGAAACCCCGAGTTACTGCGCGCACTCGGCACGGCTCACGCGGCCCAGTACAAAATGCGCAATGTTTTTAAGCTTTTACTGAACTGCTTGTCTCATAACAATTACCAGGCCGGATCTGCCGACGACAGGGCAGTAATAGAAACCTTCGTGGCCTACGTTGGCGCGAATAATTTGATCCACGATTCGACGTTTGGAGATTTGCTTCAGTGCACACGTTTACGCCTCGCTGAGTGGCCACCGGAACGCCGGCGAGGAATCGAGCTGCAGCTTGCGGACGGCCAGTCACCCTCAAGGTCGCGAGATGGAACACCGGCGGCGCCAACTTCCGTTACAGAACCGCCCGCTAATGAATCGGCGGGCCACCGGGTTGTGACTCCGCCGGAGGTAGTTCCGAAGGGAATTGCGGATGTTGCGACTATTCTCGCGCAGTTGCAAGATCGAGCGGCAGCCGCGAACGAAGAGAGCACGGAATTGAAAACGCAATCGGAGCGAGCGGCTGGGCTGGCAGATCTTCTCTATAGCATCGCGGAAATTCTGAGGACAGATCTGAGCGGCACAGAGGCACTCGCAAGAGCGCGGCAGCAGCTTGAAGAAAAAGATGGTCTCCTATTGGCAACCCAGCAGCGCCTTACCAGAAGCGAGCATGCCGCCGAAGAATTTCGCCAGGAAAATCTCGATCTCCGTAAACGGCTGGATGCTTCAGAGGCCACCCAGGCTGCGCAGTTTCAGCGCGCGTCTGACCTAGCGCATAAGTGCCAAGAACTCGAGGCTGCTGCGGACCTACAACGCAGAACAGGACTGGAACAGATGCAGAAGTATGCACAAACGCGACTGGAGGAGTTTCGTTCCGGCTTGGCACGGGCGCTATACCCTTCGCTACATGATCTGCCAGCGACGTTCGCAGATCTGCCGCCCGATCTTGTAGGTGTGCTATCCATTCGTTTCGAGCAAGTCCTTCGCGAGCTGGAGCGCCACGAGATCGTGTCCCGAGTTAGAAAAGAGGCGCCGAAATGAATTTTGGAATCGATTTCGGGACAAGCAATTCCGGTGTCGTCTACACCGCAGGGAACGCTCGCGAGCCTATCGGGGAGGGACAGCAGCCATACCCGTCGGTCGCGGCAATCCAAGTCATTACCGACGAGATTACGAGCGGGGGTTCGGTTCGTGAACATCAGGCTGAGCTAACGGCCTCAGGCCTTTTTCGTGTGGTGACGTCCGTGAAGCAACATCTCGATACCCACGAGGAATGGTCTTCTCACGGCAGGCGCTGGACACCGGAGGACATAGCCGCCGAGATACTCACCAAGCTCAAGCGGCGCGTTTATGACCGTACGGGTGCCGTTATGGAGCGCGCCACGATCAGCATACCAGTGGGATTCAGCAGGGGGAAACGAGCTGCTCTCCGACGCGCAGCAAGTGCGGCCGGCATCGACGTGAGAGCTTTCATCAGCGAGCCCACGGCGGCATTGCTAGGCCAGGTGCACGATCTCCAACACTGCCGCCATGCCGCTGTGTTCGATTGGGGTGGAGGCACCCTCGACATAAGCGTTATCGAGATTCACGGCAATGGACGGCGGATACACGAGCTCAGGACAAGCAGCCTTACTGAAGCTGGGGACGATATAGACCGAGACATCGCGGCAGCGATTCACACGGCTGTGATGGATAAACGGGGCATCTCAAAACCATTTGAGGCAGTCGCACCCAAAGATCGTGACCTGCTATTGACGCAATGCGAGAAGGTGAAATGCGAATTGGCCGACCCGCACCTTGAGGATGCTCCGATATCCTTAATATCGTACGACGGCCGTCCTCTTGAATATCGGCTGACGCGAGCGCGCTTCAACGCTCTGATCGATCGCCGAGTCGAAGGAGCGATTCGACTGCTTCGACGGACCATCGAAGAGGCCCCTCTTAGTATCGAAGAAATCGACTGGCTCATAGTCACAGGTGGTTCGAGTCGTCTTTTGCTTCTTCGCGAGCGATTGTTCAATGCTTTTCAATCAGCCCGTTTCTCGCGCCAGCCTGAATGGGACATCGCTTTCGGGGCCGCGGTGCTTGACCAGTATCCCGGAGACTATGTTCTGGCCGAGAACCTCGGCGTTGTTCTAAGCGATGGCACCTTCCACCCCATGCTGTGTGCAGGAGCCAAACCCGAACGGGCGCGTACGGCTGTGTCTCTTGCCCTTGTCGAAGATTCTGCTCACGCTGAGATTCCGATCGTTTCCTCGAACGGTGGTGGGGAGGTCGAGCCTGTACTGACGTTGGTAACTCCAACACTTGGGTTCGACCGGGAACGCATCGAAGTCTCATGCGGGATTGATGCAGATCTCGTCCTTCATTGCAAGGCACAGAGTGACGCGCGCGGCGGCAGCGGCGCACAAGCAGCTTACGAGAAGCTCCGCTTTACGTATGAAATAGGTGCCCATGCGGCCGCGATCTAACGTAGCGCTCTTTTCGAATGTGTACCTTCGGGATGCCAGCCCACTGTCTGCCGACGATCGCTTTCAGAAACAAGTGCGCGGCCGCGTCGCACTTAAGCACTTGCTGGACGCTGTCGCCCCTGGCTCTACTCTGGAGGCCGCAGCGAGACGTTACCTTGAGCCCTGGCAGCGCGCAGAATTGGACTGGCAGATTAGATGCATTGGGTGTGGTGCGTTCCCACTCGGAACAACTCGCTGCAATGGTACCAGTGTCTTCGAGTTTCGTTGTCCCCTGGGCGTTTGCCCGCAGGCGCGCGCCCATCGGCTTGTGCGTTTGGATTTCGATGTTGTTAGCCGATTTGCGCGACGGGTGATCGCTCCAACTCACGTTGCTGCGCTGCAGAGTCTGCTTGACGACTGCCGCATAGTGCCGACTCCGGGATATGTCCGAGACGGTCATGCAGATCTTCGCCCCTATCCCGCACGCATGTCGTGGACAGACTACTACGTTTTGACAGATGCCGACATAGAAGCGGAAATGATTCGGCGACTTGGGGGAGTTCTGCGATGAGAGAGATTAACCTCCGAGAGTTTGTAGGCTCAATTTCGTCTACTCTACGAAGGTACCTATTTACGGCCAACTTCATCGCCGATTCGGAACGCGGATTGCGAGAACAGTTTCTCAGGGAACTGGATGGCTCGAACGTGTTTTCACGTGAGCCTCTCCTGAGCGCGATACCCTCCTACGAAGGCGATTTATCCATCCGCGCGCTTCTCGAACGCGGCGAGCCTCCGTACTTACACGGTTCGCTTCGGCAACTCGGGACTTCAGGATTGGATATTGATCGTCCTCTTTATACTCACCAGGTTGCGAGCGTGCGCTTGGTCCAAAGCGGACGGAATGTGATTGTTGCTACTGGAACAGGCAGTGGCAAGACCGAGTGTTTCCTATTGCCGCTTCTGGATGACGCCGCTCGGAATCCCGGCCCAGGGGTCCGGGCGATAGTCGTATACCCAATGAACGCGCTGGCGAACGATCAGCTTGATCGCATGAGAGAACTGCTGCGGAACATTTCGGCTATCACGTTTGGCAGATACACAGGCGATACTGCTGAAGATGAACGCGAACTAAGCGAAGAGGAGAGGAGTACACGCCTTCCGAATGAGCGAATTACCCGCGAGGAGATTCGAAGTAGACCTCCCCACATTCTGCTAACGAATTTCGCGATGTTGGAGTACCTGCTCCTTCGCCCGCGCGACGCTGAGATTTTTCACCAGGAACGACTGAGGTTCGTCGTGCTGGACGAGGCCCACACGTATACGGGTGCTCAGGGAATTGACGTTGGATTTCTCATGCGCCGACTCCAGGAACGTTACCATCGATGCAGCCTCCAGTTCATTCTCACGAGCGCAACTCTGGGTGACGAAAAAGGCGCTTGCGCGGTGAGTGAATTCGCGACAGCGCTTACCGGCAAGCACTTCGATCCGGCGGACATCTTGCTGGGGAGCAGGGTACTTGCCGGCGGCGGCACCCCTGAGAGGCAACTCGCCGACTATTCCCGTGTCGTTCCAGATGAATTCGCTCTCCGAAACTGGATTCATGCGCTGGAAGATGTCTCCGAAATGCGGTCCATGGTCATGGGGAGCCGGATTCCTTGCGGGCAGCATGTACTCGACCGAAACTCCGTGCCGGAGATGCTGTACGCCTGGTTGCGAGAGAATTCCGAAATTGCCAGGCTGCACAAGGCCTGCTCCGACCAGCCAGTTTCTCTACCAGATGCAGCAGAAATGCTGTTCCATACAAGGGAGCCAGGCGCGGTGCTAGTGGTTGAATGGCTCGTCATCTTGGGTGCCCACGCAACTCCAGACTCCAGGACGCCACCATTAGTACCGGGTCGCTACCACTTGTTCTTCCGAGGTCTCATGGGCGGGGCGGTATGTCTTTCCAGCGCATGTCCTGGCCGCCGTAGCCACCCGGATACCCAGTGGTCGCGCCTCGTGCTTGAAGATCGGCGTACCTGCCCTGAAGAAGGTTGTGGCGCACTTTTGATTCCCCTCGCCACCTGTGCCCACTGCGGTATTCCCAGTGTCAGGATCTACGTGGATTCTGCAGGCCATTGGCAGGGGAACATGCAGCCGACGTTGCGGCCAGTCGTCTTGACATGGCTCCGAACCTTTGGGGAGGACGAAGATGACGAGCAGCATTCCGAAGCCATTCTCTGCGTCCATTGCGGCGCCCTCCTTGAGAGCGAAGGGACGTGCTGTAACAACCCCGACTATGTGCACCTGGTTGCACTTGGTGCAGATGGAGATGGAAATCTCAAAACCTGCCCAAATTGCGGTGGCACGGCTCAGCCATATCCCAGTGTGCTCCGTGACATGCGGTCGTACGAAGATGCTGCCACAGCAGTTCTCGGTGAAGCAGTAATTAGAGCTCTGCCTGGGGCAAATCCTCGAAAGCCGGCAGACGGTCGCAACCTTCTCGTCTTTTCAGACAGCCGCCAGCGAGCTGCGCACTATGCGCCATACCTAGCGCGGACTGCGGCGGAGACACAGTACATGCGACCGCTGCTGGAATCTGTTGAGCAAGTGGACGCTGCCAACGACTATCAAGGGGCGACCGTAACTGATGTCGGGTCCCGATTCCGGCAAATTATCCAGCGACAGCCGTTTGTAGCCGTACGTGTTACCAACGACGATGGTGAGTGCAAAACAGACGTTAAGCCGATCTCACGCCTCCTTCAACAGGATTACGCAAATCTAAAACGGGAGTCCCTGATCGCGTTGCTCGAACACGCGACAGCGTCGCCGCGCCGCCGCGACACTCTCTCGGCGCTCGCTCTTGGCGCAGTTGTGACGGACCTTAGCGAATACGAGCGCGAAGAATTAAGGTCTCGCCTTCCGTGGCTATATGAGCCTGATGCGCAGAGGGCGGAAGCTGTTATTCAACACCTCCTCGGATTCTTTCTCCAGCGTCGGGCCATAACGCTGCCGGAACAAGTTACGTTGCGCGATTTGGGACCAGGTGCGATGATGGCGACATGTCACCTCAGCGAACAGGCAAGCCAGGGCGGGCGTCAAATTCATCGATGGAACCCGTACCTCGCCCCGCAGCGATCGAGAAGCGTCGCAGTTAGTCGCAACCGTAATCTCGGCATTCTTGAGCGCGCACTTAGATGTGATCGCAACCGTGATGCTGCCGCTCTGGAATCATGGATGACATGTATCTGGGATGCTTTCTTGTCGATCGGTGTCCTATCTCGACTCGCATACCCGGGCGAGTACCAGTTGCCTTACGAGCGCATCCTCTTCTCCACTCGCCGTACTTGGTTCCTGTGTGATCGATGTGGGCGTTTTACCGTGTTTCCTTTCGGCGAGGCATGTCCAACGCCGACATGCTCGGGCCATGTGACACTCCGTTCCAAGGAGGAGATAGAGCAGCATTGGTCAGAGCACCATTCCTATCATAGGCTTCGTCATACGCCGCCTCTCCCACTAGATGTCCGGGAACACACAGCGCAACTCGAAAACAAAGTAGGTAGACAGTACCAGCATCAATTCAGGGCCGGTGATGTGAATGTGCTTTCTAGCTCCACGACATTTGAACTCGGTGTCGATGTGGGTAGCCTAAAGGCTGTATTCCTGCGCAATGTACCGCCAACCGCTGCGAATTATATTCAGCGCGCCGGTCGGGCGGGGCGACGTCAGGGCGGCGCCGCCTTCGCTGTGACATATGCGCGCAACATTCCACACGATCAGTTTCACTTTT
>JBEKUO010000083.1:0-15435 GCA_049514955.1 Bryobacteraceae bacterium | reverse complement strand
CGCCATGCGATCGTGCAGCACGAAGTCTGCGAAATTGCGGAAGCCCAGCAGCTCGGCTTTAGCGTGGCGCAACTCCAGAATGCGGCCGAGCAGCGTCCGGTTGTCATGTGCGCCGCCGCTGGCCCGCGTGACGTAGGCCTGATACAGCTTCTGGCGGATATCGCCGTCGTTCAGATACGTCATCACCGGCGTATAACTGGGCGCCTGCAAGGTGAATCGCCAGCCAGCCAGTCCTTTTTGCGAGGCGCTCTCGCGCGCCCCAGCGACTGCCGATGGCGGCAAGCCCGCCAGGCCGGCTTCCTCGGCAATCACCAATTCGAAGGCGTTAGTCGCATCGAGCACGTTCTCGGAAAACTTGGTGGTGACCGTGGCCAGTTCAATGTCGATGGCCTCCAGCCGCGCCTTGCCGGCCGCATCCAGATCCGCGCCGTGCCGCCGGAACGTATCCACGGTCTTCGTCAGGAAGCGCCGCCGTGCGCCCGCCAGCGCGCCGGCTTCCTCCGTTTTCGAATAAGTCTGGATCGCCTGCCACAAGCCGGCGTGCAGCGGAATCCCCGAATAAAACGCGGCTACCTCCGGCTGCACCGCATTGTAGGCCGCCCGCAATTCAGGATAGGTGGCCACCGATTCCAAATGCCGCACCACCGCCATGGCCTCATCCAACGGCTCGGTGATCGTGTCCAAGGCCGCCAGGGTGTTGTCAAACGTGCGCGGTTGCGGATCGGCCGCCAGGGCATCGATCCGTTGCCGCGCCTCGCGCAAGAGTTCCTCCACGGCGGGCTGGACATGCTCGGCCCGGATCTGGTCGAAGGGAACTCTGAAGGGCAGCTCAAGCAGCGGATTGCGATTGACCGTATCTGGCATTTCTTCCTCTGAGGTTAGCAGGTCGCCGGGCGTGCAATGTGCCATAATCACAGTGCAGGCTGTCATAGGGGACGATGGGTTTCGATCCGGAAGGGGTGCGTCCGCCGCCGGGCGGAGAACCGCCGAACTTATACGCGTTGGTCGTCTACGTACCCGATCCGCTGGGCAGTTTTTTGGATGAGCTGCGCCTCGAGATGGTCCCCGGCTGCAATCCGCACGCCCACATCAGCGTGCTTCCGCCACGGCCGCTGCCAGTGTCCCCCGAGGCAGTCATAGAGGAAGCCCGTGCCACCGTGGCGGGATTCCCGCCGTTCGATATTGAGTTGGGGCACATCGAGATTTTTCCGGCCTCCGACGTAATCTACATCAGCGTGGAACGCGGTACGGCGCAACTGCGGGAAATGCATCGGACCTTCAACCAGGGCGCGCTACACTACGACGAGCCGTATCCTTATCACCCCCATCTCACTCTGGCGCAGGAACTGGAGCCTGGCCACGTGGCGCCGCTGATCGAGCTAGCCTCTCGCCGTTGGCGCGATTTCCGCGGGCCCCGCAGCTTTCGCGTGGAGCGCACCGTGTTCGTGCGGAATACGCGCGGAGATCGGTGGATCGACCTGGCGGAAGGCCCCCTCCGCGCCGTCCCGGTGAGTTGACTGTGGCGCAACCCGAAACCACCCCTGCCTACCAGGATCCGCGCATCTACCTCGCCGCCGAGCGCACCTTTCTGGCATGGATCCGCACCGGCCTGGCGCTGATGGGATTCGGCTTCGTGGTGGCGCGCTTCGGCCTGTTCTTGCGTGAAATCGAATTCAGCCAGCACCCGCTGACGATTCGCTCCGCGCATTTCACCCTGTGGGTGGGCACCGCCCTGATCCTCATCGGAGTCGCGGTAAACGTGCTCTCCGCGGTGCAGCATCTCCAGTTTGTGCGTGCCATGAAGAGCAACGCCGCGCTAGCGGAGAGGCCGGCCACCATGGCTGTAGTCATCGCCCTGATTCTGGCGGTCCTCGGCTTGGCGATGACGGTTTACCTTATATTCGTCCGATGATGGGAAGCCCCTGGTTTGCTCTCTTCCTCGCCGCGGCGCTCGCCGCACAATTGCACGCCGCCAGCCCTGCCCACCGCCAGCGCATCGTGCTGGTCAGCGGCGACGACGAGTATCGCTCCGAAGAAGGCTTGCCACAGTTGGCCAAGATCCTGTCCACGCGGCATGGCTTCGAGTGTACAGTCCTGTTCGCCATCGACCCCCAGGACGGCGCTATCAAGCCCGACTTGCACACCAACATTCCGGGACTCGAAGCGCTGGATTCCGCCGACCTGGTGGTGCTGCTGGTCCGCTTCCGCGATCTGCCCGACAGCCAGATGAAGCACATCGTGGATTACGTGGAATCCGGCCGCCCCATCGTCGGCCTGCGCACCGCCACGCACGCCTTCGATATCAAGAGCAGCCCGACCTACGCCCGCTACAGTTGGAACAGCAAGGAATGGGACGGCGGCTTCGGGAGACAAGTGTTGGGCGAGACCTGGATCGACCATCACGGCCAGCATGGCAAGCAGAGCACCCGCGGCATCCTTGTGGAGGGCGAGCGCAATCACCCCATCCTGCGGGGCATTCACGACGGCGATATCTGGGGCCCCACCGACGTCTACGCGGTGCGCCTGCCACTCCCCGGCGACAGCCGTCCGCTGGTGCTCGGCCAAGTGGTCGACGGCATGCATCCGGACGATCCGCCCGCGCCGGGCAAGGCAAACGATCCCATGCTGCCGATCGCGTGGGTCAAAAGCTATACCGGCGCCCAAGGCAGAACCGCGCGTGTCTTTACCACTACCATGGGCGCCTCCCAGGACTTGTCGAGCGAGGGCGTCCGCCGCATGATCGTGAACGCCTGCTATTGGGCGCTCGGCCTGGAGGTCCCCGCCAAAACCAATGTGGACCTGGTGGGCGAATACCACCCCCTCCCGTTCGGCTTCGGCAAGTACAAACAAGGCGTCAAGCCGTGAGGTGTAGGGAGCAATCTTGCCCGCAGATGACCGAAAGCCTGCGGATGAGCGGCCGCGCGGCCCCGCCCTCCCGCACCAGATTGGCTGCCCCACGGCTCTGATTAAGACACACGGCGGCGAATGCCCGGCCGCGCAGCCGGGGTCCGGCGCGGGTTGTGCGATCCGTCGTATGCCGCCGTCCCGTACGTCCGGATCCTGCTGCAAGGTACCGCTGGATCGCCTTCGTTCAGTGCAGGTGGATGGTTCGCTGTTGTCCGATCTCGTCCGTATAGTAGTAGCAGACGGTATTGGTCGAAGTTCGCAGCCGCTGGGGGAATACTCCGAGGATTTTATAGTCGGGCAATCTCGCGGAGAAGCTGATGAAGCCATGGCAGCTACCCAGCCGGAACAGTTCTTCGCCAAGCTGCTGGGTTGGAGCCTTGCCAGTGTGGGGTGACAGAGTAGATCCTAATGCTGGTCGCTGATGAAAGCCTCGCCAGTCGCCGGTCAACTCTTGAGCATTTGTCTCTATCTGCAGCGCCTCGGTTGCTTTCGTCAAGTCCTCAATGCTCGTCAGATTGATGGATATCGGGAGAACGACAATCGGGAGACCGGGATTAGGGATAACACCCCCTGACGATGCTGCGGAGCCGAAGAGAGCGCCGACCTCATACATCGCGGTCAGTTGATTCTCGGCGAGGTAGAGGATCTCAAAGCCGGGGCTCAGCTTCGTGGCGGGCGAGAAGCGGCTCCTCTCGCTGATTGTATGATGTGTAGCGATCGCGTCGGAGAGGAACCGTGGCGGCGTTGCCCGATACCACGTGCCTACGAGGTTGGTGCGGTTCAGCCGGGAGCAATTCGCAACGTTCAAGTTATCCCGATGTAAAGGATCGACACGAACAAATTGCGAACCGGCTCGACATCATCCGCGAGTAGCCGCTGCTCGGGCGTGTTGCCACCGAGGAGCTCATGTGGCGTTCTCAACCACTCCGCCGCGTACGGCAGGTTTTCCTTAATCTCCGCAACCAGTTTCGCTGCTTCCGGGCTCAGCATGAGTGCTGGAGCAGGCGCGCTCGCAGTTTGCTTCATGATATTCCTACACCGAAAAGGTAATGATATCATTGCGTGTCCCTTTTTTCCAAGCTTGAGGAGACCTTTTTGCAGGAACGCAACTACCCTGAGCCTGCCTTCCTTTCACTAAGGTCTTTTATTTTATTCATCTTAGACCGCTATTGTGATCTCCATCCCTCTATTCGGCCCTTCCCTCTATCGGCCGATCTCGCCAAAACCGATAGCACCCAGAACAGATGCACGCTTCCGACCGAACATCCGTTGTGAGAGACGTACGCCAAGCGTTCAGGTCCCACGATGCCCGAAGGGCGAGAGATTATTCACAAATCCTTACAGCAGGCTGCCTGCGGCTCCTCAGCGGACCCCGGCCGAGCATCCTCGCCAGCGCCTTCTACCCTACAAAATAGCGCGCCCGGTATTTTCTCCTGCCGACCCGAACCCATGTATCTCATTGATAGCAAGAAGCCCTGTCATTCCTGCGGAGACTGTGACCGCGAATCGACAGTTTGTCACGTCAAATCCACGCATCCATATCGCTGCCCGCCGCGCTGGGCGACCAGTGCACTCGATTCAGCGGCTCGCACCGGTACTCGGACCGGCCGGGGCCCCGCTGTCGATTACGGTCGAGGCGTTGTATCCGTGGTCCGAATCGGCACGCCCACAGGTTCCAGATCGGGTAGTTCCCAGATCGGAACGCCTGAACGCATGCCGGACAGACAAGTTTTGGGCAGCCTGTCGACGGATGGCATCAGATCCCTACATATTTCGCGTAGAGGCTGCGCGCCACACCGATATCCGTGGTTCCCTTGATAATGGCGCGGCCGTCCGGAAATATGGTCAGCTCGTAAGGGGCGGGGAAGAAGCGCAGCGCGAATTCGTTGGCGCGAACTTCGCCCAAAGGCAGCAGCGCGGCTTTCAATCGGGTCAGATCGAGCGGCCGGGACCGCTCGTGGATCTGCACGGCGTTGCGCCCGCACAAGCTGACCGGCGCGCGGCGCAGGCCTTCCAGGTACACGAACTCGCGCGCGCCGCAGGCCGGACAGCCGGGATCCGGCGCGGGCTGCTCGATCTGCCGGATACCGCCCTCCCACACGTCCACGGTGGTGATGCGTGGGCGCACGCACTCACCGCGGCCGGCCAGAATCTTGAGAGCGTCCGCCGTCTGCAAAGCGCCGATCACCGCCGTAATGGAGTTCAACACGCCGGCCGTTTCACAGGTGGGCTGAGCGCCGCCGGGCGGGTCGGGATACACGCAGCGGAAGCATCCCGTACGCCCCGGAATCACCGGCATGGTGAGGCCGTAGCTACCCACCGCCGCGCCGTAGATCCAGGGGATCCCCCGGCTCACGGCGAAATCGTTCAGCAAGTAGCGGGTCTCGAAGTTATCCGTGCCGTCCAGAATCAATTCGACATCGCCCAAGAGCTCGGCGATATTGGCGGGCGTTACATCCGCCACGATACCGCGGGCCTGCACGGAGGAATTGATGCGCGCCAGCCGCCGCTCGGCCGCCACGGCCTTGGGGAGCGCCTCGGTGGCGTCGGACTCTTCAAACAGCCACTGCCGCTGCAAATTGCTGGGCTCCACGTAATCGCGGTCGATGATGGTGAGCCGGCCGACGCCCGCACGGGCCAATGCGCCTGCCTGAAAGCTGCCCAGGGCGCCGCAGCCCACGATGGCGGCATGCGCGTGCAGCAGGCGCTCCTGGCCGGCTTCTCCCAGGCCTGAAAGGAGGATCTGGCGGGAGTAGCGCTCTTTTTCGGCGGAGGTCACTCTGGAATCGATGTTATCAAGATGACGCTCGCTCTATTGTGTGAAGAAAATCAGTTGGCAGGCGAAAGCGCCTGCCCCACCGATTACGCCTCAGTTATGATGGGTGAGGTGCGCTCGCGCTTCGCCCGCTGTCTGACTATGTCTCTGCTGGCCTGCGCACAAGTTGTATGGGCGCAAACGGCGAAGTACGAAGGCCTGCGTATCGCCGATATACAGTTCGTCCCTCCCGAACAACCCCTCGCCCCAGGGGAACTCAACGCCATTTTCCCGCTCAAGAAGGGCGCGCCCCTGCGCATGGCGGATGTGCACGCCGCGATCGAGCGGCTGTATGCCACCGGCGACTACGAAGATATTCAGGTGGATGCCCAGCCGGCGGGCGCGGACGTCACGGTACGAATTCTCACAAAGAACAGTTGGTTCATCGGCAACGTGGCCGTGCAGGGCCATACTTCCGATCCGCCCAACCGCGGCCAACTGGTCAACGCCACGCGCCTGACCCTTGGCCAACCGTTCATCGAGAGCGAAATCGCTCCGGCACAGACCGACATGCAGAGGCTGCTGGAGGCGAACGGCCTGTATGAGAGCCAGATTCGGCCGGAAGTGACCTACGATCCGAAGACCCAGCAGGTGAGCGTACGGTACGTGGTGGTGTCCGGCAGGCGCGCGCGTTTCACCACTCCTTCGATTACCGGCGACGCTAAAATGCCGGGGCAGGAGATTCTCAAGGCCGCGCACTTGCGCCGCTGGCTGATCGGAGGCTGGCGAACGGTTACCCAGCAGCGCGTGCGCAAAGCGCTGGACGGCGTGCGGTCCCGCTACGAGAAGCAGGGGCGGCTGGAGGCGCGGGTCTCCTTGAAGGCCATGGAATACGATGCGGATACCAATCGCAGCCGCCCCGCGCTGGACATCGACGCCGGACCGCAGGTCCAGGTGAACGCGGTGGGCGTCAAACTCTCACAAGGCAAACTGCGGAGTTATGTTCCGATTTTCGAGGAGCACACGCTGGACGAGACCCTCTTGATCGAGGGAGCGCGCAACCTGCGCGATTACTTTCAATCGGAAGGGTACTTCGATGCCGAAGTAGAGTTCAAGCGGCAGCGTATCGTGGACGACAAGGCCTCCATCGACTACCTCATCAATCCGGGCGCGCGCCACAAACTCGTATCGATCGGCATTCAGGGCAACCGGTATTTCAACACGGGCGCCATACGGGAGCGCATGATCCTGATGAAGGCGTCGTTTCTGCAATTCCGGCACGGCCGCTACAGCGAGTCCATGCTTCGGCGGGACGAAGACGCCATCGGCAGCCTCTACCAATCCAACGGATTTCGCGACGTCGCGGTCACGCACAAGATCGTGGACGCATATAAAGGCAAGGCCGGCGATCTGGCCGTTTTCATCGAAATCCACGAAGGGCCGCAGTACGTCATTCATACTCTGGAGGTGGAGGGCATCGCCAAACTCGATAAAACCCAGGTGCTCTCGCAACTGAGCTCCGTCGAAGGACAGCCCTTCAGCGAATACAGCGTGGCCATCGATCGCGACGGCATCCTGGAACAATACTCCGCGAAAGGCTTTCCGAATGCCACTTTTGAATGGAGTTCCAAGCCGGCATCTCAGCCGCACGAGGTGGATCTGAAGTTCACCATCCACGAAGGGGAGCAGCAGTTCGTGCGCGACATTCTGATCAGCGGGTTGGAAGGCACCCGGCGCAGCCTGGTGGAGAGCAACCTGGAACTGAAGCCGGGGGACCCGCTATCGCCCACCGCCATGCGCGACACGCAGCACCACCTGTACGACCTGGGCGTTTTCGCGCGTGTGGATACCGCCATCCAGAATCCCGACGGCGACACCGGCCAGAAATACGTGCTTTTCGACATGGAGGAGGCGGGCAGGTATTCGATCGCCACCGGCTTCGGCGCCGAATTCGCGCGGATCGGCGGATGCACCCAGTGCCTGGAAGCCCCACAGGGCCAGACGGGTTTTGCGCCGGACTTTTCCTTGGGCGTTTCGCGCCTGGATCTTTGGGGGCTGGGCCACAGCCTCAGTTTGCAGGGACGCGTGTCCACCCTGGAGCAGCGCGCGACCATCAACTATACCGCCCCGCGCGTGCACAATAACCCGAATCTTACTCTGTCGTTCATCGTGCTCTACGACAACAGTAAGGACGTGCGTACCTTCACCGCGCAGCGCGAGGAAGCTTCCGTGCAGCTCTCGCAGCGGCTTTCGAAGTCGATTACGTTCCTATACCGGTATACCTACCGGCACGTCACGGTCGACCAGTCCACTTTGAAGATCTCTCCGCTGCTGGTTCCCCTTTTCTCCCAGCCGGATCGCGTAGGGGAAGGCTCCTGGAGCATGGTGCAGGATCGCCGCGACGATCCCATCGAGACCCACAAAGGCATCTACAACACGCTGGATATCGCAGTGGCGCCGAAGGGATTGGGTTCCGAGCTCACCTTCGGCCGCTTTCTGGGGCGCAACTCGACCTATCACCCGATCGGCCGCAAGTACGTGCTTGCCCGCAGCACAACCTTCGGCATCGTGCATCCGCTCCATGGAACCGAAAACCCTTTGACGGCTATCCCCCTGCCCGAGCACTTCTTTTCGGGCGGCGCCAATACCGAGCGGGGTTTCCCGGATCTGCAGGCCGGCCCGCGCGACACAGCCACTGGATTCCCGCTGGGGGGCACCGCCCTGCTGATGAACCAGACCGAGTTACGCTTCCCGCTGCTCGGCGAGAACATCGGCGGCGTGCTCTTTCACGATATGGGGAATGTCTATAGCAGCGTGTCGAATATCTCCTTCCGCACGGACCAGCACGGGCTTTCCGATTTCAATTACATGAACCACGCGGTAGGATTTGGGGTGCGCTACCGCACCCCGATTGGGCCGGTGCGGCTGGACCTGGCATATAGCATCAATCCGCCCCGCTTCTTCGGCTTTCAGGGCAGTTTCACGGACTTGCTTAACGCCGGAGTCACGCCGTGTTCGCCGCCAGCCGGCCAGATCGACCGCTGCGTGGCGCAGGGCATCAGTCACTTTCAATTCTTTTTTTCGATAGGCCAGACGTTCTGATATATGCCCATGGAAGGTGCAGACGAGACTCTAAAGGCGCGTGGGGCAGGCGCTTTCGCCTGCCAACCGAACCGTGGCGCAGGCACTCCTGCCTGCCGCGCGGGCACTCCTGCCCGCGCAGGCGAGCTTTGCTCGGCTATCTTCAGTGGGCTTCTGGGCGGCACGCTGAAGCGTGCGCCACGACTAATTGCCCGCTGCGCCCTCCTTTATCTGGCCCTTCACGCCGCGCATGCCGACATTATCGATCGCATAGCCGTATCGGTCGGCAATCGCGTCATCACCGAAGTGGATCTCGACCGCGAAATCCGCATCACGGCTCTGCTGAACGGCGACAAGCCGGATTTCAGCCCGGAAAACAAGCGCAAGACCGCCGACCGTATGGTGGACCAAAGGCTGGTGCGCAGCGAGCTGGAAGCCAGCCGCTACTTGCTCCCCTCCTCCGCGGAAGCGGACGCGGCGCTCAAGGAACTGAAGAGCCGCTATCCCGATGAAGCCGCTTACCGCCGCGCGCTTGCCGAATACGGCATCGACGAAGACGACCTGAAGACCAGGCTGCTCTGGCAATTGACCCTGGTGCGCTTCATCGATATGCGTTTCCGGCCGGGCATACAGATTAGCGACGAAGAAATTCGGAACTACTTCAACGAGCACACGCGCCCGGCTCTCGATCGGGCGCATCCCGGCAAACCCTCCTCGCTCGACGATTACCGCGACAGCATCGAGCAGACGCTCATCGGCCAGGCTGCCGACCAGGATGCGGAGCGATGGCTGAAGGAAGCCCGCCGGCGCACGCCCATCGTCTACCATGACGAGGTCTTCCGATGAGCCGGCGCGCGCGCAGGATTTGGATCGCGGCGGCCGGCTTGGTGGTGCTCGCGCTGTTTGCTGCGGCGGGCCTTATCCTGGTCCTGCGCAGCGCCTGGCTGCGCGAAAAGATCCGGCAGCGCATGGTGGCGGAAGTGGAGAAGGCCACCGGCGGACGTGCGGAGATCGGCGCATTCCAGTTCGACTGGGAGCGGCTGCGCGCCGAGGTGGATGGATTTGTGCTGCATGGCAACGAGCCGCCGGACTCTCCGCCGCTGCTGCGGGCGGATTCCATCGTGGTGGGCATCAAGATCGTTTCGCTCGTGGAGCGCGCCGTGGATGTGCAGTACCTGGACGTGCGGCATCCACAGGTTTACCTGATTCTTTACCCGGATGGGCGCACCAACGTGCCGGCGCCGAAGGTCAGCCGGGCGGGAAAAGGCACGGTTGAAACGATTCTCGATCTGGCCATCGGCCGCTTCGGCGTTCAGGATGGAAGCTTCGAGGTCGCGGGCCGGGGTAAAACGCCTTTCGCCGCGAGCGGCCGCAATCTGCGCGCACAGTTCACATATGATAAGGCCGGCCCACGGTATCGCGGGCAGGTGTCGGTGGCGCCCGCCGATTTTAAGTGGGGCGCCTTCCGGCCCGTGCCTCTCGATGTGCGCCTGGAACTGGCAGTGGAGCGCAACCGCATCCGGATCGATTCCGCGCGCGTGGCCACTGCACAATCGCAAGCCGAGTTCTCGGGCAGCATCGACAGCCTCGTGTCTTTGTCGGGATCGTTCGCCTACAAAGCGCGCATAGCGCTGGCGGAACTCAACCGTACGCTGGCGGGGCGCACGCGACTGGCGGGGCCGGTGACTCTGGCGGGCAGTATCCGTTTTCGCGGTGTCGCGGATTACCTGGCGACGGGCTCGCTACACGCCGCGGGGTTGTCGTTCCAGCCGGACCCGCACTTCATCTTGCGCGACTTCAATGCCGATGGCGCCGTGAAGATCGACCCGCGCCAGGTACAAGTAACCGGTATGCGGCTTTCGGGCCTGGCAAGTGCCACCCTCACGAGCGGAAATCTCGAACCAATTCCCTTGAGCGGCCGGATGGAAACCGTGGTGCTGCGGCAGAAGACGCTGGAGGCCACCGGCATTCGCCTGGAGTTGATGGGCGGCTCCTTCGTAGGGAAGGCGCAGCTTGCGGACCTCAAGCGCGTCCGGGTCGAAGGCGAGGTCGAGGGCTTCGACGTGCGTCACATGATGCGCGTCTACAACGGCCAGAGCGTGCCCTGGGACGGAGCGTCTTCCGGACCGGTCGAGCTGAGCGTCTCGCTGGGCCATACGAGCACGTTGCAGCTCCGAGCCCACATGGCGATTGCGCCGGCCGGCGCGGGCGCACCCGTACACGGCGCGATCGATGCCACTTACGATGGCGCGAGCGAGGCGCTCGAACTGGGGCGCTCCTTCCTCACGCTGCCCTCCACGCGCGTGGATTTCTCCGGCGTTCTGGGACGGCGGCTCGAAGTTCACGTCGATTCCCGAAATCTGGACGACGCGCTACCGGCCTTCGATATTCAGTCGCTGCCGGTGAAACTGCGGAATGGGGAAACCATCTTCGACGGCACGATCTCCGGCAGGCTGGACGATCCGCACATCTCCGGCCGCGGCAGAGCCACCAATGTTGTATGGTCCGGCCGCACATTCGATGCACTGAGCGGGGATGTGGAACTGGCCTCGACGGGGCTTAGCGTGCGGAATGGCAGCGTCCAGAGCGGCGCGTTGCGCGTGCTGGGTTCAGGCTCGCTGGGCATGCGCGATTGGCGCGTGGAGGACGCCGGCGCGATCTCGGCCGCGGGTTCCATCCACAACGCCCCGGCGGCCGATTTGCTGGCGATGGCGGACGTGAAGGGCTTTCCGGTCGAGGGAACTATCGACGCGGATGGCAAAATCGCGGGAACGTTCGGCGACCCGCGCATCGATGCCACGTTCACTGCCACGCACGGCGCGATCGACGCCGAACCCTTTGACCGGTTCACCGGAACGGTGAATTATTCCGGCAGAACCATCGAGATGACCAACGCGCAACTGGCCGCCGGCGGCAAGCAGTTGAAGCTCCAGGCGCATTACGAACACCAGCCCGGCAACTTCGGGAATGGGCAGCTACGCTTCCAGGTGCAAAGCAACGAGATGCCGCTGAACGAGTTTCAGACGATTCGCCGGGAATACCCCGGCATCCACGGAAGCGCCGAAGTGCATTTCGCCGGCCTGGTGGAGGTCGCGCCGGCCAAGCCCGGCCAACCCGGCTTCCACGTCACCAATCTCAACGGCTCGCTGCACGCGCGCGGCTTGCGGATCAACGATCAGCCGTTGCGCGATGTGACTCTCACGGCCACGACCAAGGGCGCCGATCTGGTGGCGCATTTCGATTCCGAGCTGGCCGGCTCGATCATCCAGGGAGATGGCAAGTGGCGCCTGGCTGACGATTATCCGGGCGGTGCGCAGATCAGCTTCAAGGGCCTCGACCTTACGCGTCTGCGCGCCTGGCTGGCTGGCGGCAATCTGCCGGGCGGCCTGCAGCTCGTGGGTTCAGCCGAAGGCACGCTGTCGATCAACGGCCCGGCGATCGAGCCGGATCTGTGGAAGGCGGAACTGCGCATGCCCACCCTCCAGCTCGGGCCGGGCGGAGACCTGGCGGCCAAGGGCGCCGGCCTGGCGCTGCACAACCCCGCGCCCATCGTCATCACCCTGGAGCACGGCGTCGCCAAGGTCGAGAGCGCGCGGCTGGTGGGACGCTCGACCGACCTGTCGCTAACGGGAACCGTCAATCTGAAACAGAAGAATCCCCTGGATCTGCATGTCAGCGGGCGATTCGACCTTGCCTCGCTCGCCGACTTCAACCAGGATATCTACGGCGCGGGCAGCATGGAAACCGGCGTCACCATTCGCGGCCCCCTGGCGCAGCCGTTGGTCAACGGCCGGTTGGATATCAAGGACGCCACCGTGAACCTTGCCGATATTCCGGTGGGTGTGTACAAGGCCAACGGCGTGATCCTGTTCGACAGCAGCCGCGCCACCATACAAAGTTTTTCGGGCGAAAGCGGCGGCGGGCAGGTGACCCTTTCCGGATTCGCGGGCTACAGCGGCGACGTGGTGGCGTTTCGCCTGCACGCCACCGCACACGAGATGCGCGTGCGCTTCCCGGAAGATTTCAGCACGGTGACCAACGCGTCGCTGAATCTCACCGGCGCGAGCGATAGCAGCATGCTCTCCGGCCGCATTACGGTTCTGCGCACGGGCTTCAATCCGCACTCCGACTTCAGCTCTGTTCTGGCCAAATCGGCCGAGCCGGTGCGCACGCCGTCGGCGCAGACCGGCCTGCTGGGGAATATGCACTTCGATGTGCAGATCGATAGCGCGCCCGACATCACCTTCGAGAGTTCCCTGGCGCAAGGCCTGCAGGTGGAAGCCAGCCTGCGGCTGCGCGGCACGGGCAGCAATCCCTCGCTGCTTGGCCGCATCAACGTAACGCAGGGCCAGATCGTCTTCTTCGGCACGACGTTCACCATCAACGAGGGTTCCATCGCGTTCTACAATCCGGTTAGAATCGACCCGGTGCTGAACGTGGATCTGGAGACCAAGGCGCGCGGCATCAGCGTGATCCTCAACATCTCCGGGCCCATCAACAAGCTGAATCTCACGCCGCGTTCGGACCCGCCCATGCCGTTGGGGGACATCCTGGCGCTGCTGGCGACCGGCCGTTCCCCGACCTCGGACTACGCGACCCTCATTGCCAGTCCCGCCTCGCCGCAATCCATGCAGCAGTTGGGCGCCTCGGCCCTGCTGGGGCAGGCGATCGCCAGCCCGGTCACCGGGCGATTGCAGCGCTTTTTCGGTGTGACACGCCTGAAGATCGATCCCACAGTGACCAATATGATCGGGGCGGAAAGCACCGCGCAAGCGCGGCTCACTGTCGAGCAGCAAGTGACGCCGGAGATCACGTTCACTTACATCACGGACGTAACCAGTACGAACCCGCTGGTAATTCAGGTGGAGTGGGCCTTCAGCCGCAAGTGGTCGGCGGTGCTGTTGCGGGAAGAGAACGGGCTGTTGGGGTTGAACTTCGTGTACAAGCGCCGGTTCAAATAGGTGGGGCAGGCGCTTCCGCCTGCCAAGCACGCTGCTCTAAACCGCCTGGCCGTGACACTTCTTATACTTGCTGCCACTGCCGCAGGGGCACAGGTCATTGCGCCCCGCACGGCCGAACTCGCGCGCGAGTCCTCGCTCTTCAGTCCGCAGGATATCCATAATCCCGCTGGCCGGGCGGTGCTGGCTCAGCAGATTCGCCATTGTCCTCATGTACGGGTCCACATGTTCGAAGTAGGCCTTAAGTCCCGCGCATAAATAGTTCAATCCCGGTTCGCCGTCCAATGTCCTGAGGAATCGGTTCTTGGGGCACTCGCCCTGACACGCGAACAAAAATTTGCATTCGCGGCAATACCGTGGAAGCGTGTCGCGCTTGTCCTCTCCAAAGCTGCGCTGCTGTTCCGAATTCACCAGTTGGGCGAGAGGCGTCTGCAAAATGTTCCCGAGCAGGTGCTTCGGCTCTACAAAGTGATCGCAAGAGTACAGGTCGCCGTTGTGCTCCAGTGCCACGCCGTCTCCGCAAGCCGGTTGAAAGACACAGAGCGACGAGCGCCCATAGACCCATGCGGCGAGAACGCCATCGATCGTGTTCACAAAAACACTTCCGACGTCGCGCCGTATCCACTCGTCGAAAATCTCGATCAGGAACCGCCCGTAGATCTCCGGCTCGACGGACCGGTCAGTGACGGTGTCGCCCTGCTGCAGGAGCGTGAGGCCGTCCTCATTGATACGGTCCACGATCGGGATGAACTGGAGATGGCGGACTCCCAGTTCGTCCCGAAAGAAGCGATAGACGGCGCGCGCATGCCGGCCGTTCACGGCATTAACGGTCGAAAGCACATTGAACTCCACGTGTTCCCGCTGCATGAGGCGGACGGCTTTGACGACCCGATCGAATGTGCCCCGGCCGCCTCTATCCTTCCGGTACGCATCGTGCAATTCGCGCGGGCCATCCAGGCTGATGCCAACTAGAAAACGATTCTCGCGCAGAAACTCGCACCATGCGGGGTTCAGAAGGATGCCGTTGGTCTGGATGGTATGCAGAATTCTGACTCCCGGCCTCTGCCAGCGTTTCACCGCATGCATGACGCGCTGGTAAAACTCGATGCCCATCAGCGTGGGTTCGCCGCCCTGCCAGGCAATCGTGATTTCCGGCGCGTTGTGCGCCTCGATGGTCTGGCGAATGTAAGCCTCCATCACCTCATCGGACATCCGGAACGTGCTGCCGGGATACAGTGCCTCCTTCGCCAGAAAGAAGCAGTAGGCGCAATTCAAATTACAGGCCGCGCCGGTGGGTTTCGCCATCACGTGAAACGCGGGCCGGGCCGTCATGACCTTATAGTATCGTGGCGCAGGCACTCTTGCCTGCCGCGCCGGTACTCCTGCCGGCGCAGGCGAGCTTTGCTCGGCTCTCTCCAAGCGGGACTTCAGCCTCATCGGATACACTGTCTAATAGACATGCCGGATAAGCAGGTCTCGCAATCTCAAACAGCGCAACGCCTGGTCCTGGGAGTAACCGTCGTGGGCCTCTGCACAGGCGCGGCAGCGTGGCTGGCCGGGCAGCCGGGCATTGCGCATATCGCATGGGCGGCCGCGACCGCCGTGGCTTTGCTGCCCCTCACATACACCGTGGTCCGCGCGCTGGCGGCGGGACGCGCGGGTGTGGACATCATCGCGCTGCTGGCCATGGTCGGCGCGCTGGCCTTGCACCAATACCTCGCCGGAGCGGTGATC
>JBEKUO010000082.1:0-15542 GCA_049514955.1 Bryobacteraceae bacterium | reverse complement strand
TTCGAGATCGTCCAAAGACACGGCGGGCGCATGTTCCGCACGAAAGCGATCCGCCGCCACCGATGACGCGATCACCCTTAAATATGCGTTCAGAGCCGCGGAATCCCGGCCGCGAAAGTTCCGCAGGGCGCGAAAGTCGTGCGCGCAGAGCCTGGCAAAGGTATCCTGAATCAGATCGTCGGCAACGGAGCGATCAGTGCGTCCCCAGCGCGTAATGGTTCGAAAAACGGCCGTGGCGATCACCGGTTGCGCCAGCCCAATGAACGCCTCCCAGCGGCTGGGTGTCCCGGTTTCGAGGCATTCGCGAAGGATTTGCGCGATATTTCCGGATTCGAATGTAGAGTGGATTACAAAAGTATAAGGCTTCGGGAGTCCTTACGTCTTCTCGATGGCGATGCCAATCGCCCCCGTGCAGTAAAATAGAAACACGCTCCCAGAGTCGCGATCAAAGGAAGGCCATACCGGAAAGCCCGCCTAACCGGACACTCGGCATTGCCGGCAAACGGGCACTTGTCCAGGGAGTCGGCCACTCGGGAGAACGAATATAATGACGGCCTCTCGTCGCCCCGCTCCCCCAAACGCCGCCTCGCGGATCACCCCCTCGTACAAGTTGGTTTCCAGAGAGTCCCCCCAAAGAATCACTTCTCCGATCAGCCGGTGACAAATCGGCAAATAACCCCTTCCCCTTTCCTATCAATCTCTTGTAAGCCAGTTTCGCACGCATCCTTTTCCCCACAGCGGACAATGGAATCGGGGAAGGATCTCCGCTCCAAAATCAATCGCCCAATGAGTCAATCAATATCAGCCGACACTAGACCAACGCCAACCGCAAAAACACTCACCAACACCCGCCGCCGCGCCTCGCCGACCCAAACAAATGAAAAATTACCGAACAAAGCCAAAATATGAGGGTAGCGCCATGCCCTCAAATAGGGGTATTTTGGCGAACAAAAGACGAAGACGCCTCTCCATCCGCCAACACCCCGCCGCCACGCAACCAATGTCGTAAAATAGAAACACCTCCCCACAGTCCGATCAAAAGGAAGGCCATGCCGGAAAGCCCGTTCGTCCATCTGCACTGCCACACCGATTACTCCATGCTCGATGGCGCCTGTGAAATCGGGCAGCTCATGGACACCGTCGTCGAGCAGAAAATGCCCGCCGTCGCCATGACCGACCACGGCAACCTCTTCGGAGCCGTGCAGTTCTACAACACCGCCAAAGCCAAAGGCGTCCATCCGGTCATCGGCTGCGAAGTCTACGTCTCGCAACAGGGCCACAAAACCCGCACCGACACCGACCGCTACAATCACCTGATCCTGCTCTGCGAAACGCAGGAAGGCTATCGCAACCTGATCAACCTGGTCTCCACCGCTTTCCTGGACGGCTTCTACTACAAGCCCCGCATCGACAAGGACCTGCTCGCGCAACATGCCAAGGGCCTCATCGGCATGTCCGCCTGCCTGCGCGGCGACATCCCCGAAATCCTGCTGGCCGACCGCTACGACGAAGCTCGCCGCACCGCTTACACCTACGCGGATCTGTTCGGCAAAGGCAACTTCTTCCTCGAAATCCAGGACCACCATCTCGATCAGGACAAGCGCGTCGTGCCCGCGCTACACCGCCTGTCATCGGAAACAGGACTCCCGCTTGTGGCCACCAACGACGCGCACTACCTGCGCCGCGATGACGCCCGCGCCCACGAAATCCTGCTCTGCATCCAAACCGGCAAGTCCATGAGCGACCCCGCGCGCATGCGCTGGAACACGCCGGATTTCTATCTGAAATCGCGCGCCGAGATGCTCCAGCTCTTCACCGGGCTGGAGGACGCCGTCGACCGGACCTGGCAGATCGCCGAGCGCTGCCACGTCAAGCTGGAACAGATCAAAGAGCCGTTCCCGAAATTCGAAGTTCCGGCCGAGCATTCCACCGACACCTACTTCGAATACATCGCGCGCCAGGGTTTCGAAAAGCGCAGGCCGCGCCTGGAGGCTCTGCGCGCCGCCGGTCGCCTCAAGCACGACCTCCCGGAATACACCGAACGCCTCGACCGAGAGATTCAGATGATCCAGAAGATGCGCTTCTCCGGATACTTCCTGATCGTCTGGGATTTCATCCGCTTCGCGAAATCGAAGTCCATCCCCGTGGGCCCTGGCCGCGGCTCGGCCGCCGGCAGCCTGGTCGGCTACGCCATGGAGATCACCGATATCGATCCGCTGCAATACGGCCTGCTCTTCGAGCGCTTCCTGAATCCCGAGCGCATCAGCCTGCCCGATATCGACATCGACTTCTGCATGAACCGGCGCGGCGAAGTCATACAGTACGTCACCGAGAAATACGGCCGCGAGCAGGTAGCCCAGATCATCACCTTCAATACCATGGCTGCGCGCGCCGCCATCAAAGACGTAGGCCGCGTCCTCGACATGAGTTACGCCGACGTGGAGCGCATCACCAAGCTGGTGCCCAACGTCCTGAACATCTCGCTCAGCGACGCCATGAAAGCCGAGCCCGGCTTCGGCGAGCTGGAGCGCAAAGATCCGCGCGTGACCGAGATCTTGCAAGTCGCGTTGCGTTTGGAAGGCATGGCGCGCAACTGCTCCGTGCATGCCGCCGGCGTGGTGATTTCACCGCAGCCGCTCAAGGACCTCGTCCCGCTCTACCGCACCAACCGGGAAGAAATCGTCACCCAGTTCGACATGAGCGGCCTCGAGAAGCTGCAGCTTCTCAAGATGGATTTCCTGGGCCTGACTACCCTCACGCTCATCGACGATGCACTGAAGCTGATCGAGAGGCGTCACGGTGTCCATCTGGTTCCCGAGGAACTGCCGCTCGACGATGCGGCCACCTACGAGATTTTTTCCAAAGCCCTCACCAGCGGCATCTTCCAGTTTGAATCGCCCGGCATGCGCGACATCCTGCGCCGCTACCATCCCAGCCGCATCGAGGATCTCACCGCGCTGAACGCGCTCTATCGCCCTGGCCCCATTCAAGGCGGCATGATCGACGACTTCATCGAGCGCAAACTGGGCCGCAAAGCCGTCGCCTACGATCTGCCCGAGCTGAAGGCCCTCCTGGAAGAGACCTATGGCGTCATCGTCTACCAGGAGCAGGTCATGCAGATTTCCAACGTCCTGGCGGGCTACTCGCTGGGCGAGGCCGACATCCTGCGCCGGGCCATGGGCAAGAAGAAGGCCGAAGAGATGGCCGCGCAGCGCGAGCGTTTCATCAAGGGCGCCCTGGCGCGCAACTTCCCGCAGAAGAAGATCGAAAAAATCTTCGACCTGATGGAGCAGTTCGCCGGTTATGGCTTCAACAAATCGCATTCCGCCGCGTATGCCTATCTTGCTTTTGTCACCGCATACTTGAAGGCGCACTATCCGGTGGATTTCATGGCCGCCCTGCTCACTTCGGAAACCGGCAACACGGCCAAGGTCGTGAAGTACATCAATGAGTGCCGCGAGATGGGCATCACCGTGCTCCAACCGGATGTCAACGCCAGCGACTGGAGCTTCACGCCCGATAGCACTGCGCCCAACGGCAAAGGCATTCGCTTCGGGCTGGGCGCCATCAAGAATCTCGGCCCCAATGCCGTCGAGGCCATACGCGCCGCGCGCGAAAAGCTGGGCCGCTTCCTTTCGCTTTACGAATTCTGCGAGCACGTGGACCTCAGTTCCCTCAACCGCCGTATGATCGAGAGCCTGATCCGCGCGGGCGCCATGGATTCGCTCGAGGGCACCCGCTCGCAGTTGTTCGCCGCGGTAGAAGGCGCCGTGGAAGGCGGCCAGCGCGCCTGGCGCGATCGCTTGAATGGGCAGGGCGGCCTCTTTGGCGATCTGGCCGCGGAGGAGGCGCCCGTCGAAAAGCCGCTGCCGCAAGTGCCCGACTGGACCAGCCGCGAGAAGCTCCAGGGCGAAAAGGAGGTTCTCGGTTTCTACGTCACCGGAAATCCGCTCGATCAGTACGAAGACAAAATCCGCGAGTTGGCCACGCACGACACCAGCAGCCTCGAGGGTCTCGAAAGGAATGTGGAAGTGGCCGTCTGCGGAGTGCTCACGGGCATACTGCGCAAGCGCAATCGCGAGCAAAAGCCCTGGGCCTCGATGACCATCGAAGACCGCACCGGTTCGGTCGATGCCATGGTCTTCTCCAATAGCTTCGAGCGGCTGCTGCCTTACATCGTGGAAGATAAGGCGGTGCTGGTGCGCGGGCTGGTATTGCCCGAAGAGAGCGGACCGCCCAAGATTTCCGTGCAGGACATTCAGCCGCTGGAAACCGCGCGCCTGAACCTGCCCGCGCTGATCTCGATACGCGTGTGGCTCAGCCGCAATGGCGCCGATAAACCCGCGGCGTTGCAGGAACTTTTCCGCACCAAGCCCGGCGAGTCGCAGGTGCGTCTGCGGCTCGAGATGCCGCGCGATTTCTCTGTGATCCTGGACGTGCCCGCCAAAGTACGGCCCGACCGCGAATTCAAGGCGGCGCTCGAGAAAATCTGCGGCGCGGATTGCGTCGAGGTCCTGGCGGGGTGACGTGGCGCGCGCTTCAGCGTGCCGCCGCGAACTTCAGTTCGCGGCTGAAGCCCCTACATTCGCTGGCACGAAGGCGGCAGTTCGGTGTGTGTGGTGGGGCAGGCGAACTTCAGTTCGCGGTCAAGCGGGGAGACGACGGGCCGCTACTTAAGCGTGCTGAACACCGGTGTGCTGGGCGCCGCAGCGGGTGCGGGTGCCGGCGCTGAGTTGTCCGGCGGGGTCATATCTTCGGGGTTTAAGTACGAGTCAAATACCCACTCAGTTCCGTTCAGCACAAAGACAGCCGTCTCATTTCCCGACAACTCAAATCTGGGCAGACATGCTTTCAGATCGGCGGGCGCTTTGTCCCAATCGATGTCCCAACGAAATGCAACGTTCCTTGTGTTCGGCTGGCTGCCGTCCGTGATGCCGGTGATCTCCACTTTGTAGGGGCCTCTAAGAAGGATCTCATGGCCTCGTCCGGATTCCTTGATACTGGCCGCGGTCACGATCTTAGTTCCCTTTTCCGTCAGCTTATACACCGTCGACCACGCGTTGCCGTTGCGGTCCGTCACTTCGACCAGCTTCCAAAGGTCGTTCTTGACGCCGCATTCGACCAGCGTGTCGGAATGGAGCGTCACCTTGAAGTGATTCATCTCCTCCCGGGCCCACCTCTCCGAAATACGGTAAGCGGCTTCGCCTGCGCTCAGTTCGGGGGGAGGCGGCGGGTCTGACGAACAGCCTAACGTCATGCACCCTGCCGCCAGTACGATGACACCCAGTAAATTCCTGGGACTAATATCGACGATTCCACGCATGCTGCACCTCCAGGATACCCGCCTGCCATGCCTGCGGGCACGTTCTCAATGGTTAACTGCACGCGAAGCGACACGGGCCCCGACCGCATTCGACAGCGGCGCCGCTGGTATGCGATCATTTTCTGTGATCCCTTTTGCGGAGTTAAAGCTATGAAACGGGTATTGCTTGCCACCGTCGCTGCCTTCTCGCTCAGTTTGCACGCCGGAGCGGCTGACGTGCCGCGCAACGTTATAGCGATCGACTACGCCAAAGGCAAGGGTTTGGTGGCCGCTGCCTATCAGGGCGGCCAGGTGGTGGTTTGGGATTTTGCAACCGGGAGCGTCAAGAAAGTCTTCGGTGCGGCGGGCGCGGGAACCACCCGAAACAAGCCGCTGGTCCATTTCAGTCCCGACGGCCGGCGCGTCGCGTTTACCGCGGAGGGCGAAGCTGGCCTCATGGTCTACGACCTGGATGCGGGCACCTCCACCGTGGTCGTGCCGAGCCGGCTGCTCTATCGCGGCATCACCGCTTTTAGCTGGTCGCGCCTGCAGAATTCCATGCTGGTGGCGATCGGCCGCGACATCCTGTTGATCACCTCGGCGGGCCATATTAAATGGCAGCGCAGGCTGGAAACGCGTGCCATCATATCCGATGTGGTGTGGCATCCGTCCGAGAAGTTCTACACGGTGGCCACCGATGACACCACGGTGTCTTCCTGGGAAACGGTGGCCGGTCAGGTGACTGCTACCGCGGTGTTGGATACCGCCGCGCACTCCGCTCCGGTGAAAGTCGGTTGGACCAATGAGGGCTTCTCGCTGGCGGCCGTCGTCGAGGGAGAGAAGCTCGCGTTGCTCGATCCCGAATCTCTAAAACCCGACAAGTCCATTCCCTGCAAATGTACCGGCTTCGACTGGAGCCCCGCGGGAAAAGAGTTGGCCGTATGGGCGCCTCCGAACATCGCCGTGTTCACCGCGTCCGGGCAGCGGGCGCGAGAGATCCATACGCCCTTTGAAGGCGCCGGCCCGGTACTCTGGGCGGACGAGGGTCACATCCTGGCGGCTTTCTCGGATTCGTCGGTCGTCTTGCGCGATGCTCGCAGCCCCAAGGTCATCAAGACCTTTGCGCCCCCAGGAAGTTAAGAGCGCTTGTTGACGCGCGGGGCTCCGATCGGAGCCTCGACCGTAAGGGAGTGGGTCCAGTCACGAGGGCGGGCCGGTGATGAGGAAGAAGCTGTGTACGATCCTGATTCGGTGCGGTCCGCACGCCTGTAGGTGCTGACTCTCGTGTACAAAAGTGAGCCGCACGCGCGGCGTAGTCGTGAATGCACCCTCGGTGCCGTACCTGGCCCGGAGTCGTTCGTCCACATGAGAAACAGACACCGCGAGCGGTCCGACACGCTCCAGGCCGACCATGACGGCCCATGGGTGACCGGCAGCATACTCGCCGCTCACCATACGCTCGACGCCCTCATCCACGTAATCTGCATCGGTCGCGCGGTCGGTGGCGTCCAGGTACTTGCATTCGAGACACAGGTACTCTCCTCGGCAACCGAGTTGCCGTGCAAATAGTATCCTGATGTCGAGCCGCCGATAGCGGATAACGATCCCCTGAGCGTTCGTAATCGGGAGCTCGGGTTGATGCGTGATGTCGTAGCGCGGTGATCCTGGCGTCGCATCACGCGCGGATTCAAATTCTTCTGCCAACTGACGGGTGAACCTTGGCTCGAGGACGCGCGCATCACCGAGTACCGCAGCGGTCGCCGCGACCGCCTGCTGAAGCGTCAGGAGGACACTACGGAGGACCTGTGGCTGGACCTTGTAGAAGACGTTTGGGCGGGCCTTCGCCTCGCCGCTAAGGTGGTCGCCGCCCACGCTCACGAGTGCACCGGTCTCCTAAACCGAGGGAACTCTGAGTGCATTAGGTCCGCGATTATGCGATCACCATCAGCTTGCCCGGCTGAGGGCGAGAAACATCGGTAGTGCGCGGACTTGAGCAAATAAACTGCGCGGCCGGCGTAGATGCGCAGGCTCTTAGGCGGTTTCAGATAAGGCAATTCAGTGCCGCCCAGTTCGGACAGGAAGGCATCACCAAGTTCGCTGACGGTTCCTGGCCTGAGTTCGCGCGCGTGTGCTCGCGCACGCCTTCTTAGAGAGAGCTTTAGGACAACGACATCGTCGGCAAGCGTAGCGTAACGGTCTGGCACGAGCACTAGGTCGTCGTCCTCCGTCGCAAACGTGTTGAAGGTAGAGCAGAGGTTCCGCGCGTACGCTGTTAGTTCCGGCACGGCAGGCGGGTTTTCCATCGGGAGCCGGTATGCTGGCGTTTCGAAGAATATGGCGCCAGCGCGTCGTTCGGTGTCGGCGAGCAACTCTAGTTCAGCGTCGGTCAGGTGCAGCGCAGCGGCCACGATTGCATCGATGGTCGCAAGCGCTTCCCTGACCGCCATCGGCTCAGTCACGGACCTGAGGGTGTCGGCCGCCGACGCAAGCATGGCCGTGGTCTCGGTTGGAAGACGGTCCAGCTGCGGTATGCGTACGTTCTCCAGGTCGATGGCCTCGACCTTTGTCTGCTTAATACCCACGGTGCCGCCCTGAAACGCGATCTGGTAGGTAACTAATGCCGAGTTCATGACAGCCGCGAAAGCGCGCGCGAGCGCGACATCGCGCCCGCTGAACGATACGCCGACGAACGATTCGTTGTACCCGAGATCGCGTGAGTCGAAGATCCCTGTGTAACGCCCCAGTACTGGTGCCGCAGTCAGCTTGCCCTCCGGAAGGAGGACGAGAGGGCCGCGGTAAATCGCGGCTTCGCGAGCACGATCGACTGTTTCATCATCGATTAGCGGGAGCTCGATCGGCAGTGCCGGCGACCGGAAGTCCCTGGCGGTTACTCGCGGCAGGCCCTTGAGGTGTGCAGATGGCATTCGCGTTCCGGCCCGGTACCCTTGGCCGACAGGTAGGTCCAGTTCCTGGCACCAATCCTTCAGCCTGACTGCGTGCGGGCTCCGAGCGAGACGCTCCAAAAACCATACGTCCCGTTCGGTTCCGAACATGGCGATCTTTAGCAAAGCGGGTTCGCGCAGTGCCGCCTCCAGCAAAACGAACTTTGGTGGCTCGGCCGGCAGTTCAAAAACCCCTGTGCGCTGAAACCCTGGCGTCCATGGAAAGCTAACCGCACCTATAGCAACAGCGGCTACGCTCAAACAGTTGGAGAAGAAGAGCAGCGCCGGGCCAGCCACGCTCTTGTTTCGCAACTCACTGCCCTCCTGATCCTCGGACTCCTGAAATAGCTGGGAAGTTCGGAGCTGGGATAGATTCACTAGATTCACGTTCGGAAACGCACGAAGGAGAGCGTCGCGGGCCGAGCTGGTATTCGGGGCCTGGCTGAAGAAGGGTGTAGCCTTCATAACCAGCGCAATGCGCGTCGCGTGGTGGCTGAATTCGCGGCATCGCCACAGGAAGGGCCAATCCATCGAGCGAGGTGGGATTGGCAGGGCGTTCAGGCGCGCATAGGTCGTGCCCAAGCGCCGCTCTGGGTCGTCGCAGACCAGAAGGCCAGCCTCGCCAAGGGAACCTTCCTCTTCTCGGTCCCCGACATCGCTGTCATCGTCCGGCCTGTTCAGCCCAGAGGTTCGCTCTTGGTGCGCTAGGGCGCGATCTTCTTCCTTCTCCTTGGCACTATAGGTCCATGGCGGGTTACCGACGATTGCGTCGAACCCATGTCGCCCTTGATCGTCGGCGATGCGCGCAGCCAAGCTTGGATTAAATGTGCTGGTCGAAAACAGCACTCGCCCCTGAATCGGCTCGAATCGCAGGCAGTCGAGGGCATCGAGGCCGCGCGGTGGATCCGGGTCAAGCTCGAGCAGGGCCAAGTAGAGACTGAACGCGGCAACGGAGAGAGCGGCTGGGCTGATGTCGACACCTCTAATCTGCCGCATTAGGACGTCCCGGATCAGCTCACGTGTGGGCGGTTGAGTCGGGGAGCGGAGCCACACCAGCCGTCTTAGGCTCTCCACGAGGAACACCCCGGATCCGCAGGCCGCATCGAGTACGCGGGCCATCGCCGAGAGGTTCTCGAATACTGGGTCGAGCACGAGGTCCACAACGTTGATCGGGGTGTAGTGGACGCCGCGAGGCGGCTCGCCGTCGGGCTCCGACATGTGGACAAATTTCTCATAAATCGAGCTGATCAGCTCGACCGGGATGGCGTCAAACCGAAACGGGAAAAGTCGGCCCTGGCGATCGGACACGTTGAAGTGCCCGAAGAAGTCGGATAGTGGACCCAATAGTCGTGCGTCGTGACGAAGCTGCGCACGTTCGGTCGCTTCGTCCTCGATTGGGAACAGGTCGCCATTGAAGGTCCGTCGGATCCAACGAAACAGGCTGTAAGTCGCATCCATGTCCGTAAGTATCCGGTCGAGGGACGGCGCACCGAAGTGTTGCGCCAGCTCTTGCTCGCGAACATACCCGCGGTGAACCAAGTATTGGAAGAAGATGCAGCGGCCTACGAGCTTCTGCGCGAGTGATGCTCGCAGGTCCTGACGAACGAGCGTTCCCAGTAGGTTCATGAGTTCGCCCAACAGGACGTTGTCGACGCGCTTCCGGCGGTCGATCGGCGAGGCTAGGGCCGATTGCCAGAACGATCCCATGGCGATGTGACGACGGCTACAGGTAGCGTTGATTTCAGCCAGCGCCTGCTCAAGGCCTTGTCCGAGCTGGAACTCTCTGAGCAGCGGGGATCGCTGCTCGTACTCCTCTGGCGGCTGATAGGCGTTGTACAGCCGCACGTACTCCGGTGTAGTGATCCACAACAGTGGTGCGACTCCGAAGTTCCATGCAAGCTTGTGGCACTTGGTCTCGTCTTCCGTCCCTGCAGGCAACGACTTAAAGACGACAACGGGAGAAGTGCCGATCCGAAACACAGCTTCAGCGGCGAGGCCGCCAGGCCTGTTAGAGAGCAGCGGAACGACGCGTGATCCGTCACCGGCGTTGCGCGTGGGAGTAGCCGACAGCACAAGCCCGTCCAAAGGTTCGCCCGCCTCGGTGACGTAACCCGCGGTGGCGAGCACTCTGGTAACGAATGGCGTCATCTTGTAACCGTTTTCGACACGCGTGCGTCGTGCCGCAAATGCGCAACCCAAAGCCTCGCAAACCACGAGACGGACGATTGTCTGAGTCGCTTAATCATCGGCGCGCAAGACAAAAGGCAGAACCTACCAAACTCCCACCCCGCGCTAATTCAACAATCGGCCTTGCCGCAAATATGCCGGCGTATCCAAATCTTCCGCATCGAAGCCCGCCGCCTCCGGCTCGACCTCGAAATCGGGCATAGGCTCCGGTACCGCAGCGGCGGCAACCGCCACCGGCTCGGGCATGAATACGGGCTGCGGCGCGAACTCCGGCACGGGCATCCTGGGTTCCTCCACCACCGGCGCGCAATGTGGCTGGAAGCCGGTAGCGATTACTGTGATCTTCACGGCATCGGCCAGCGATTCGTTCATGGTCACGCCGAAGTTGATCTGCACGTCCTCGCAATTGGCCGCTTCGCGAATGATTGAGCACGCCTCGTTGACCTCGTGCAAGCCCAGGCGGCTGGAGCCTGTGATATTGATCAGGATGCCGCGCGCGCCGCTGATGCGCGAATCTTCGAGCAGCGGAGAATCGATCGCCTGGCGGGCCGCATCCACGGCCGCATGCTCGCCGCGTCCTGTGGCCGTGCCCATCATGGCGTAGCCCATGCCCAGCATGGTGGCCTTGATGTCGGCGAAATCGCGGTTGATGATGCCGGGCGTATTGATGATGTCGCTGATGCCTTGCACGGCTTGGCGCAGCAGATCGTCGGCCAGCTTGAAGGCGTCGAAGAAGCTGGTGCCGCGCGGCACCAGCGAGAGCAGCCGGTCGTTGGGAATGGCGATGACGGTGTCGACCGAGCCAGCTAGCTTGGCCAGGCCCTGATCGGCCAGGCGCATGCGGCGGGCGCCTTCGAAAGTGAACGGCTTGGTGACCACCGCGATGGTGAGGGCTTCGAGTTCCTTGGCCAGTGTGGCGATCACGGGCGCTGCGCCGGTCCCGGTGCCGCCGCCCAGCCCCGCGCTGACGAACACCATGTCGGCGCCCTGCAGCAACTCGACAATTTTGTCGGTGTTCTCCAGAGCAGCCTGCCGGCCGATCTCGGGATTGTTGCCGGCGCCCAAACCATTGGTCATCTTGGCGCCGAGCTGCAGCTTGATCGGCACCTCACACGCGGCCAGCGCCTGGGCGTCCGTGTTCATAGCGCAGAACTCCACGCCTGTCATGCCTTCGCGAAACAGGCGCGCCACGGCGTTGCAGCCGCCGCCGCCGACACCGATCACCTTAATGCGCGCGCCGCCGCCGTTTTCTTCCTGAATCTCGTATTTCAAATCGTCGTTTTCCGCATCGATAAGCCCCATGCTGCCCTCCTTCAAGACTTTTTCAGCCGCAGATGCACGCCGATGCACGCGGATAAAGGCAAAACCCGATAGCCCAGCGATTGCCTCGTCTTGTTCTTTTCTGCGTCCATCTGCGTGCATCTGCGGCTCATTTCAGAACTCTCCCCAGCAGTCCCGTGGACTGCCGCTCGATCTCGTGTTGCGATTTCAGCTTGGCTGAGTACATCGCCAGTCCGGCGACCGTCGTCCAGGCCGGATCGTAGATCTCCTCGGGCCAGTCCTGGATTCCAACCGGCAGGGCGTTGCATGTGCGGCATCCCAGTTCCTGCTCGGCCATCTCCCACATGCCCTCCAGGCGGGCGCCGCCTCCGGAAAGGAAAATGCCGCCGGCCAGCGCGCCTTCCATGCCCACCCGGGCCAGTTCGCGTCGCACCAGTTGGAACAGGTCCAAGGCGCGGGATTCCAGAATCTGGTTCAGCGTCCGGCGTGGCACGTCGCGGTCCTCGCGGGAAGGCACTTCGACGAAAGAGTTTTCCGCAGTCGAGCCGGCTCTGGCGCTGCCGAATTCGTGCTTGATGGCGGCGGCGTCCTCGAAGCTGATGCACAGACCGCGCGCCACGTCGCGCGTGAAGTGATCGCCGGAGATGGGCAGGCTCGCGGCGAGCTGCAGGGCATCGCCGTAGTAGACCACCAGATCGGTGGATTGCGCGCCGATGTTGAGGACGGCAGCTCCCTCGCGGCGATCCTCTGGCAGCACCGCAGCGTAACTGGCGGCCAGCGGCTCGAAGACGGTCTCTTCCACGGACAAATGCGCCCGGTTGACAGCGGCGACCAGGCAATCGTGCTCCTGCACGGAGGTCGTCACCAGGTGAACGTTGGCTTCGATCTGGCCCGCGATCATTTTGCGCGGATCGCGGTGGCCAGGATGGCCGTCCACCACGAAGTCCTGCGGGAACAACTGCAGAATCATGACATCGTCCGGCAACCGCACGCGCGTAGCCCTGTCCACGGCGCGATTGACGTCGCGCTGTTCGACCGCACGCAGGCGGCCCAAGTCGAGCAAGCCCCGGCAGTTGGCTCCGCGAACATTGGCGCCGACCCCCACCACGGCCCCTTCCACGGAAAGCTGCGCGTTCTTCTCGGCCTCTCGCAGCGCCACCAGCATGGCTTCCGAGGCCGCACCCTGGTCTGTGATACGGCCCCTCACCCAGCCCTGGGATGGGGACGATCCGTGCCCCAGGAAGCGCAGGCGATCATCTTCCAGGCGGAAGATGACACAACGGGTCCAGGAGCTGCCGGCGTCCAGACCCACTGCATCGAAAGTCTTAGTCGTATTGCTCATTTCGGATTCTGCTGCTCCTTCGCGGTAATGCGGTCGTCCAGGCGCAAATCGAACGTCGTGACGTTGGCCGCATGCTTGTGAATCTCCGGGTAGTGGAGCAGGAAATTCTGGAAGCGCTTCCCGTAGTTGCCGTCGCCGAGCTGGAGTTCGAGGACGCGGCCCTCCACCTGGGCTTCTACCGTGAGGTCGTCGGGCGTGGCGGCATTGACTTCGGAAATATTCTGCGCGGCGGGTCCGAGCTCGTCCAGCAGGCGCTGCATGGCGCGCACGCGAACACGGCGCTCGGGCTCGGTCTGATCTTCGCTCAGCCCATTCAATATGGGGAAGGCGAACTGGGCGCGCACGGGGGGATCCAGCAGTACGCCTTGAGCATCCACCAGCAGGAACCGTGTGGTCGCGCCCGCGCCGCGATGAAACGGCAGGCTGGCGAAGGCCACCGGCTGGCGCTCGGTAATGCGAACGACAACGCGGTTGGGCCAGACGCGCGAGACCGAGGCGTCTTCCACCCAATCTACCGCCAGCAGCCTCCGGCGGCGTTCGGCGAGTGGCAGGGCGAAGATGCTGCGGCCGTAGTCGGCGGCGAAAACGCGCAACAGCTTGCCGCGCGAGGCGTACTGGACGCCCTGCAGGGTGAGCGCGCCGCGTTGTTCGCTGGAGAGTAGGAATTGCGGATCGCTGAGCACATAGTTGTGCGCCTTGCGGGCAGCCACTGCGCTGGAGACGAAGACCGCGCACCAGGCCAGGGCGGTCAGCCACAGCCGCCAGCGGATTTGCGTGCGTGCTTTTTCGCGTGCGGGCATCAGTTTGGCGCTCCCGGCGCAGTTGTGGGACAGGCGCTTTCGCCTGCCAACCGTGGCGCACGCTTCAGCGCGAGCGGACCGGGGCGGTCCGTCGCCAATGTCGGAAACCTTGCGCCGCTTCGTGGCGCAGGCACTCCTGCCTGCCGCGCCGGCACTCTTGCCGGCGCAGGCGAGCTTTGCTCGCCTAACTTCACGCGTGGGTTTCTGGAGAGCGTGCTGCCGTGGGCTTCAGCCCACGGGGAAGTGCCCTGTGTACGCGGGCGGCGCCACGCCATCACTCGGCCCCTCCTTCCTGGCGCAACCGTGCCAGCAGCAGATCCCCTGCCTGCCAGACATTGCCGGCGCCCAGCGTGAGCACCAGGTCGCCCTCTTGCACCACGTTCAGCAGGTCGTCGACTCCCCGGTCGATGGCGCCGGCGTATGCGGCGCCGCGATGGCCGAACTGCCGTATGCGCTCCGCCACTGCCTCGGCGTTCACGCCCTCGATGGGGTGCTCGGAGGCGGCATATATATCCAGGATCAAAACTGTGTCGGCTTGGTGGAAGGCGCTGCCGAATTCGTCGAGCAAGTAGTGAGTGCGGGTATACCGGTGCGGCTGAAAAAGCACGTGTATGCGCCGGAAACCGCACAGGCGCGCGGCAGCGAGGGTAGCGCGGATCTCCGTGGGGTGATGGCCGTAGTCGTCGATTACGGTGATGCCGCGTTCCTGGCCGCGGATCTGGAAACGGCGTTCCACGCCGCTGAAGGTATCCAGCCCTTCGCGGATTTGATCGGCGGGTACTTCGAGTTCCAGTCCTACGGCCGCGGCTGCTGTGGCGTTCAGCACGTTGTGCCGGCCGGGGACGCGCAGATGGTAACGGCCCAGATTCGCTTGCCGGTAACGCAGGCTGAAGTCGCTGGCGAACGGGCCGCAACAGATTTCCACGGCCTCCAGATCGGCCTGCGCGCTGGCGCCATAGGTAATCGTGCGCCGGCGGATCGAGGGAAGGATCGTCTTCACGTTATCGTCATCCAGGCACACGATGGCGGCGCCGTAGAACGGCACCTTGTTGACGAATTCGATGAAGGCGTCGCGGATCTCGTCGAGCGACGCGTAATGATCCAGATGTTCGCGATCGATGTTGGTGACGATTGCCAGGATAGGCGCCAGCTTCAAGAAGGAGCCGTCGCTTTCGTCCGACTCGACCACCAGAAAATCGCTGTGGCCCACGCGCGCGTTGGAGCCGCCCATGGTGGCGACGCGCCCGCCCACCATCACCGTGGGGTCCAGGCCGGCATGATTCAGGATGGTAGCGGTCAGCGAGGTGGTGGTGGTTTTGCCGTGGCTGCCGGCGATGGCGATGCCGTATTTCAGGCGCATCAGCTCGGCCAGTAGCTCGCCGCGCGGGATCACTGGGATTTGCAGACGGCGGGCTTCCTGGACTTCGGGGTTGTATTCGTCGACCGCGGAACTGACCACCAGGGCGCGCGCTCCGGCGACGTTGGCCGCGGCATGGCCTTCGTGGATGGTGGCGCCCAGGGCGGACAGACGCTCGGTGATGGGGGTCAGCTTCAGGTCCGATCCGCTGATGGTGTAGCCGAGATTGAGGAGCACCTCGGCGATCCCGCTCATGCCGATGCCGCCGATCCCCGTGAAATGCAGATGCTGCCGCCTAAAAAACATTATCTCCTCATATTGTTTCGGGTTT
>JBEKUO010000081.1:0-15559 GCA_049514955.1 Bryobacteraceae bacterium | reverse complement strand
CGGTGGTGGATTTCAGCCGGGTGGTTTCATCGGACTTTAATTGCCAGCATAGCAACGCAGCCGGGGTGTTTTGCATTTATGCGAGCAGGAGGAACTAAATCATGAAACGGTTTATCTTGAGCGCTTTTTTGGCGGGGACGGCCACGCTGGCCACTATGAACGCCGGTGAGATTTCCCAGCGCCGCGAGAATCAGCAGGATCGCATCGCGCAAGGAGTCAGATCCGGCCAACTCACAGCGGGCGAAACGGCACGTCTGGAGGGCCGGGAGGCCCACATCAACCGGCAGGTAGCGCGCGACCGGGCGGCCAACGGTGGCAGATTGACGGCGGGCGAGCACCGGCAAATCAATCGCGAGCAAAATCGCACCAGCGAGGCGATCTACCGCGACAAGCACAACGACCGCGTTCAACGCTGATGGCGATTGATCGCATACAGCGCCACCGGGATGCCGCGCGGCTCCGCCATGCGCTCGAAGCGCATGCCCAGCTTCTGCATGATGCGGATGGAAGCGGTGTTGGCGGGTTGCGCGATGGAAACGATGCGCTCCAGACCGGCGCGCTCGAAACCATCGCACAGCGCCACGCGCGCGGCTTCGGTGGCGAGGCCACGGCCCCAGCGGGCGCGCGCCAGCCACCAGCCAATCTCGATATCCGGCGAATCCGGCAGGGGTTGCAAGCCGCAGAATCCGATCAGCGGTCCGCCCTCTTTGGGCTGCAACTTCCACAGGCAGAACGCGCGCTCACGGAACAGCTCGATCTGGCGCTCCACAAACTGGCGGGAGCGCTCCGCAGGCCACGGCGTACCGTCGTGGATGTAGCGCATAACCTCCGGGTCGGCGGCGATGGCGCGGAAATCCTGCCAGTCGTCCGGCTCCCAATTACAGAGGCTCAGTCTTGCGGTTTCGAGCCGGATGCCGCCTCCGTGATCGGCAAGTATACGCGGAAAACGCTGCCCTTGCCTGGCTCGCTTTCGATGGCGATCTTGCCGCCGTGCTGGTCCACGATTTTGGAAACGATGGCGAGACCGAGGCCCACGCCATCTGGTTTGGTCGTGAAGAACGGATTGAAAATGGTTTCGATCAGCTTGGGGTCGATGCCGTGCCCCCGATCGATCACCGAGATCTCGGCATTCTCGCCGACCACCCGCGCCTTCACCGTGACAGCACCGCCGGGAGAGGTGGCCTGCGCGGCGTTGATCAGCAGGTTGTAGAAGACGCGCTCCATCAACTCGGCATCCAGCGGGAAAGGCGGAATATCGGGTGAATAGTTCTTGTAGACCGTGACCTGGCGCGCAGCCGCTTCGCGCTCGACCATGGCGACGGCGCGATCCAGAACCTGGGCCAGGTCCGCCGCCGCCAGGCGCAGTTGCAGGGGCCGCACGAAATCCAGGAAGCGCGTTACCAGGGAATTGGTGCGGTCCACTTCCGAGGAAATGAACCCGGCCATTTCGCGCGCCACTTCGTTCTCCGCGGCGACGCTGCGGGTGAGCATCTCGGCGGAGGCGCGAATGGTGCCGAGCGGATTGCGCAGCTCGTGCGCCAGACCAGCGGCAAGCTGGCCCAACGCGGCCAGACGATCCGACCGGCGCACGGCTTCTTCAGCCTCTTGCAAACTTCGGTTGGCATCGGCAAGCTGATCGGCGATGGCCTTGGTTTTGGCGAATTGGGAGCGCAAGGCTTCGGCCAGCGTGTTGGTCAAGTTGCCGGCCACAGCCAGAAAGATGACGCGCAGCGCCAGTTCGCGTTTTTCCTGGAATTCGATAATCCACCGGTTCCAATCGATGAACAGCAGGAACGAGAGATATGCGGCGCTCGACAGCACAATAAAGATCTGTGTGCCGAGCACTCCCAACGAAGTGCCCGCCGAGATCACAGGCAGCAGAAGGATCCAGTAATAGCTGCTCCCCAGGGTGCCTGTGAACCCAATCAACGCGTAGCAAAACAGGAGCTTGAGGCAGATCCAGAGAACCTTGCCTCGCGTAGTGCCGACGAATGCGAGCCTCGGTTCGAGAATTTGTAAGGCGGCCAGCGCGACGATGGGGGCGATGTCATAGATGTCGCGCGTGGGGCTGAGCGCCACCATCCCGGAGAAAAGCAGCAGCCAGACTACGTCCTGCGGGCGAATCCATTGCGCGGCGCGACGCCACCATTGAAGCTCAGCCACGAGTGTTATCCCAAACGGATTATGCCACAATAAATAAGTAGGTCTCATGCCCGACAACACCACGCTGGAACAGGAGGAATCCCCAACCATGCCCGAACCAGGCGAAGATTTTGGGGACATCCTCTCCCAATACGAACAATCCCACTCCCATAAGCCCGAAGCCGGCGGCCAAGGCTTCGAGGGCACGGTCATCGCCGTTTCCGGGGAACAGGTCTACTTCGACATCGGCCTGAAGATAGAAGGCGTCATGCCGGTGGAAGAATTCAAGGACCCGGCAGGGAAGGTCGGCGTGCGCGTGGGCGACAAGTTCCCGGTATCCAGCAAGGGGCACAACGAGGAAGGCTACTATGTGCTCACCAAAGTGCGGGTGGAGCGGCCGAAGGACTGGTCTTCCCTGGAGGCGGCCTTCAACGAGAAACGCACCATCGCCGGCGTGGTTACAGGCGTAGTGAAGGGCGGGCTGAGCGTGGATGTGGGTGTACGCGCTTTCATGCCGGCCTCCCGCAGCGGCGCGAAAGACGTTCCAGAGATGGAAAAGTTGGCAGGTCAGGAGATCGCCTGCCGCATCATCAAGCTGGACGTAGCGGACGAAGACGTGGTGGTGGACCGGCGCGTGGTGCTGGAAGAGGAAGAAGCGCACGCCCGCCAGAAGCTGTTCTTGGATTTGAAAGAAGGCGCGGTGGTACACGGCACAGTCCGCAGCCTGACCGATTACGGCGCCTTCGTCGACATAGGCGGCGTGGATGGGCTGCTGCACGTGGCCGACATCTCCTGGAGCCGCGTGAACAAGCCGGCGGACGTGCTTTCGGTGGGCCAGGAAGTGGACGTACAGATCCTCAAGGTAGATCCCGGGAAGAGGCGCATCGGACTCGGCATGAAGCAGCTCCAGCCGCATCCCTGGGAGCAGGTCGGGGAAAGGTACAAGTCCGGCGAGCGCGTGCGCGGCACGGTGACGCGCGTGACGGATTTTGGCGCGTTCGTGGAATTGGAGCCGGGCGTGGAAGGGTTGATCCACCTTTCGGAAATGTCCTGGTCGAAGAAAGCGCGCAAGCCCGGCGACGTGGTGAAGCCGGGCGATACGGTGGAGGTGGTGGTACTGAACGTAAGCGCCGCCGAACGGCGTATCTCACTGGGGTTGAAGCAGGCGCTCGGCGATCCTTGGGCGGATATACAGGGCAAGTATCCGGTGGGCGGCGTGGTGGAAGGGCCCGTCGTGAGCCTGACGAAGTTCGGCGCTTTCGTGCAGCTTGCCGAGGGCGTGGAAGGCATGATCCACGTGGGAGACATCACCGCCGAGAAGCGCATCAATCATCCGCAGGATGTGCTCAAAGCGGGGCAGACGGTGCGCGCGCAGATTCTGGAAGTCGACTCGGAGCGGCGCCGCATCCGGCTGGGCATGAAGCAGCTTAAGCCGACCTCGATCGACGAATACATCGCGGAGCACAAGGAAGGCGATGTGGTGACCGGGCGCGTGGCGGACATATCCGGCGGCCGCGCGAAAGTGGAGTTGGGCGAAGGTATCCAGGTGGCTTGCAAGATTGCCGGCGCGGAAAGCAGCCAGGCGGAGGACGCGGCAGCCGCATCCAGCACGGATGTCGGTTCGCTGTCGTCTATGTTGTCCGCCAGATGGAAGGGCGGCGCTGCCGGAGCTCCGCGGGTGAACAGGCGGGAGCCGGCGCGCGCGGGTCAGATCCGGAGTTTCCGGATTGTGAAGCTCGATCCGGGGGCTAAGAGGATTGAGGTAGAGCTGGTGGGTTAGGCGGGCGACCGGAGCTCGCCTGCGCCGGCAGGAGTGCCGGCGCGGCAGGCAGGAGCGCCTGCGCCACGGAACCGGCGAACTCCTCGGCGCGAATCTTTAATCCGAGCAGATCCAGTTTGCCCGAACCCAGGAGGGGAAGCGATTCCACCCGATACAGGTTCTCTTGCCGGGGAATCCACAAGCGCGGCAGATCCGTTTCCGACAGCCGTTGCCATAATTCCGCGGGGCTAAGATCGTGCACATAAAGCGCCGCCAGGCGCTCGCCGCCCTGACCATCGGCGATCGCGGTAACGGCGTACGGCGCATCCCCGAGTATGCCGGCCAGGGCTTCTTCGATTCGCAAGTGCGGCACCATTTCACCCGCGATCCTGCTGTGGCGCGATAGCCGGCCGGTGATGCGAATAAAGCCTTCGTCGTCGATCGCGGCGATATCGCCCGTGATGTACCAGCCGTCGTGGAACACCTCGGCGGTGCGCTCCGGATCGCCCAGGTAACCGATCATGCGGTTCGATCCCTTCACCAGCAACAGCCCTTCCCGATTGGCCCGAAGCGGCGTGAACGTCGACGGGTCCACGATTCTAGCCGCGACGCCGGGCAGCGGCTGGCCGACAGTGCCGGGCTTGTTGCCTAATTGCGTGTCCTTGCCCGCCACGAAGTTGGGCGCGTTGACCGCGACCACCGGGGCCATTTCGGTGCAGCCGTACCCTTCCAGCAATTCCACGCCGAACTTCTCGCGGAAGGCCGCAGCCAGCGGTTCACGCAGCTTCTCGGCGCCCACCAACACGTATCGCAGGCTGGCGAACTGTTCTTTGGAGCACTGGTGCGTATAAATAGAGCAGAAGGCCGGCGTCGCCAGCAGCAGCGTCGCCCGATACTTAGCCACCAGCCGGCCAATCGTTTGAGCGTCCGACGGATCCGGATGGTAGATCACGCCGCAGCCCGCAATCAGCGGAAACCACATCGTCACGGCGTATCCGAACGAATGGAAGAAGGGCAACACTCCCACGATGCGGTCGCGATCGTGGATCCAGTAGAGCTGGGCAATGGCTTCTATATTAGCGAGCACGTTGTAGTGCGAGAGCGCCGCTCCCTTGGGCGTGCCCGTAACGCCGCTGGAGAAAATGACGGTCGCCACCGAGTCAGGCCGCGCCGTCCTCGATAAAAGAGCCGCGGGTGCAAATCGCGCGGCCATCAGCGCGCGTAACCGGGTTATCCTGCCCGCGCGCGCCAGGATGTCCTCGACGAAGATCGTGCCGTCTTGAGCGGCGAGCTTCGCGTTGGCAAGAGAGACCTGCGACGTCACAATCGTGCGAATCCGGCAGCGCTCCCTCGCCGCCGCCATTTCCTCGGGCGACGCCGTAAAGTCCAGGTTCACGGGAACTCGGCCTGCCAGCGTAATTCCGATGTTGACAAGCGCGGCGTCGACGCCCGGCGGCAGCAGCACTCCGATCATCTCTTCGTCCCGCCGCGTGCGCGCCCAGTTGGCGATCAGCAGGCTGCCAGTGAGCATGCGGCCGTAGGTCAACTCACGGCCGCTGGAATCGGCCATGGCGAAATGGCTCCAGTGGCGGCGCGCGCTGCGAATCACGCGCCGGGGCAGAGTATCGGATGCGCTCTTGCGGTGGGCCGTGGCATCGGCGGACAGTTCCTGGATGGCTTGCCGCACGTCCTGCGCCGTGGAGTTTCGAAGCATGGGATTGCCGAACGAAACGGTCACGGGGTATGGAATCTTCTTCGGCCACTTCCAAAAGAACTTGCCGCGCTCGAAACTGAAGATGCTGCCCCATAGCCGGTCCAAGTGAACCGGAATGATAGGGATATCCAGACCATCCATGATCTTTTCCATGCCGCGCTTGAAAGGCAAAATGTTTCCGGTGCGGCTGATGGCCCCTTCGGCGAAGATGCAGACCACGTGGCCGGCGGTCAGTTGCTCGCGCGCGGCCTGAATCGCCGCTACCGCGTCGCGCCCGCCGGCCACCGGAATCGCTTTTGACTTGATGAAGAACCAGCGGAGCGCCTTAATCCGGTAAAACGGTTTCCACACCATGAAACGGATGAAGCGCTGCACGCACGCCGCAACCAGGAATCCGTCCGCATGCGACATGTGGTTGGAAACCAGCAGCGCGGGGCCGCGGAAGGGCACGTTGTCTTGTCCCACGATCCGTATGCGAAAGAGCGTATGGGTCAACAGCCAAAGCAAAAAGCGGACCAGAAAATCGTCGACTACGCTTACGATGTAAACCGTGATGAGAAGGCTGGCGAAGCCGGAGGCCAGAATCAGGCTGGCAGGGCTAAGATGCAGCACATCATGGCAGGCATAGAACACCGCCGATGCCAGCAGCATCCCAATCGTATTGTAGATATTATTCGTGGCGATGATGCGGCCTTTTTCCTGGCTTTCGGCGCGCTGCTGGAGGAATGCGTTGAGCGGCACGAAGAACAGGCCCGCCGAGATGCCTAGCAGCGAGAGCATCGCCACCGAAGATGCGTAAGAGCCCCTCGCGGAGTACAGCGCGATGCTGAAAACACCCATGAAGATGGAACCGAGCGGCACCAGCCCGATTTCGACCTTGTCTCCGGAGAGGCGGCCGGCCAGCATGCTGCCCGCACCGATGCCGATCGACAGGCACGCCATCAAGAAGCCCACGCGCGTATCGCCGGCTTTCAGGGTTTCGGCGCCGAACAGCACCAAGTCCATGTTCAGGAATAGCGCCAGGAACCAGAAATAGGAGATCCCCATGACCGCGAGCCACATGGGACGATCGCGCAGCAAGTGCCTGGTTCCGGAAACAATTTCGGCAAATGGATCGAGCCGCACCGGCGCTTTGGCGCCCGCCGCCGGAACGCGCGTGATCCCGCGGCTGGTAAGGTAGCCCACGACGGCGACCCCTGTCAGCACTATCCCGATTTTCCACGCTTCGGTCTTCCATGCAGTGAACAGAAACGGCGCCACGGAGGTGCCCAGAACGATCGCCACCAGCGTGCTCATCTCGAGCAGTGCGTTGGCCCGCGACAGGTCTTGGTCGGGGATCATTTCCGGAACGATGGCGTACTTGGCGGGGCTGAAGACGGTCGCGTGCACCGCCATCAGGAACAAGACGATGAACATCCAGGCGATGTTGGTCGAGAGGAAGGTGAGGATCCCGATCGCCATAACGGCAATCTCGAAGACTTTGACGGCGATCAGCACGCTGCGCTTGCTGATGGCGTCCGCGAGATGGCCGGAATAGCCCGCGAACAGCAGCGAGGGCAGCACGAAGATGGCGCCGGCCAGCGCAAGGTATTTGCCGCTCTGGTCGGCTTTGGCAACGAGGTGGACCGCGCGCAGCGAGACGATCAGGCGGTATGCGTTGTCGTTGAAGGCACCGAGGAATTGTGTCCAGAGGAAAGCGCGGAAGCCGCGGTCCTTCAGAACGTCCTTGAATCCGCTGTCTGGCATGGGTCAGTGGAGAAGATACCACGGGTCAATGGGTGCGGGCGAGCAACGCTCGCCTGCGCCGACAGGAATGTCGGCGCGGCAGCGTCGAAAGCCCATCGTAACCCATTGAAAACACGTTCGTCGTCAGCCAGGGCTTTCATGGAGTTCGGTGGGCCGTGCCGTAGGCCCATGGAGACAGGCACGAGTGCCCAATGCCACTTAGTTTTCGGGCGGTTCGGCAAATCGTTGATTTCATTGGGGCGAATTGGATGCCAGGAGGACGTCGGATGCGAGCCCCTGACTTGGAGCAAGCGATTGGCGTGGTGTCCAACAAAGCGCCGGTATGTCACCCGATTTCTCCAGAGAAACATAAGTGGTTGAAAATGTTTTACTTCGTGGGCACCACTCGAAAACTAAGTGGCATTGGGCACGAGTGCCTGCGCCACGAAGATGGCCTAACGCCGGATGCCGGAGGCGCGTGCCGAGGAAGAGCCACTGGCGATTGCAAGAAGAGGGGCCGCGAGCCGCCGGCCCCTCCAGCGCACGAGACGATCTTCGGACGGAGACGAGCCGCCGAAGAGGATGTTCCTATGCCTACCTAGTTACGTTGCGGCGGGAATGCTCTCGAAATTATTCACTTCTTCGGCGCCCGAGGAAGGCTGGCAAGGGTAGATACGGGGGGCGAGGCTGAAGCGCTCGTGGTATATCCGGGTTATCTCCCGTTGAAAGGGCGCCACGGCCTCGGGACGCATCAGGTTGACCGTGCAGCCGCCGAAGCCGCCGCCGGTCATGCGCGCGCCGTAAACTCCGGGGAGGCCGATGGCGGCGTCTACCAAGAAGTCCAATTCGTCGCAGCTCACTTCGTAATCGTGCTGGAGGCTGCGATGGGAAGCTGCGAAGAGTTCGCCCATGCGCTCGACGTCGCTTTCCCGGCAGGCGGCCACGAACTGTCCGACGCGGGCATTCTCGGTCACTACGTGGCGGGCGCGCCGCGCGACGATGGGCGGCAGCCACTCCTCTGCCTCTTCGAACATTGCGGGCGAAACATCGCGCAGGCTTTCGACTCGCGGGTGGCGCTGGCGGATGATGGCGACCGCGGCCGCGCATTGCTCGGTGCGCTCCTTGTAAGCCGACCCGGCCAGCGCATGTTTGACCATGGTGTTCACGGCCAGGAACGCGATGCCATCGGGGAGCCGCACTGCCTGGTTTTTCAGGCTGCGGCAATCGATGCAGATGGCCGCGTGCTCCTGCCCGAAGACGGAAATGTACTGGTCCATGATGCCGCAGGGCATGCCCACGAAGTTGCGTTCGGCTCTCTGGCAAAGGCGGACGAGTTCGATTGGAGCCACGCCCCTGCCGTCGAGCAACGCCAGCGCGGTCGAAACTTCGAGCGCGGCCGAGGAACTGAGGCCCGATCCTTCCGGCACGGTGCTGCGGATCAGTAAATTCTTCGGCTCGATGGCGAAACCGGCGCGGAGCAATTCCTGCGCCACGCCGATGGGGTAGTCGGTCCAATGGCGGCTGGGGCTCAGGCCGCCGATCCCGGAAACAGGCCACGCAGCGGCTTCCCGCCGATCCTCGGAATAGATGCGCAGCTCGCCATCGGGTGACGGCGCGGCAGCCACGAAAGTAGCCAATTCGAGGGCCACAGGCAGCACGAAGCCCAGGTTGTAATCGGTATGTTCGCCGATCAGATTGACGCGGCCGGGAGCGCGGAAAACGCGGACGCCATCCGCAGCTCCGTAGAGCTGCCGGAAGGCATCGATCATTCGCCGCTCCGCGCCGCCCGCCAGGCCAGCAGCAACATAAAGAGGCCGAAGACCAGCATGCAAGCGCCGCTGTACAAATTGACGTTGGCGGTGGTGAGCGTGGCGCGCGTCTCCGGCTTGAAGACGCCCATCGCCAGCAGGATAAGGCCGACCAACGTAAAGAACCAGCCCGAAGGCACTCTCAGATCCATATCATCTAAACCAGAAATTCAGAATGACGAGCATTATGATAACGACCACAGTGAGCGGCGCGGGGCGTTGATACCACTTGGCTGTGGCGTCGTGCGGGACTTTGGTCAGGCCGTAAACCAGGCCCTCCATTTCCTTGTCGGGGCGCGGTTTGGTCACCATGCTGACCGCAACGGAGATGACCAAACAGGTCGTAAACGCGATGATCGCGATCCAGAAGTTCTGCGCCATTTGCGAGGGGAACGTGTAGAGGTTGGCGATCCAGCCGCCCTTGCCTTCGGCCGTAGTCGACGAGAGGGTCAGGACCGCCGCTGCTGTTCCGAGGGTTAGTCCCGCGAAGGCGCCGTGCGCGGTGGTGCGCTTCCAGAACATGCCCAGCAGGAACGTGGCGAACAGCGGCGCATTCACGCAACCGAAGACCAGTTGCAGCAAGTCCATGATGTTGTTGTAGCGGGTGGCCAGATAAGCGGCGGCGATGGATAACAGCACGCCCGCCACGGTGGTGACGCGTCCCACCGTCAGATAGTGGTGATCGGGCGCGCCGGGGCGAATGTAGCTCTGATAGATGTCGTAGGTAAAAACGGTGTTGAACGCCGTGACATTACCCGCCATACCGGACATGAAGGAGGCCATCAAGCCGGTCATCCCCACTCCCAACAAACCGGCCGGATAGAACTGGGCCATCAGAGTGGTGAGCGCTTGATCGTAGTCCGGACCGCCCGTGGCTTTCAGGGGGAAGTCGTAACCGAGGTTCATCTTCGAAAGAACCAGCGCGGCGATGCCGGGCATGATGACGATGAACGGCAGAAACATTTTGGGGATCGTGCCGATTAGCGGGGTGCGACGGGCGGCCGACATGGAATCGGCGGCCATGGCGCGCTGGACCACTAGAAAGTTCGTACACCAGTAACCGAACGAGAGCACGAAACCGAGGCCGGCCACCATGCCGAAGATCTCCACGCCCATGGGATTTTCGGTGGGACTGCCCATATACCGCCAGGCGTGCGTCATGTTCGGCGGGAGGCGGGACACCATGCCCTGCCATCCTCCGGCCTTATTGACCGCCAGGATGGCCAGCGGCGCGAATCCCATTACGATGAGGAGAAACTGGAGGACCTCATTATAAATGGCGCTAGTGAGGCCGCCGAGGAAAGTATACGCCAGCACGATAGCCGCCGAAGCCAGCACGGAAACGTCGAAACTCCATCCCAGCACCAGATGCAGCAACAGCCCCAGGGCATACATGGAGATGCCGGAGGAGAAGATGGTCATGACCGCGAAGGAGAAGGCGTTGAAGGCGCGGGTTTTTTCGTCGAAGCGCAGCTTCAGATATTCCGGCACCGAACGGGCCTTGCTGCCGTAGTAGAACGGCATCATGAAAATGCCCATGAAAAGCATGGCGGGGATGGCGCCGAGCCAATAGAAATGGGCGGTCATGATGCCATACTTGGCGCCAGAGGCGGCCATGCCAATGAGTTCGACCGCGCCAAGATTGGCGGCGATGAAGGCGAGGCTGGTGATCCATACGGGGACGGACCGGCCGGAAAGGAGGAAGTCGCCGCTGGAGGAGACTCCTTTGCGGAGCCTCCAGCCGATGCCTAAGACGAAGGCGAAGTAGAGGGCGAGGATGACATAGTCTACCGGAGCGAGTTTCACGCAAGCCCTCCTGACGTCTCCGCCGAGTTGCAGATTTGGAAATCCTGAGTGTAACGCGGGGGTTGGGGAAAAGCAAACAGCCGGCAATAGTGTAATAGTGTTGATGTGAGAGGAGTCCACTCGTCTGCCCCGGCAAAGCTGGCTGGTAGGCACGTGCGACCGCAACACCGCCGCCCGCCTCATGGTAGAGGGCGGCGGGGCAGGGAGAACACCGAACGGTACGCACTCATGACAGCGGACAAGACCATGGCGGTCAAGCGCGGGCAGCGAAGATGGGCCTAATACGCGCTTCGACCCTTGTCGATATATAGACAGGCCACACAGAGGGCGTGCAGCGGGCATTGTCCCGGCTCTAGGTCAACCGACGTTTGCTTTGGACGTTCCATTCACCATAGAATCGTATGTGGACCCTCCCCCGAAGCGGCTAAACGTTCGGTAAGATCTTTGTTTGATGAGCGGCAACGGAAGAAGACCGATAGGCGTCGATTTGTTCGCGGGAGCGGGCGGGATGAGTCTCGGCTTCGAGCAGGCCGGATTCGACGTAGCGGCAGCCGTCGAATACGACCCCATTCACTGCGCGACGCACGAGTTTAATTTTCCCGACTGCGCGGCCATCTGCCGTAGCGTCGCAGACATCGACGGCAAGTACATCCGCGAACATTCCCGAATCGGAGATGGTTCGGTGGATGTGCTGTTCGGCGGAGCGCCGTGCCAGGGCTTCAGCATGATCGGCAAACGCGCGCTCGACGATCCGCGTAACTCGCTCGTTCACCATTTCGTGCGGCTCGTAATCGAACTAAAGGCGTCGTATTTTGTGTTCGAGAACGTCCGTGGCCTCACCATCGGCGCGCACAGGAAATTTCTCGAAGAGATCATCGGGGAATTCCGAAAGAACGGCTATCGGGTGCTGGACGACTACCGGGTGCTCAACGCCGCGCATCACGGCGTTCCGCAGAACCGGCAACGGCTCTTCCTTATGGGAGGGCGCAAGGGCTTTCCGTTGCCGGAATACCCCGACGCCACCCATGAGGTGAGCGACAATGTCGGCCCTGGAAGCCTATTTCGTCGATCGACACCCACCGTATGGGACGCACTTCGGGACATCCCCGAAGCGGACGATTACGAAGAATTGCTGCACCGGGACTGGGTAAGAGCGAAGTTCAAGAAACCGACCGAATACAGCGCCCCGTTGCGGGGCGACGAGGTTGACGCGGCGGATTATTCGATACCCCGGGAATTCGATTCGACCCTACTAACTTCGAGCCTGCGCACCGTGCACACCGATCTGTCGAGGAAGCGCTTCCTCGAAACGCGGCCGGGCGACACCGAGCCCGTCAGCCGGTTCCACAAGCTCGATCCCAAGGGCGTCTGCAGCACGATTCGCGCTGGGACGGCCAGCGATCATGGAGCGTTCACGTCGCCGCGTCCCATACATCCGTATTCGCCGCGTTGTATCACCGTGCGCGAAGCGGCGCGCCTGCACTCTTATCCCGACTGGTTCCGCTTTCACGTGACTAAGTGGCACGGTTTCCGGCAGATCGGCAACTCGGTTCCGCCGCTCCTCGCAAGGGCCGTGGCGGCGAAGATCCGCGCAGCATTCCCAGCTCCCCACAAGTCCGACGATCCCGTGGCCCAGGGCGACTCCCGCTTATTGTCGTTCAACATGTCGGACGCCGCCGCGCACTACGGCGTGCCGTCCGACGTAGTACCGAAGCGTATACGCTTGGGGCAGGGAGCCGGCGCGAATGGCTGAGAAGAAGCCCCCACAAGCAAAGCCCAAGAAGCCCAATCGTTACCAGGCCATCATAAAGACCATCTTTGATCGGCATCACAAGTCGGGCATGAAGAGCTTCGAGTTCACGCGCGAGGAATTCGTCGAGATGGCACAGGATTTGAAGATCGCGCTCCCCAAGAACTTGGGCGATCTGCCCTACGCCTTCCGCTTCCGATGGAAGCTACCGGATGAAATCCTCGCCACCGCCGGAAAGGACCGCGAGTGGATTATCGAACTGGTGGGGCGCGCCAAGTATCGCTTCAGGCTTGCGAAACTGGCGAACATCGTACCGAACCCGAGCATGATCGCGATCAAAATTCCCGACGCGACGCCGGAGATCATCGCCGCGTACGCCCTAAGCGACGAACAGGCGCTCCTTGCCAAAGTGCGCTATAACCGCCTGCTGGATATCTTCCTGGGACTGACGACGTACTCGCTGCAGAACCATCTCCGGACCACCGTAAAGTCGATGGGCGACTCGCAGATCGAAATCGACGAAATCTACGTCGGCGTCAACAAGCACGGCGAGCAGTTCGCACTTCCCGTTCAGGCAAAGGGCGGAAGCGATCGCTTGAGCGTCGTTCAGACCGCGCAGGACCTCGCCTGCTGCAGGGAGAAATTCGCCGGCCTCACCTGCCGCCCCATATCTGCGCAGTTCATGTCCGGCGATGTGATCGCCATGTTCGAGCTGGCGCTAGACGGCGAGGACGTGAAGCTTGTCGAGGAGAAACACTACAAGCTCGTGCCGTCCGATCAGATCGGCGCGGACGACCTCAAACTGTACGCGACGCGCTAAAAGTAAGGCGGTGCCTTATGGACCACGTCCCGAAAGAGGTCCGGTCTAAAATCATGGCGGCGATCCACTCGCGAGGCAATACGACTACCGAACTTCCGCTTGCAAGGCGCCTCTGGGCTGCCGGCCTGAGGGGTTACCGCAAGCACTGGCCGGTCGCCGGTAAACCCGACTTCGCATGGCCTGGCCGCAAAGTGGCGGTATTCGTGGACGGCTGTTTCTGGCACGGCTGCCGATGCAAGTATCTGCCGCGCACCAACACCAGATTCTGGCGCAACAAGATCGAGACCAACAAACGACGCGACCGGCGCGTATCCCAAGCGCTCCGGCGCAACGGATGGACCGTTATACGAATCAGGGAATGCGCCGTCCGCAAGCCATCGACGCTTGCGCGCATCGCAAAGGCGGTTGTGGCGAGGTGAACCGGTCCGGGCGAAGGTGCTAGTGCCTCGCCAACGCGAAACCCGGACCCGCAACGATTATTCCGTCACTATTGCGGAACGGCTACTGCTACGTTTTGGCATTTGGAGCACAATTGAAGTCATGAACACTGCGGAGCTATATGATCGGGACTTCGCGGCTTGGGCAGTGCGAAACGCCGAGCTTCTGCGTTCCGGCCTGATCGCCGAGGCCGATCTTTACCACATTGCCGACGAAATCGAGAGTATCGCCAAACGCGAACGGCGCGCCATGCAAATCCGCTTAGGGCGGTTGATCCGGCGCCTTCTAAAATGGCAGGTCCAACCCATCAAGCGGAGCGCGAGTTGGCAGAGCATGATCGCCGAGCAGCGTTTCCGGATTTGCAAGCTACTGGAGGAGAACCCCAGTTTCCTCCCAGAGTTGGCCAATTGGATCGACCAGGAGTATGAGCACGCCGTGCGCTTGGCGACGCTCGATACGGGTTTCGAGCGGGAACGATTTCCGAGTTCCTGGCCCTACACAGTGGACCAGACGCTCGACCAAGGGTTTCTACCGGGCTAATCAGTCTTCCGCTTGTTTAATTCCCCTTGACAATCTAGGGCAGGAGGCGCATACTACCCATAGATCGTCATAGGGAGGCGATGCGAATGGCCAAGTCCGAGTCGCCCATGCTGCTGCAAGGGACGCTGGATCTTCTGATCCTGCACGCGCTGCAACGCGGGCCCCTGCACGGCTACGCGGTGGCGCAAACCATTCACCTGCTGTCCGGCGAGGTGCTTAAGGTGGAGGAAGGCTCGCTCTATCCGGCGCTGTACCGGCTGGAGCTGGATGGCGCGATCTCGGCGCGCTGGGGGCTTTCCGAGAACAAGCGCAAGGCCAAGTATTACCAGATCACCCGGCGCGGCAAGAAGTTGTTGGAGTCCGAACAGGAGACCTGGGATCGGCTCTCGCTAGGCGTGCAACGCGTGCTGGCGCGGCCCTGAGTCATCCGGGAGGATACCGATGCGTAGTTTTTTTCTGAAGATGTGGCGCCGCCGCTCTATGGAGCGGGACCTGCAAACCGAACTGGCCTTCCATCGCGAGATGGCCTCGGCGCAAGGCAATCCGGGGGCGCTGGGCAACGCTACGGTCATTCAAGAGCAGGCGCGCGACCTGTGGCGATTCACGTGGATCGAGAATCTCTGGCGGGATGTACTGTACGGCGCGCGGAGCCTGCGCCGCAGCCCGGCACTGGTCATGACCGCGCTGCTTTCGCTGGGTCTGGGCATCGGCATCAATATGGGGATCTTTTCGCTGGGCGTGCAGTTTCTGTTCAGCGAGCCGTCGGTCACCGACGCGAAATCGGTGGTCTCGGTGCTGCTTGGCGGCAACAGCCATGCAAAGAAGGCGGCCATCGAGTTCGTTCGCGCGAGCGGCCTGTTTCAGGACGTGGTGGGCGAGAACGAGGAGTCGTTCATCAACTTCGACGACGGCGCGGAGACTCGCCAGATCTTCAGCATGCAGGTCACCAAGAATTACTTCGTCGTGCTGGGCGGGCCGGTGGCATATGGGAGGGGCATACTGCCGCAGGATCCGGACGAGGTGGTGGTTCTAGGCAACCGATTCTGGCGTACCCACC
>JBEKUO010000080.1:0-15591 GCA_049514955.1 Bryobacteraceae bacterium | reverse complement strand
CGTCTCGCCGAGGGGCAGTTGGAGGCCATCATGGTGCACGAGGTTTGCCACGTACGCCGCCGCGACAACCTCGCCGCCGCCGTTCACATGGTGGTCGAAGCTGTCTTCTGGTTTCATCCGCTGGTGTGGTGGTTGGGAGCGCGGCTGGTGGACGAGCGCGAAAATGCTTGCGACGAAGAGGTTCTTCGGCTGGGCAGCGAGCCGCAAGTGTATGCCGAGAGCATTCTGAAGACCTGCCAGTTTTATCTGGAGTCGCCGTTGGTCTGCATGGCCGGGGTGACCGGCTCGGACCTTAAGAAGCGCATCGAGCGGATCATGACGCAACGCATCGGGCGGCGGCTCGATGGCGGACGAAAGCTGCTGCTGGTCGCGGCCGGAATCGCTGCCGTGGCCGGACCAGTGTTGTTTGGAGTTTTCAGCGCGCCGGCGATTCACGCACAGTCGCCGTCTGCCCAGTCGCAGCCGCCCGCGAAGCCCACATTCGAAGTCGCTTCGATCAAACCGAGTAATTCGGCTGATGACCGCGTGAGTTTCCGGATTACGCCCGGAGGGCGGGTGGCGATCAACAACGGCAGCGCCAAGATGCTGATCATGATGGCGTACAATTTGAAGCCCCATCAGCTCGAGGGTGGGCCCAACTGGCTGGACAGCGAAAAATATGACATCACCGCGAAAGCGGAAGGCCCAGACAACCCGGATCAGCTCAAGGTCATGATGCAAAGCCTGCTCGCCGACCGCTTCAAGCTGACGTTCCATCGCGAAACGAGGGAAATGCCGGTCTACGCGCTGGTCCCCGGCAAGAATGGGCCGAAGCTCCACACTGCCGAGGTCAGTGACGGGAAGGGGAGAAGGTTCCGGATCGGACGGGGCCAGATCGAGCTCCTGGGCGCAGACATGGCCGGCCTCGCGGACGCACTGTCGAATGTTGTGGGCCGCGCCGTGCTGGATCGAACCAGTATCGCCGGAAACTACGACTTCAAACTGGAGTGGACTCCGGACGAATCTGAAAATCCGATCCTTAAAGGCCCGCCCAATGGAAGGGAGGGCGCCGCACCCGCGCCGGATGCGGCCGGACCTTCGGTCTTCACGGCCATACAAGAACAGCTTGGGCTGAAACTGGAGACACAGAAAGGCCCCGTGGAAGTGATGGTCATCGATCATATCGAGAGGGCTTCGGAGAACTAGAAAGGTTGGCAGGCGAAAGCGCCTGGCGAAAACGCCTGCCCAATTGCTTCGGAGAACTAGAGAGAGGTTGGCAGGCGAAAGCGCCTGCCCCACTTGCCAAGGTCTTCAGCAGCGGGGGTGGGACAGACGCTTTCGTCTGTCAACCTGGCGAGATATTTTCAATGGTCCGTGTGTTGGTCATTGCCTGGCTGGCCGTTTCCGCCCTCATCGCCGCGGAGCATCGTGGAGTGGTCGAATTCGGCGGCTTGCCTGTGCCCGGCGCCACGGTGACGGTGACGCGGGACACTCAGAAACTCGTAGCCATCACGGATGGGCGCGGCGGCTATGCATTTCCGGACCTCGCAGATGGCGCCTGGACGATACACATCGAGATGCTCTGCTTCGCGCCGATCGCACAGGCAGTAATCGCCGGCCCAGGCACTGCGCCCGCAAAATGGGAATTGAAGCTGCTTCCCCTGGATCAGATCCATGCCACGCCGATGGCTGCGCTGCCGCGGCCTGCGCCATCCGCCAGCACCCCGCCGTCTCCGCCCGCGGCACGCGCCGCCAACGAAACCGCTCCGCCCAGCGACGAGCTCAGCCAACAAGCATCCGACGGATTCCTGGTAAACGGCAGCGTGAACAACGGAGCGAGTTCGCCGTTCGCCCTGCCCCCGGCGTTCGGCAACATCCGGCAGGGGCCGCAGGCGCTTTTCACCGGCGGTCTCGGCGTGATTCTGGAAAACTCCGCGCTGGACGCCCGGTCGTTTTCCTTAACCGGTCAGGATACGCCCAAGCCAGCCTACAACCACGTGCAAGCCGTAGCCACGTTGGGCGGCGTGTTGAAGATCCCCCACCTGATGCCGAAAGGCGTGAACTTCTTCGTCGGCTACCAGTGGACGCGGAATCGCGACGCCAGCACCCAAGCCGCCCTGATGCCGGATGCGCTGATGCGCAATGGAGAATTCACCACGCCGATCGTCGATCCAACAACGGGCGTACCGTTTCCCGGCAACCAGATTCCACAGAGTTCGATCAGTCCCCAGGCGCGCGCCCTTTTGAATCTCTACCCGCTGCCCAACTTCAACGGCAGCACGCAGTACAACTATCAAATCCCCATCGTGAGCATCGTCCACCAGGACGCTTTGCAGTCGCGCCTGAACAAGACACTCGATAACAAGAATCAGCTTTACGGCGGCTTCGCGTTTCAGAGTACGCGAACGGACAGCCCTAATCTGTTCGGTTTCCTCGACACCACGGACACTACCGGCATCAACACCAGCGTCAACTGGCAGCACACACTCCGCCCGCATCTGTATGGGAATTTGGGATACCAGTTCAGCCGCCTGGCTGTGCGCAGCACGCCGTTCTTCGAGAATCGCAGCAACGTCTCGGGCCACGCAAAGATAAACGGCAACGACCAGGACCCCATGAATTGGGGTCCGCCGAGCCTGACTTTTGCGAGCGGCATCGCCCCGCTTTCGGACGCGCAAGCATCGTTCAACCGCAACCAGACCAGCGGCGTATCTTACTCCCTGTTGTGGGTCCACGGCCGCCACGACATCACTTTCGGCGGCGATTTTCGCCGGCAGGAATTCAATTACCTGGCGCAGCAGAACCCGCGCGGCGCGTTCACCTTCACGGGCGCGGCCACCGGGTACGACTTCGCCGACTTTCTGCTGGGCATGCCGGACACCAGCTCGATCGCTTTCGGGAACGCGGACAAGTATTTTCGCGCATCGTCGTATGATGCCTATGTCACCGACGATTGGCGCGTCGGTCCCGAGTTTACGGTGAACGCCGGCGTGCGTTGGGAGTATGGCGCGCCGATCACGGAGTTGTACGGCCGCCTGGTGAACCTGGACATAGCGCCAGGCTTTTCGGCGGTTGCGCCGGTGGCGGCGACCATGCCGACGGGCGAGTTGACCGGCGAACGCTATCCCGATTCACTGGTGCGCCCCGACAAGCACGCTGTCGAGCCGCGCATCGGCATCGCGTGGCGGCCCATCTCCGGATCGTCGCTGGTGGTTCGCGCGGGATATGGCGTCGATTACAACACTTCGGTCTATCAATCGATCGCGCCCCAAATGGCGCAGCAGGCGCCGCTTTCGAAGAGCCTGAGCGTCGCGAACACTCCAGCCGATCCTTTGACACTCGCCAACGGCTTCAACGCCTCACCCGCGACCACGCCCGATACCTTCGCCATCGATCCGAACTTTCGCGTCGGCTATGTGCAGAACTGGAAAGTGGCGCTGCAACGCGATCTTCCCGGATCGCTGATTGTCACGGCGACTTATCTTGGCACAAAGGGGACGCGCGGCATGCAGGAGTTTCTGCCGAATACGTTTCCGGCCGGAGCCGCGGATCCTTGCCCGGCCTGTCCGCGCGGGTTTGCTTATCTGACCTCGAACGGCAATTCCACGCGAGAGTCCGGCCAGATACAGTTACGGCGCCGCCTGCACAGCGGTTTTACTGCCACCCTGCAGTACACTTACTCGAAGTCGATTGACGACTCCGCACTTGGGGGCAGGGGACAGGGCGGCTCCGTGATCGCGCAGAACTGGCTCGATTTGAGCGCCGAGCGCGGACTCTCGAATTTCGATCAGCGCCAATTGCTAAACGCGCAGATCCAGTACACGACGGGCATGGGATTGGGTGGAGGAGCGCTGGTCAACGGATGGAGGGGCGCGCTATTCAAGGAGTGGATCGTTTCCTCTCAGATCACCGCCGGCAGCGGTCTGCCGTTGACTCCGGTCTATCTGACTGCGGTCAGCGGCACGGGTGTGACGGGTAGCATACGGCCCGACTACACCGGCGCTTTGCTTTATGCGGCGTCGTCCGGACTGTTTCTGAACCCGGCGGCGTACACTGCGCCCGCGCCCGGCCAATGGGGGGACGCAGGCAGAAACTCCATCACGGGTCCGTCGCAATTGACGTTGAACGCCTCGCTCGGACGTACCTTTCGTTGGAAGGATCGCTTCCATATCGACCTGAGGTTCGATGCCACCAACGCGCTGAACCATGTCACGTTCGCCAGTTGGTACACCACCGTAGGCGGCGCTCAGTTTGGCCTGCCCACGGCGGCCAACGCGATGCGCGCAGTACAAACCAGCCTGCGGCTGAGGTTCTGAAGCATGCGAATCCGGCTCGCCGCTACTGTCGTTTTGTTCGCACTGGCTCCCAGCCCCCAAGCTGGGCAAGACGTCACGTTTCGCACCGGCACCCAGCTCGTGGTCGAAACTGTCGCGGTCAAGGACAAGAATGGCAAGCCCGTCGAAGGACTGTCCGCGAACGATATCCGCATAACTGAAGATGGCGTGCCGCAGACCATACGCTTCTTCGAACACCAGACGCTACCGGAGACCGCCGCGCCAGCGCTCGCTCCGATGTCTGAATACGTCCGGCCGTTCGATCGTCTTCCACGAAATCACATCGCGCCCGAGCGGCCCGGCGACCCACGCTACAAGGACCGCCGCCTACTGGTCCTGTACTTTGACATGACCGCCATGCCGCCTCCCGACCAGATACGCGCCCTGGCCGCCGCAAAGAAGTTCATACGGACGCAGATGGCGCAGCCGGACCTTATGGCTCTCATGATGTACGAAGGCGGTGCGGTGCGCGTGCTCGAAGACTTCACCAGCGATCGCGGGCGCCTGCTCAGCGCCATCCAGACCTTGATTGTTGGTGAAGCGCAAGGCTTCGAATCGAACGCCAACGACGACAGCGCGGCCGACACCGGCGCCGCCTTCGGCCAGGACGATAGCGAGTTCAACATTTTCAACACCGACCGGCAGTTGTCCGCGCTGCAGACCGCCGCTAACATGCTCAGCCAGGTGAATGAGAAGAAATCGCTAATTTACTTCGCCAGCGGGCTGCGTTTGAACGGCCTCGACAACCAGGCGCAATTGCATGCCACCATCAACGCCGCCCTGCGCGCCAACCTTTCCTTCTGGCCGATTGACGCGCGCGGCCTCGTCGCGGAAGCGCCACTGGGCGATGCCACACATGGATCTCCGGGCGGGCTTGCCATGTATTCGGGCTCCTCTGCGCAAGCCTTCAGCGACAATTTCCAGCAGTCGCAGGATACGCTGTGGGCGCTGGCGTCGGACACCAACGGCAAAGCGCTGCTGGATTACAACGACCTGGCTTCCGGCATCGTGCGCGCGCAGCAGGCGTTCTCGAGTTACTACGTGATCGGGTATTACACCGCCAATGCCGCCTTGGACGGCAAGTTTCGCAGGATCAAAATCTCTCTACGCGACGGCTTGTCCGCCAGCTTGGATTATCGCCAGGGCTACTACGCGGGGAAACGCTTTAGCAAGTTCTCGGCGGCCGATAAAGAAAGGCAGCTCGAGGATGCGCTGATGTTGGGCGATCCGGTGACGGAACTTACTATCGCGATGGAGGTGAATTACTTCCAGTTGAACAGCGCCGAGTATTTTGTACCTATCACAGTCAAGATACCGGGAAGAGAACTGGCGTTGGCGCGGCGAGGCGGCGCAGAACACACTCTGATCGATTTCATCGGCGAGATCAAGGACGATTACGGCACCACCATCACCAACGTCCGCGACAAAGTGGATATCAAACTGAGCGATGCGACCGCCGCGGAACTCGCCAAGCGGCCGATCGAATACGACGCCGGCTTCACCATTCTGCCGGGGAAATACACGATCAAGTTTCTGGCTCGCGATGCGGAGACCGGCCGCATCGGGACCTTTCAGACCGCGTTCACGGTGCCGAATCTAACCAGGGAAGCCAAGCGCGTCCACATCAGTTCCGTAGTCTTAAGCTCGCAGCGCGTGGAGCTAAAGGACGCGCTGTACAATGCGGCGAAGGATAAAGGCAAGGCGGAAGCCGTCAACCCGCTGTCTCAGGACGGGCAGAAACTGATTCCCAGCGTGACGCGGGTATTCAGCATGAGCCGCGAGATGTACGTGTACTTCCAGACATACCGGCCCGAGGCAACTGGAGCGCAGCCACTGCTCGCCTTTGTGACCTTCTACCGTGACAACGTGAAGTCATTCGAGACGCCGCCGCTGGCGGTGACCGACGGGCTGCATGACAAGCTGAAAACGACCCCTGTGAGCTTCAGCCTTTCTTTGAGTCAGTTAGCCGCCGGGAAGTACAATTGCCAGATAACCGTGCTCGATCCGGATAGCCATAAGGCGGCGTTCTGGCAGGCTCCGGTGGTGCTGGTGCCGTAGCAGCCGTGGTTAGACCGCTTGCTGACGCGCGCGGCTCTGAACGGAGCCACGACCGTGAGAGAGTGGTCTTGCCCGTTATTGACTCGCCGGCACGTAAACCTTCGACGGTCCCTCTAACTTCACATGCGGAAGCTCGGTACTGATTTTGACATTCTGGAATCCCGATTTCCTTTCCGGCTTCGCCAGAAAGGTAAGCAGGTACTGCCCGCTCAACCGCTGGTTGAGATCGTCCAGGAAGGGAGTCATAGACACCGGATTACTCGTGCCCAGCCAATAGAACTCACCGCCTGTTTCATCGCTAAGCTGCGCGAGATAGTTCTGGCCCCAGTAGATCTGCCCATAAGCGCGCGCCCAAGGGCCCGCACCTGAGTAATAGATCGAATGCACGACAACTCCAGCGCGCTGCGCCGCGTCGATAGCCTGACTTAGGTAAGGATTCTGGGGGCCGGAGCCGTTATCGGGATCGACGCCGCTCGATACCATCAGCACTTCGCGAACTGGGGAACCCGTGGGCCATTTATGTATCAACTCCACCAATGCCAGATATGGGCTGGCGGAGATACCTGGCGGCCCGCTAGGGAGCCGTATAGCCTTGGCTGCGAGTTCGTGGTCCGAGGTCAGCAGCTGCGCGGTCTGGACCCCGCCGTTTCGCATGTAGCCGATTCCGATTTGCGCGGTGGAAGGCTGGGCGAGCACGAATTTCTTGAGGTCGGCCAGTTGAGTGCCGAGAGTGCTGGCGGAACCATCGTCGATCAACAGCCAGAGTTGCAAGCCGCTTTCGCTACGCAGTGGCTCCAGGCCAGTGATCTGCATATGCTGCTTGTTTTGAGAAACCAGGACATCGTCCATGGTCAATTGTGGGGCGGGGGCGTTTTTTTGCCCAGCAACGGTGACGACAACGCTGACAGGCGACCCCACGTCAGGGATCTCGCGCGCAAGCAAAGCACCTGCCACGATTGAAGCGGCGATGAGCGCGCCGATGCGGATCATAGGATTTACCTCTCCGGTATATTGGACGCATCGGAGGCAGTTGGGGATACAAATCGCGGGAATGCGCAGTAGGCCAGGCTCTTACGGGATGGGCCCACTATTGGAGGCATAGGGCGGCGCCGGCGCGGGTAACCGATTGATTCGGTGCGAGTTACTGATTTTAAGAGTTGCGAGATTGGCACAGCTTTTCCCCTTTGTGGACGGGGCGACATGTAATAATTCGGCCCTTTACGAACCTGAATGGTGGCGGCGACTGTGCACAGCACAGAAGGAAGCCGGACAGCAATCCGTTTATCGGCTTCGTTGTTGAGTTACTGCCAAGGGTATACTAGCGCGGGAAAATGTACAAGTTCCAGTTGGGCTTGGGGCTAGGTTGAGTCGCCAGGCGAAAGCGCCTGGCCCACTTACTATAGCTGGTTAAGTGGTCAGGCGGTTGTTTGAGACGGGCTGCATCTCCCACACATCCATTGACACGAGTTTGGCTTGGCCTCCGCTGGCGTAGAGACTTAAACCTGTGCTGCGCGCGCCCACCGGATACACGCGCGCAGTGAGGCAGGCGCGCTCGTTGGCGAAGATTTCGATCACCGAGCCATCCAGGAACACGCGAAGGCGCAACGGTTCTCCGCGCGCCAGTAGAAACGGTCCGGATTGCATGGCGCGATCGGCGCTTGTGTCCACGCTGGACTTGCTGCGGTCCACACACAACCGTTTCGCGGCGCGATCGTAGTAGATCAGCGTCTGTTCGCTCGAATCCGCGGCGGCGCGCACCTTGAGGCCGGCTTGCGGCGCGCTGCCTGGATCGATCTCCGCAACGATTTCGAGGCAATCGCCCGCGGCGTCCGCACCGAGGCGCCGGCCGCGCAGTTTTCCGACCTCCGCCGCCGGGCGCATGAGCAGCCGGGCGCCTTGCAACGATAGTTCCCGCGGCAGCGACATCACGCCGCTCCATCCAGCGGCGCGCTGCGCATCGGCGCTGCGGCTCTCCGTCAGCCAGCCCCACAGAATGCGCCGGTCGCCTGTGTTCGTCATGGTACGCGCCGCGTAATACGAGCCGTAGTCAACTCCGCCTAAGGTGTCCGCCTGGAACCGGCGATCCTGATAGCGGCCCACCATGTACTTGACCACGCGCTCGGTGGAGATTATCAGGAGATGACTTTCGCCCAGCGGGAAGAAGTCGGGGCATTCCCACATTTCGCCGCTATCCACCGGATCCTTGGCGGTGGCGCCGGGCGGCACCTTGCCGGTTATCAGGGGATGCAAATAGGTCCAGTGGCGCAGGTCTTTGGATTCGTATAGCAGCACGGCCCCACCTTTGCCGCGAAAGCCCGATCCCACCGCCATCAACCAGGCGCCGCCTTCTTGCCATACGGCCGGATCGCGAAAGCCGGCTACTGCCATGCCGTCCGGCGGCCCTGCGATCACCGGATTTCCGCCGAACTTCTTCCAGGTCGCCAGCGCGTCGTCGCTTGTGGCGATGCATTGCACTTCCGGATTTACGCCGGTGTAGATCACGGTGGGAACGCCGTTGTCGATCACCGCGCAGCCGCTGAAAACGCCGTCTTTGTCCGGACCGCCGGGCGTGGGCGCCAGCGCCATAGGCAGGTGCTTCCAGTGCACCATGTCTTCACTGACCGCGTGGCCCCAGTGCATGTCCCCCCAGAAGGCGCCGTTGGGGTTGTACTGGTAGAACATATGATATTTGCCTTGCCAGTAGATGGGACCGTTGGGATCGTTCATCCAGTTGGCGGCGGGGAGGAAGTGGTACTGCGGGCGGTGCGGGTCGGCCGCCATTTTTGCAGGCGGGACGGTTGCGGCGGCCAGCGGAGTGGCGGCGGCCAACGGAGCGGCGCCCGCCAGGGCCAGGAATTCACGTCGTCGCATAGAGTCTATTTTTGCATTCTCGCCGGCGCTGGCGTTCGTATAGGTTCATGATGTACGCTTCGCTTGCAGTACTTTGTTTGATTGGTTGGGGCCGATTGGCAATCGGCCCGCACCAACCTGCCCCACATCCAGGTCGATGTTAACCTGGTCAACCTTGGCTTCACGGTTCGGGACGCGCGGGGCGCGCTGGCGGCCGACCTCTCCCGGGACGATTTCGAAGTGTTCGAGGATGGTGTGCCGCAGGCATCTCCTTCTTTGCACGCAGCCTGGATGTGCCGCTGACCCTTGGGTTGATTGCAGACGTCAGCGGCAGCCAGGAGCACTTCATCAAACGGCATCACCGTGACGTTGAGACGTTCCTGGAGGACGTGCTCTCTCCACGCGATCGGGCGTTTCTGGTCTGCTTTGGCAATCACTTGCGGCTGGTCGGCGATTTCTCGCCTTCCGGCGCGCCGTTGCTGGACGGATTGAAGCGCTTCGAGCACGGCGGGGGGCATTTCCCGGAAATCGGCCCGGCGGAAGACCGCGTGCTCGGCACGGCATTTTACGATGCGCTGTACTATGCCGTTACCGAGAAGCTCTCGCACACGGAATGCGGCCGGCGGGCGCTCATCGTGTTCAGCGACGGCGAAGACAATTCCATCGCGCATCATATGATGGACGCCATCGAGACCGCCCAGATCGGCGATACGCGCATTTTCGGCTTGCGTTACACGCAGCGCGAACATGGGCGGCTGACGGCGCGCAACAAGTACGGCATCAGCGTCATGGCGCGGATTGCGCGCGAAACCGGTGGCACGGACTTCGATGCCGGGCAAGCCGACATCCACGCGATCTTCAGGCAGATCAGCGAGGAGTTGCGGTCCTCCTACGAACTGGCCTACATCTCCACCAATCCGGAGCGGGACGGCTCGTTCCGTAAGGTGATCATCCGGCCGAGGCAGACCGGCCTCGCTGTACGCTCGAAAACCGGCTATTTCACGAGGTAGGGCAGGATCCCAGGGCCGATTGACAATCGGCTGCAGGTTGACAACCTGCCCCACGTGCTATCATCATGTCAGAGGTTCCACCATGATTGAAGATCTCCTCCGGCCTCAGCATCTGCTGTTGATCCTGGGTCTTGCCCTGCTATTCTTCGGCCCGCAAAAGCTGCCGGAACTCGGCAAGGGACTGGCTCAAGGCATTCGCAGTTTCAAAGACTCCTTGAAGAGTCCCGACGAACCCACGCCGCCCAAGCCCTAGATCCGGTGGCGCGTGACGCTGACCCGGCGAAATGCACTCGGCCTGCTGGCGGGGAGCCTTCCGGCGCTCGCGCCTGCAAAAGCCGCCAGCGCGGACCCGTTCACCGGCACCCGCGAATCCCTCAAACAGTATCAAGTTCCCGACTGGTTCCGTGACGCTAAATTCGGCATCTGGGCGCACTGGGGGCCGCAATCGGCCGCGGAAGCCGGCGACTGGTATGCCCGCAACATGTATATACAGGGCAGCGAGCAATATAAATATCACGTCGCGACATACGGGCATCCCACCAAGTTCGGCTTCAAAGATGTCATCCCCACCTGGAAAGGCGACAAGTTCGATCCGGAGCACTTGATCCGGCTCTATAAGAAGGCCGGCGCGAAGTATTTCGTCAGCATGGGCGTGCATCACGACAATTTCGATCTGTGGAACTCCAGGAACACCCGCTGGAATGCCGTGAACATGGGGCCTAAGAAGGACGTCGTGGGGATGTTCCGGCAGGCCGCGTTGCGGGAAGGGCTGAAGTTCGGCGTCAGCGAGCATTTATGGATCAGTTATAAGTGGTTTGCGGTGAGCCATGGAAGCGACAAAACGGGGCCGCTTGCCGGAGTGCCTTACGACGGCGCCGATCCAAAGAATGCCGACCTCTATCACGGGGCTGCGGCGGCGCAATTCGCCAACCGCGAGCTCGAATGGGGACCCGAGGGCATACCGGATTCCTGGCGCCGGCAGTGGTTCCTGAGGATCAAGGATCTGGTCGACCAGTATCAGCCCGATCTGCTTTACACAGACGGCGCGCTGCCGTTTGAGGAATACGGCCTTCGGTTGGTGGCGCATCACTATAACGAGAGCGCCAAACGCCACGGCGGCAAAGTGGAGGCGGTCTATACCAGCAAGCGGCGCGAGGACTGCGAGGTTGGGACGTGCGTGCTGGACGTGGAGCGCGGCGTCGTCGATCAGATCTGGCCCAACCCGTGGCAAACCGATACGTGCGTGGGTGATTGGCATTACAAGAGGAACGTCCGGTACAAGACGGCCAAGACCGTGATCGATATGCTGGCCGATATTGTCAGCCGGAACGGCAATCTGCTGCTGAATTTCCCGCTGCCCAATAGCGGCGAGCCGGATCGCGAGGAGTTGCAGATTCTCTCGGAGATCACCGATTGGATGGCGGTGAATAGCGAATGAATCTACGGGACATGCCCGTGGAAGGTGTTCGGCGAGGGTCCTGGTGCGCGGGTCAAGCCGGCGGCTGCGTTCAATGAGAACGGGCGGCGGGACCTGACTGCGGAGGATGTCCGGTTCACTGCGCGGGGCAGCATGCTTTATGCGTTTGTGATGGGTTGGCCGCAGGGGGAGGCGGTGGTGCGTTCCGTGTCGTCGAGGGTTCGGAACGTTGAGTTGTTGGGCTACAAGGGGCAGGTACGGTGGTCTCAGGACGCGGGCGGATTAAGGGTTCAGATGCCTGTGGAGAGGCCCTGCCAGCATGCGATTGGTTTGAAGATTGCACTTTGAGAGACTGTTGAAAAACGCGCCGAGCTGCCGCTCCCTCACGGTCGCGGCTCTGTAGGTTGTTGCGAAATCGAGGCTCCGTTTCAGAGCCGCGCGCATCAGCTAGCGGTCCCGCGCCTCTTTCAACAAGCTCTTAGGCGAGCTTCGCTCGCGGCGACGGCGAACTGAAGTTCGCCGCGGCATGCTAAAGCATGCGCCACGAGTGTCACCACCTTTGGTGGACTTGGTCGCGGATGTCGCGATCGTAGATATCTCGCACTTTTTGCATTTGGTCTTCGGTGAGCGGCGCTAGTTCGCTGGCCGACACATTCTCCTCGACCTGCGCCGGCCGCTTGGCGCCTGGAATCGCGCAGGTGACGGCATCGAACATCAGGATCCAACGCAGGTAAAACGAGGCCAGCGAGACGCCTGCGGGGACCACGCTGCGCAACTCCTCGACGGCCCGCAAGCCTGTCTCAAAATCCACGCCCGAGAAAGTCTCGCCGCGATCGAAGGCCTGACCGTAGCGGTTGAAATTGCGATGGTCCTCCGCCGCGAATGTGCTGGCGCGACTCATGCGGCCGCTCAACACCCCGCTCGCCAGCGGCACACGCGCCAGCACGCCCACCCGCCTCCGGCGCGCCTCGGGGAAGAAAAGCTCCGCCGGCCTGTGCCGGAACGCGTTGAAGACGATCTGCACGGTCTGCACACCCGGATACTCGATGGCCTTCAGCGCCTCCTCCACCTTCTCGACGCTGACACCGTAATGCAGAATCTTGCCGGCGCGCGCCAGATCGTCCAGAGCGCCGAAAACCTCCGGCCGGTAATAGACCTCCCATGGCGCGGAGTGAAGCTGCACCAGGTCCAGACAATCGGTCTCCAGATTGCGTAGGCTGTCTTCGATGAACCGCGTCAGGTTGGCCGCGTTGTATCCATCCGCGGTGTGAGGCGAGAGCCGCCGCCCGGCCTTGGTGGCGACGTAGATCGTCTTCCGGCGCTCTTTGCGCAAACGGGCGATCAGGCGTTCGCTGCGCCCATCGCCGTAGACATCCGCGGTGTCGATGAAGTTCACACCCATGTCAATCGCGCGGCTCAGCGCGGCCAGCGATTCTGCGTCGTTGGTTTCGCCCCACGCGCCGCCGATGGCCCAGGCGCCAAAGCCGATCTCCGATACCTTCCAGCCGGTGCGGCCCAATTCGCGATAACGCATGCCTCATGGTACCAACTCGAAAACGGCCTCATGGCTTTTGATGTATACTTTCAGCGGTGCTTTGGAGCGAAATGAAAATCTCAGTTGAAACAAGAATCCTGTTCGGCGTCGTTATTCTCTGCCCGTGGATGTCACTCGCGCATGCCGAGGAACGCGGAGCCTTCCCAGCGGCAGCGGTGGCATGCGGCGCCGACGATGTGGAGTTCGATGTGAAGACGGATAAGAGCCAGCATCCTACGCTGCAGCCCGAAGCCGGCAAAGCCGTAGTGTACGTCATCGAGGACATCCCTCAACAGGTGTCCTTCCATATCACGCAGCGGGTAGGGCTGGATGGCGCCTGGGTCGGGGCAAACCGGGAGCGTTCCTACTTTGCCTTCTCCGTCGATCCCGGACTGCACCACCTTTGCGCGAGCGTGCACTTGGGCGGATTCGCAGCCGGCCCGTCCACGATCTCGCTGCGCCGTCTTACCGCGGAGACCGGCCGAGTTTACTACTTCCGCGTCGCCACCTACGACAGAGGATTCTTCCCCGACCTGCAACCCGTGGATGAGGACGAAGGGCAATACTTGGTCGAGACATCCGCGCACAGCACCTCGCATCCCAAACAAAAATGAAAGAACCGAACCCAAACCGGCAAGCCGGCCCCGCCCGACGCTCCTTTCTCGCGGTACTCGCAGGAGCCGCGCTCGCCGCGCGACCCGCAAGCGCGCAGCGCGATTGGAGCGGCAAAGAGCCGGTGCGCTATCCGGACCCGGACATCCTGATCCTGGACAAACGCTTCGCCAAATATAGAGTCAACAACACGCCCTTACGCCGCCTGCGCAGCGGCATGCTGTGGGCGGAAGGTCCAGCCTGGAATGGCGCTGGCCGCTATCTGGTGTGGAGCGACATCCCCAACAACGCGCAGATGCGCTGGCTCGAAGAGGACGGCCACATCAGCACCTACCGCACTCCCAGCGGCTACAGCAACGGAAATACTTTCGACTATCAGGGACGCGAGGTTTCCTGCGAGCACCTCAACCGCCGCGTGGTCCGCTATGAGCCGGACGGCGCCGTCACGGTTCTGGCCGATAAGTGGAATGGCAAGCCGCTCAACGCGCCGAACGATATCGTGGTGCATCCCGATGGCGCCATCTGGTTCACCGACCCCGGCTACGGCATCCTGGCAGCCTACGAAGGCACGCGCGCGGACCTGCAGTTGAAGGAGGCGGTCTATCGCATCGACGCCCAGAGCGGCAAGATGGACATCGTCAACGATGAAATGTACAAGCCCAACGGCCTGTGCTTCTCGCCCGACTACAAGAAGCTCTACATCGTGGATACCGGCGCCAGCCACTATCCGGAGGCGCCGCGTAACATTCGGGTCTACGACGTGGCCGACTCCCGCAGCCTGCGCAACGGCCGCGAGTTCGTATCCACGAAGCCCGGCATGGCCGATGGCATTCGGGCAGACGTGGACGGCAACATCTGGGCGGGTTGCGGCTGGGTGGGCGCGGGATATGACGGCGTGCAGATCTTCACGCCCTCGGGAGAGCGCATCGGCCAGATCCTGCTGCCGGAGACCTGCGCCAATCTTTGCTTCGGCGGCAGCAAGCGGAATTTGTTATTCATGGCGGCCAGCCAGTCGCTTTATGCGGTTTACGTAGAAACCCGCGGCGCGCACATTTGCTAGGGCAAAGATGTGACCGTGGACTGAAGCCCACGGCGGCACGCTGAAGCGTCCGCCACTCGCAGGCGAAAGCGGCTCCCCACCGCTGCTAAGTACACGCGTTCGGAATTACGGCCACGTATTGGAAAGACCGCTGCTAACGTGCGCGGCTCCGATCAGAGGGGTGTTCCCGAGGGCAAAAATTACTTGACTTACCAACCTGCAAACCAATAGTACTATAGTACCGTTTTGAGCTAGGATATCCCAATCTTTTTAATTATTTGTGTAGGCATTGCTGCGAAGCTGTTGGAATCACGGCACTTCCAGCTTGACAGGAGGTGAGTAAGTCGTCGATAATGAAAGCGCCGGGGTGCGCCCAGCGATTGCGCCATGGAGGGCGATGTTTCCACGGGTGCCGTCTCGGTGGCTCATTAAATGCAGGCCGGTGAATTTTGAGCGGTTCACCGGGGGTGGTGCCGGTTTAATGGGTGTCCAAAATGAGGAGCGACACGAACTCCAGCAAACTAGTAGGCCCAACTATGCGCGCCCGCCGCGCAGAGGAGCGTTGAACGTGCGCCCGCGCCTTATCGCAAGCGTTCCAGGGATCGGCGATCCATCCCCTACCCCATTTGAGCGCTTCGAGAAATTCGGCGGCTGATTGTGTCGGTTCCAAAAGCGGGAGCCGATAAAGAGATGAAGAGATCTGAGTTAACTAAGAGGTAGAGCAAAGCTCGAAAAAATAAACCATGGCACACAAAACG
>JBEKUO010000079.1:0-15732 GCA_049514955.1 Bryobacteraceae bacterium | reverse complement strand
TGGCGGCACCGGGTATTAACCGGAATTCCACGTGCGATCGCCAATTCCCGAGTCCGTTTCAGCAGCAGGTGTGGATCATCCTCAGCGGACTGGTGCACGACATGCGGCAGCCCCTCAGTGTCCTCGAGGTCAGCGCCGACTATTTGAATCTGATTTTGCCGCCCAGCGAGCTGCGGGCGCGACAGCAGGTAGAAGTGTTGCAGCAGCAAGTGGGCGAAGCCAACCGAATTCTGTGCGAAGCGTTGCGGCTGCTCAAGCTGAGTTACGAACAGGCGCCGTCGGAACCGGTGCCCGTGCCTGCGGCCGCCAGCCGATCGCTGACAAACGCGGAGAGCGCGGCCGTCACATATTGAGGCGGGCGCACCCGAAACTGCGGCTTGCCATCCCAAATGTCTCGGGGGACTCCTTTCCAGGCTGGTTCGTGGATATCGCGATCGATCACAACGCAGGCGTCGGCGCGGTTGAGGAAGCGCAGGCTGGAAGCCTTGAAATCCACTTTGGCGAAATCCAGCACCACCAGGTACAGAGCCGGCGCCAGGAATTCGAGGATGCTGTTGGATTCCATGATGACATTCTCACTGGCGGCGAGCACTTCGCGAATGGCGGGCAGAGCATGCGTAAGTTGGCCCCCGGCGGTGCGCACCCAATAGGACATGCGCGCGCCTGCGGCCAGGAATCGGCCCGTATCGGAAGGACCGGCTTGGCGTTCCTGCGCGATGGCATAGGAATGTTCCGGCGCTAAACAGCAGTCGCAGCCGGCGCCGGAGACCGAACAGATGCCGTGGCCGAACTGGGTGATCTTCATCGCCGTCCAGCTAAGTTGCGGAGACGCCTGGATGAGGCTCGCCACCACCGACGTTTTTCCGATATCGCGGGAATGCCCGCCCACCACTACCAGCATCAGGACCTCTGTGCAGGCCGCAGGCCTGCCTCCGCTTCCAGGTGCGCCAAGCGGCGCTTCAGATCCACCAACTCCCGCCGCATTTCCGGAAGCCGCGCAAGATTCGCGAGTTGCTCCAGGTGCTCTTTCAGAGGGCGCGCCGGAGTCCCCCATACCGTTTGCCCGGAGCGCACGATCTTAGAACTCAGAATGCCGCAGCCGGACCCTAGCACCGCGCGCGACTCGATGCGGGCCTTATCGCCAATGCCTACCTGGCCTCCGATCACCGCGTAGTCCTCCACCACTACGCCCCCCGAAAACCCGGTTTGCGCCGCCACCACCACGTGACGGCCAATGCGGCAATTGTGGCCCACATGCACCATATTATCCAGTTTGGTGCCTTCGCCGATCAGGGTGACCCCCAGCGCGGCGCGGTCGACACAGGAATTCGCGCCGATTTCCACAAAGTCGCCGATCTCCACACGGCCCACCTGCGGGAATTTATGATAGCGGTCGTTCTCGAAGACGTACCCGAACCCGTCTGCGCCGATCACGCAGCCGGAGTGCAGAATGACGCCACGTCCGATGTCCGTGTTGTCGTAAATCGTGACGTTGGCGTGCAGCACACAGCCTTCCCCTAGCGCGACGCGCTTGCCGATGACGCAACCAGGGCCGATGCTGCTGGCCAGGCCGATGCGGGTGCTGTCGCCGATCGAAGTGTGGGGCCCGATCGCCGCCAGAGCGCCGATCTCCACATCCTTGCCAATCACCGCGGTCGCATGAATGCCGGGCTTGATCTCCATCGTGGGATAAAAGCGGTTCATGGCGCGCGCGAAGGCCGTGCGGGGCTCGGGCGCGTGGATTACGGTGCGGCGGCTCGGACTCGGATAATCCGGCGGCACGATCAGGCAGCCGGCGGCCGAGGAGTCCGCTAGTTGCATCGCCTTGCGATTGCCGATGAAGGAAAGCTCGTTGCCGCCAGCCGTCTCGAGCGGGGCTACGCCGGTTAGCTCTTTTTCGCCATCCCCTTCGAAGGTGGCTCCCAACCATTCCGCCAGTTCACGTACGCGCATGTCTTATGATACAAACTGTGATCGCGTCTACTGCTCGCATACACCCGGACGCCAGGATCGGCCCCGGCGTCACGATCGGGGATTTTTGTGTGGTCGAGGGCGACGTGGAGATCGGCGCCGGCTGCATGCTCGAACCCCATGTGTACGTGAAGCGCTGGACGACGCTCGGGGAGCGCAACCAGATCTCCGCGGGCACGGTGCTGGGAACCGACCCTCTGGACAAGACCTTCACCGGCGCACGGAGCTATTTGCGTATCGGCCGTGGCAACCAGATTCGCGAGCACTACACCATCTCGCGCGGCACGGAGCCGGAGTCGGTCACCGAGATCGGCGACGAGAACTATATCATGACTTCGGGCCACATCGCGCACAACTGCAAGATCGGCAGCCGCACGGTGATTTGCAGTTGCGCCCTGGTGGCGGGCTACGTCGAGGTGGAAGACCAGGCGTTCATTTCGGGAGGCGTGGTAGTGCATCAGTATTCCAAGATCGGCCGGCTGGCGATGATCGGGGGCAACACTCGCGTGAACAGCGATGTACCGCCGTTCTTCATGTACTCGGGCTTCAATGTATCGGCCAAGGGTCTGAACCTGGTGGGGCTCAAGCGGGCCGGCTACACGCACTCAGACGTTGTGGTGCTGAAGAAGGCTTACCATCTTCTGTACCGCGCCGGCCTCAAGCTGGAGGAAGCGCTGGTGCGCATCGAGGCCGAGATCCCGACTCCCGAAACGCGCCACCTGGTAGACTTTGTGCGCCGCAGCGAGCGCGGTATTTGCCGGGAATAGCGGTTCCCTTCCCTATATGACATTCGAAAAACTGAAACAGTTCCTGAGTGAGATTCCCTTCAACGCGCATGTCGGTCTGCGTCTTGTACGTATCCACAAAGATGGGGTGACGATTGAATGCGCGATCCGGCCGGAACTGCTGAACGGCGCCGGCGTGCTGCATGGCGGGGTCACGGCGACGCTCGCCGACGTGGCGGTGGGAATGGCGCTGGCGCGCCATCTGGGGCGTCCCAGGGCAGCCACCACGGTCGAGTTGAAGATCAATTATTTGCGGCCCGTGGCGCACGGCAAGATCACCGCCCGCTCGCATTTGGTGAAGGTCGGTGCGCGCCTCTGCTGCGGGCGCGTGGAGATCTTCGACGGCGAGAAGCGCGCGGTAGCCGCGGCGCTGATCACGTACATGCTTCTCGATAATTAAAAGCTGCCGCACGGATAAGTGGTTACGGCATAACCAGATACGAGAGAATCGCAGGCGTGAGACATGTGTGCTGGCGGGCACGTTTTCGCGCAAATACAGTGGCCGCGAGCGGCAGCAGGGCGTTTTGAAATCTGCTATCATAAAGGCGAATTTGATTGTCCCGCAAAACCGGGCCGAGACTTGCGCCTTGTCTGCTCGCTTTCAAATACGAGGAGATCACGTGAAGAAGATTTTCGTAGGCAACCTGGATTTCAGCGCGACGGAAGATTCCATCCGATCGCTTTTCGAGCAGCACGGGACCGTAGAGCGCGTCAGCCTGATGACGGACCGGGATACCGGCCGGTCGAGAGGTTTTGCGTTCGTGGAAATGACCGACGCCGGCGAGGCCGAACGGGCCATTACCGCCCTTAACGGGGTTAATTTCGGCGGCCGCGCTCTGAATGTCAACGAGGCCCGACCGAAGGTGGAAGGCGGCGGACATGGCGGTGGCGGCGGCTTCCGCGGAGGACGTGGTGGTGGCGGCGGCGGACCCCGTCAGCGCCGGGAACCCCGCTGGTAAGCAGGACCGCGGCCGGACGGGCTGAAATCGAACCAGCCCGCTTGAAGAGAAGAAGAAGAAGAGCGAAGGAGAAACTTTATGGCTATGAGATCGCGCACGACTTTCAAGAAACGCCAGAAAGAGCTCGCCCGCCAGGAGAAGCAACGCGACAAGGCTGCCCGGCGGCTCCAACGCAAACTGGAAAAACAGTCTCCGGAAGCCGGGGAAGGCGAAGTGGAAGACCTCGACGAGGGCCCCGACGAAGGTATGGAAACGGTTGCGCCATCCGGTGACGTGCAATCGCCCAGCAATGTGCCGTAGAGTTGCTGGTAGCCACGCGCGAAACCGCGCTCGGCGGACTCGGAAGACGTAAGACTGCGGCTGGCCGATCTACTCGGCCAGCGCCTTTTCTATCGCGGCTGTCACGTCCGGTGAGTCGGGCTTGACTGGTGATTCAAAGCGCGCGATAATCCTGCCGTCTTTGCCGATCAAAAACTTGGTGAAGTTCCATTTGATGTCGCCCCCGGTGGACTTGGTCAGGAACTCGTACAAGGGTGCGATGTCAGCGCCTTTGACGGAGATCTTGGCGTACATCGGGAACGTCACACTATAGGTTCGCGTACAAAAAGTTTTGATCTCCTCATTCGTGCCCGGTTCCTGTGCGCCGAAATTGTTCGCCGGAAAACCTGCGATGACCAGGCCCTTGTCCTGATAATTCTGATACACCGCTTCCAACGCCTTGTATTGCGGAGTAAAGCCGCATTTGCTCGCCACATTCACGAGCAGCAGGACCTTGCCCTTGTAGGCGGCCAGTGGCGCGGCTGCGCCGTCAATTGAGTTCAACGTGAATTCGTAGACGCTTGCGGCGCCGAACAGCGCGGCCCCAAGCAGAAGGACGGAGATGGAGAGCAGCATCTTTTGCATAACATCAGTATACGCATTTTTGGGGATGGCGCTGGTGTCGGTAGTGAGTTGGCGCGCGAAAGCGCCTGTCCCACCGGGCCAGTCTAGCTGGTGTGGTCGTGGATGATCTTCCAACCGGACGGCGTCCTGCGCAGAATCAGCGTGTAACGCCCTGCCGCATCGCCGCCGCCCGCGGCCGTGCGCTGCAAATGAACTTCGCCGGTGACCAGCGCAAGATCGGGCGCGAGCGCACGCACTTCGACATTCGCGAACGCCAGCGTTCCCATACGCTCGCGCGTCGGGTAGGTCCGGCGATACCGTTCCAGAATCGCCTGGACGCCTCCGCGGACCACTTCCCGGCCGATAAACGTGGTCTCCGGCGAATCCTCGTAGTAGGAGGCGAATGCAAGCAGATCGCCGCGATTCCACGCGTCCTCAGATTGTTTCAAAACCGCGCGAACATCGTCACTTTGCGCATACAGCAGTGGGAGCAAGGAGCAGAGTAAAAACCAGCGGAGCATACATCCAGCATACGCGCAAAATGAGTGCCCGCATGGCGAATCTGATCGCGATTTGGATGCGCCGCGTGCCCGACGATCTCCACACTAGTTGGGCGTAAGCGCATCCGTCGTATTTCCACAATACTCCTTCCGGAGTCTTGTATTCTTATCTGAAACCATGTATAAGTTTGATAATGCCGGAGGTTGTAGTTGAAAAACCGGCTCACATCGAGGTGCTCTCTTATGCGAAGAGCGGTTTACCTGGCGGCTGCGACGGCCGTGTTCATGGGTGTGGCGCCACTGTCCCATAGCCAGGATTCAAACACCATCCTTCAAAAGCTGAAGGCGCAGTTCAAGCTGACGCAGATCACGGCGGACAGGAGCGACATCGTTACCGCCGGCAGCGTCGTGGTTCTGCAGAAGGACCGGCTGGTGATGTATGCACTCTCCAATCCAGTCCCGCCACAAAGTACGTACAAGAAGGGAAAGATAAGCCGAAATATAGGAAGCAGCATATTTGGGGATATGGTCAATCGCGGGCAAGATCCGGATGCCGGCGGTATTGCGCAACGGATCTTTGTGAACGGCGAGAAATTCTGGGTGATCGGAATAAATGCCGCGAACGATGGAGTGGTTTTCAGATTTTACAGCGATGCCATCAACGATGTGCGCTACTGGGGCGAGCTGAAGGTCCAGTTTCCCAAGGGATCGATACCGCCGGCGGCCGATTTCCTGAATACCGTTGCTGAAGTGGTAACGGTCGAGCCCGATGACAACTCGGCCAACAATACGCAACAACCGGCGCCGGCGCCGAAGAAGCCAGTGGCTCCCGCGCCGCCACCACCGCCGCCAGTCGAGACGCCTCCACCGCCGCCCAAGACGATTGCCCTGGGCCAGACGAAGGACGAGGTGGTCGGAACGTTCGGGCAACCTGAGAAGATCGTCAAACTGGCCAACAAGGAAATCTACTACTATTCGGACATGAAGGTCACGCTGGTCGGCGGCAAGGTCTCCAATGTCGACTTAAAGTGAACAGCGGCGGCTAGCTGCCGTGTCGCGGTTGGCAGGGAAAGCGCCTGCCGACTCGGCGAACCGCCAGCATGCGACGTTAGGTGGGGCGGCTCGTCCACGACAAGCTAAGTCGTACAATGAGTTGACCGCATGGACGCCCGCCCCACACTCTTCACGCTGGCCCGCGTACTAAACGAACAGGGCCTGGAAGCCATCCTCATCGGCAACGCGGCCGCTGCTCTCGACGGCGCGCCCGTCACAACCCTCGATTTCGATTTCCTCTTCCGCAAGACTCCCGGCAATCTGCGCAAACTGAAGGCCGTCGCAAAGAGCCTGGACGCCATTCTGCTTAGGCCGTACTATCCGGTCTCCGGCCTGTTTCGTATCCAGCGGGACGAGGATACGCTGCAGGTCGATTTCATGAGCCGTATCGACGGTGTGCGTTCTTTCCCGGCCCTGGGCAGCCGCTGGTGGCGGATCTGGGGGATATTATTAAGAGTAAGAGGGCGGCGGGCCGTCCGCGGGACCGCGCGGTGCTGGAGATTCTGGAGAAGGCGCTGGATGAGAAAAAGAAAGCCGAGAATGACTAAGCATGAAGCGCTGCGGCGTGAGAGCGACCGCGTGCTTCGAGAGCGCATCCGCCAGTTGCTGGCAAAGCCGCCTCAGGAGCGGACGCACTTCCTGCGCCAACGTATCGGCTTCACGGCTTCTTGTTTGTAACTCCACATTCTACGGCATCGGGTCTGCCCGATCGGCGGGTTCCGCGGCACGTGGAGCTGCTGCGCTGAGGTTAATCGCAGACGGGCTTCGAACACGGTAGAGTACTGAGCCATGACAATCACTGCAAAGTACGAGGACGGCGTCTTCAAACCTCTTGAGGAGGTGACGATCAAGGAAGGATCCGTCGTCGAGGTGCGCCTCCCCTCTTGCGCCGACCGCCTGAAAGCCAAGTCCCCATCTATTAGGGACCTTGCGTTCTACGGCATGTGGAAGGACCGCACCGATATCGGCGAGAGCGTCGAATACGTCAGCCTCCGTGCGCAATCTTCGCGGCTGAACGTGCGACGCATCATCGCTCGAAGATATGTGCAATGCCTTACCTACTCGACAGCGATGTCCTGGTTGACCTCTCCCGCGGGAAACAGGCGGCCCCGCGAATACCTGGATGCGCTGCCGGAGGGATGGGCGATCTCCCAGGTTTCTGCCCTTGAACTCATCGTCGGGGCCAGGGACAACCGGACCTGACTGGTATCGATGCGTTCGTGTCGGCCTATGTGGTCGTCCCGCTCCGGGAATCCACCGGCACTCGCCGGTGACGCCCATCAGCATTTACAGCCGCGACGGAATTTGGCAAAGTCTGGCATCAGGGTTCAAGCTCAAGCAACCAAGTGTCGCCCCGTACTACGGTGGAACTGTACCCTCCAAACATGACGAGCACTCTGTGCAGAGGATCGTAGTCCATGCTGAAGTCGTATCGGTTTGATGGCACGGTCGAGGGATAAATCTCCATCCAGTCGGACCCGTTCCATGCCCACGTATCACTCAGAGTATCTTGCCAGCCTCCGACAAATCCCCCGAATAAGACGATATTCTCGATGACCGCGTCGTACGCCATGGCGCCTTGGGTTACAGGTGGGGACTGGGAAGGAAATCTCTGAGTCCAGGTCCTAGATGCGCCGTCCCAAGTCCAAGTTTCAGTTAGCGTAGCACCCCCAAACAGCACAACCTGCCTGTCCGCCTCGTCATACGCCATCAGGCCTGACGCCGAGGGGTGCTTTACGGGATGACGTTGAGTCCACGTCTTGGCTTTCCCGTCCCAAACCCACGTGTCATCTAGGCCACCCATGCTGTTTCCACCGCCAAAGAGCAGCACGGTCCCCGTGACGCCATCGTACACCATCCCCGGAGTTGAGCACTGACGTGCCGGGGGAGAGACGGGCGGAAATTGCTGAGTCCAAGTGACGCCATCCCACGTCCAGGTATCGTTGAAATACGTGCCAGGTGAACCGGGGGGGACGTTTGCGGTGCCGCCCCCAAAGAGCACTACGTTGCCGGCGCTTGCATCGTAAGCCATCGCAGCCCCCAGGCGGGGTGACGGTGATGTGGCTGGCGACAACTGGTGCCATCCCACCCGCCAGATCCAGGTATCGCCGTACAACTCACTGGGGATTGCGCCACCAAAAAACAGGGACGATTTTGTGGCCCAGTCGTACGCCACGCTGAAGCAGCAGCGACCGGATGGCGATGGCTCCGTTGTCCAGTTCACCCAGTTCACCGTTTGCGCCTCCATCGCACCAGCATGCATCATGATCGAAGTAGCGACGAAGAACAACGGTGCCACGGCGGTGATTATCTGGAAGATCGTTTTAGACTGTGTTCTAACAGAAAACATCGTCGCCTCCAGGGCCAGGACTTACAGGCTCTGGGTCCCCGGCCATAATCGAGATTATAGCCAATCCGTTACCTAGGCAGTGACCACCACCACGGTTACGTCTTTGAAAAAACCGTGAGGCCCGGGAACGGCGGCTGAACCAGCCCAGCTTCCTGATGCGAGCCTGCCCCACAAATCCCCTCAGTGGTCGCGCTCGGTGACCAGCTCCGTGATGCTGTACAGAGCCCGCTGATACGGTGACTCGGGGAACTCGGCCATAATGCCGCGCGCCTTCTCCGTAAAGGCGTGCGCGCGCTCCTTGACCCGCTCGATGCCGTCATAGCGCTCGATCATCGCCAGAATCTGCGGGAAGGGGACGCGCTCGTAGTTCCGCTCCCGCAGGATGGTCTCCACCCGGCAGCGTTCCTCGGCCGATGCGCGCTCCAGCGCATAGACCAGCGGCAGAGTCACTTTGCCTTCTCTCAGATCGTTGCCTACGGGCTTACCCAACACCTTTTCGCGGGACGTGAAGTCGAGCAGGTCGTCCACCAACTGAAACGCCATTCCCAGGTTCCACGCATAATCGCCCAGCCGCTCCTCGGTCTGCATATCGGCGCCCGAGACCAGCGCTCCGAGCCGGGCGCAGACCGAGAACAGGCAGGCGGTCTTGCGGTCCACCAGTTCCATACAATCGGCCTCGGTCACGCCGATGCGGCCGATGCGCTCAAGCTGCAACAGCTCGCCTTCCACCATCATCTGGGTCAGCCCGATGAGCAGGTCCAAGATGCGGAAGTTGCGCTCGCGCAAGGCCACCTGGAATGCCTGCATGTACAGCCAATCGCCGGCCAGCACCGAAGTGTGGTTGCCCCACTGCACGTTAGTGGAAGGCCGCCCGCGACGCGTGCGCGCGTCATCGATCACGTCGTCATGCACCAGCGTCGCAGCGTGGACAATCTCGACCACCGCGCCCAGGTGGATCGCGCCGTCGCCGCCGTCGCCGATCAACTTCGAGGCCAGCAGCAGCAGAGCCGGGCGCAAACGCTTGCCGCCGCTCTCGCGCAGATACTGGCCGATACTGGTGACGACCTCCACGGACGCCACGGTTTCGAGGCTGATCTCGCGCTCCACGCGCTCCAGATCGTCGTGGATCAGGTCGAAAATCTCCTTGCCGGTGATGGCCTGCCCGAGCTTGCCCAAGTTCATTGGAAGTTACCCAGTTTACTCGTTACCGTATGGCGGGCGCAAACAGGAGCCGCTCAAAGTTGCGCGAGGTGATCTCGGCGATGTGCTCCGGCGCCACGCCGCGGACTTCGGCCAGACGGCGCACGGTTTCTACTATGAAGGCCGGCTCGTTGCGTTTGCCGCGCCTGGGGACGGGGGCCAGATAGGGCGCGTCGGTCTCCACCAGCAGCCGATCCTCGGGTGCCAGGCGCGCCGCATCGCGCACCGTGTCGGCTTTCGGAAACGTTAGGACGCCGCCGAAGCTCAAGTGAAAGCCCAGGTCCAGAGCCTGGCGGGCCTGGTCGGGCGTGCCGGTGAAGCAGTGCATGATGCCGCCGCCGGTCCAATGCTGGCGCAATACGAGCAGGGTATCCTCCCAGGCTTCGCGCGTATGAATTACGACGGGCTTCCCAGCCCTGCCCGCCAGCTTCAACTGCGCGATGAAGACTTCGCGCTGCACGTCTCGCGGCGAAAAGTCGTAATGGTAGTCGAGGCCGATTTCGCCTATGGCGAGCACCTTGGCGTCGGCGGCCAGGGCTTCGATTTGCGCGAACGTCTCCGGCGTAGCTTTTGACGCATCGTGCGGATGCACTCCGACCGTCGCGTACATGAAGGCGTGCTGGCGGGCCAGGCGCAGACCGGCTTCCAGGTCCGGAGGACCGCTGCCTGTGCCGATGGCCATCATGCGTTCGACGCCGGCCTGTCGGGCGCGTTCGATCACGTCATCGCGGTCCGCGTCGAACTGTTTGTCGTCCAGATGGCAGTGGGAATCGACCAACTTCACTTGAGGCGCGCCCCGATGGGAACGTCCTCCAGAAAGCCGGCGAGCACGGGCTTGCCGCCTTCGATGGAACCGGCCACGATCATCCCGTTGGATTCGATGCCGCGCAGCTTGCGCGGTTGCAGGTTGGCGACGATCACCACTTTGCGGCCGATCAACTCTTGGGACGTGTAAGCTTCCGCGATGCCCGCCACGATGGTGCGCGGTTGTGGCTCGCCGATGTCGACTTTCAAGTGAAGCAGCTTATCGGCGCCCTTAACCGGTTCGGCGGAAAGCACCTGGCCGACGCGCATCTCGACCTTGGCGAAATCGTCGATGGAGATGCGATCGGTTTGCGGCGCGGCGGCTGCCGCCTCGGGCTTGGAGGGTTTGCCGAGCATCACATTTTGCTCTGCGGTGACGACCGCTTCGAGTTCCTGCATCTTGGCGATGGCTTCCTTCATGTCGATGCGTGGGAATACGGGCGCAACCTCGCCGATCGTTTGGCCGGGCGGCAGTTGGCCCCACGCGAGCGTATCCAGGCGTACCGATTCCAGCGGCTCGGTCATGCCCAGTTGCTTCCAGATCTTCGTAGTGGACTCCGGCAGCAGCGGAGCTAGCAGCACCGTAGCGATGCGCAGCGCTTCGGCGGCGGTGTAGAGAGTCGCATCGAGCAGCGCGGGCGCCTCGGGATTCGGGGACTTGTAGAGCTTCCAGGGCGCTTGCTCGACGATGAGTTTATCCAGGGCGGACAGGAGGCCCCAAACAGCCTCGATTCCGCGGGAGAACTCAAACGAATCAAACGCTGCGGCCACGTCTGGGATGGTCTTTCCCGCGAGCGCAGCGATTGCCTCAACGGTCCCTCCAGGAATCACGCCACCACGGTATTGCCGGATCATCGTCAGCGTGCGGCTCACCAGATTGCCGAGTCCGTTGGCCAAGTCGGAGTTATAGCGGCCAATCAGCGCGTCGTAACTAAAGCTGCCGTCCTGCCCGAACACAACCTCGCGCAGCAGGAAATAGCGCAGTGCATCAGCTCCCATCACCTGCCGAATCGGCTCCGATCGCACGATGTTGCCGCGCGACTTGCTCATCTTGCTTTCTTCGAACAGCAGCCAACCGTGCGCAAAGATTTTCTTGGGCAGGGGCAGGTCCGCGGCCATCAGGAGGGCCGGCCAATAGACGGCGTGAAACCGCACGATCTCCTTGCCGATCAGGTGCAGGTCGGCCGGCCACAGGCCCGTTCCCTCGACGGCCGTTTTGTAAGCCGTGAGCGCGTCGAACCAGACATAAAAGACGTGCGGCGACTCGCCTTCAACCGGGATGCCCCACTTGATATTTGTCCGGGTAATCGATAGATCTGTCAGGCCCTGGCGCACGAACGAGGTCACTTCATTGCGGCGGGTTTCAGGCTGGATAAAATCGGGTTGCGATTCGTAAAGCTCGAGCAATTTTTCGGTAAACGCGGAGAGCTTGAAGAAGAAGTTCTCCTCGGCCACGGTCTCGGTGGGCCGGCCACAATCCGGACATGGGTCGCCAGGCTTGGCGTCGTTGACATAAAGATTGTCATAAATGCAGTACTGCCCGATGTAGGAACCTTTGTAGATGTAGCCGTTCTTGCGCCAGCGATTAAACAGATCGTTTACCACACGGGCGTGTTTCGGGTCCGTGGTGCGCTGGAAATAATCGATCCCGAGGCCGAGCAGTTGCCATTGCCTTTGGAACTCGGCCGCAATGACGTCGCAAAATTCCTTGGGAGTCTTGCCGGCTCGCTGGGCGGCACGCTCCACGTTGATGCCGTGCTCGTCGCTACCGGTGGTTAGCACCGCTTGGTAGCCCTGCATCCGCTTGAAGCGCTTGATGAGGTCGGCAACGATGGTCGTGTAGGCGTGGCCGATGTGCGGCGCGGCGTTTACGTAGTAGATCGGAGTAGTCAGGTAGTATTTGTTCATCTCGAATTCTTCAAGTACGCGAAATTGGCGTCGGCGATCACTTGTTTCAGCGGTATGCCGGATGCCCGCGCGATCCGGCGACAGTCTTCATACTCCGGAGCGTAGGCGCCTTCGCCGGAGACCTTCATGCGGATTTTGCCGTGCGGTGTGTCGACATCCACCCAGGTGCGCGCCTGGACGCGGCGTTCGGCGGCGTAGATCCGCATGCCCAGCGTGGAGGTCTCGGCGAAAATCACCTGCGCTAGGGTCTCGCGGTCCTCCGGGCGGGCCAGCACCCGCAGCAGCGTGCCGGGCCGGCCTTTTTTCATTTCGATCGCCTGTAGCGTCACGTCCAAGGCACCTTTTTCCAGCAGCCGGTCCATGGCGTACGCCAGGATCTGCGGGCTGAGATCGTCGATGTTCGCCTCCAGCACCGAGATCGTGGTGGCCTCTGGCGCGCCGGTTTCTTCTCCGAGAATCACCCGGAGCACGTTCGCCCGATCGGGAAAATCGTGGCCACCCGCGCCGTAGCCGATGCATGCGATCTTCACAGGTGGCAGCACACCAAAGCCACTGGCCAGCGTCACGGCCAGCGCGGCGCCGGTGGGCGTAGTCAGTTCTACAGCAGGGCCATCAGCATAAATCGGCTTGCCGCTGAGCAGCGCCGCCGTTGCAGGGGCGGGCACGGGTAGCAGGCCATGCATGGTCTGGGCGGTTCCGCTGCCTACGTTGAGCGGCGAGGAGACGATCGAGGTCACGCCCAGCAGCTCGAATCCCAGACAGGCGCCTACGATATCGGCGATGGAATCGGCTGCGCCTACCTCGTGGAAATGTATCTTTTCGACAGGCACCTGATGCACGGCGGCCTCGGCCTCGCCCAAGCGCTGGAATACGGCTCTTGCGTTTGCCTTCGCGCGTTCTGGGAGAGCCGCCCGCTCAATCATATTCAGTATGTGCGCCAAGTGGCGAGCGGCATGCGTCTCCTCGACCGCCACATGAAACTTCGTAGCGGATATGCCACAGCGCTTCACCTTGTCGAAGGAGATCGCCGCACCGGTTTCGAGCGAGGCCAGCGCATCGATGATGGCAGCCTGATCCGCGCCGGCATCCGCCAGCGCGCCCACCAGCATATCGCCGCTGATCCCGGAGAAGGCGTCCAAATAACACAGCAAGGGCACGATCTCTCCATTATGGAAGATGTTGCAGGAGATTGTCCCGGTGCGCATTCCCCGAAGGGTGCGCGACCGGTGGCCGATTGACAATCGGCCGCAGCTTTCCAAGCTGCCCCACAAGAGCTCAGATTCCAGCCATTTCATTGTTGAATGGCGCCGGCCTCCGCTTTCTCGTCGGGCACCCAACCCCGAAGGTTGCGTTCATGCGGCGCGATCCTATATCGTGAGAATTCCCTATGTCCAGCAAAACCCCCATCACCGTAGCGCATGGCGACGGCATCGGCCCCGAAATCATGGCCGCGACTTTGCAGATCCTGGAGGCCGGCGGAGCCGCCCTCGATATCGAAACCATCGAGATCGGCGAGAAGGTCTACCTGCGCGGCAATACCGCGGGTATCGAGCCCAGCGCCTGGGAATCCCTGCGCCGCACCAAAGTGTTTCTGAAGGCCCCCATCACCACGCCGCAGGGAGGGGGGTTCAAGAGCCTCAACGTCACCGCGCGCAAGACGCTGGGCCTCTATGCCAACGTGCGGCCCTGCGTTTCCTATCACCCGTTTATCGACACACTGCACCCCGGCATGGACGTGGTGATCGTCCGCGAGAATGAAGAAGACTTGTACGCCGGCATCGAGTATCAGCTCGCCGCGGATACCATGCAGTGCCTGAAGCTAATCTCGCGGCCCGGCTGCGAGAAGATCGTGCTGTACGCCTTTGAATATGCCCGCCGGCACAACCGCAAGAAGGTCACCTGCTTCACCAAAGACAACATCATGAAGATGACCGACGGTCTCTTCCACAAGGTCTTTGACGAGATCGCAGCGCAATTTCCGGACATTCCAAATGAGCACTGGATCGTGGACATAGGCGCCGCCAAGCTGGCGGATACGCCCGAGGCGTTCGACGTGATCGTGATGCCCAATCTCTACGGCGACATTCTCTCGGACGTGGCCGCGCAGATCGCCGGATCGGTGGGGATCGCGGGCTCCGCCAACATTGGCGAACACTGCGCCATGTTCGAGGCCATCCACGGATCGGCCCCGCGCCGCGCGAACCAGAACCTCGCCAATCCCTCCGGACTTCTGCTGGGCGCGGTCCTGATGCTGGTGCACATCGACCAGCCCGAGGCGGCCGCCAGGGTACACAACGCCTGGCTGCGCACCATCGAGGATGGCATCCACACCTATGATATTTTCACCGAGGGCGCCAGCCGGGAGAAGGTGGGTACCAAGGAATTCGCTGGCGCGGTAGTGGCTCGAATCGGGCAAAAGCCAAACACCCTGAAGCCGGTGACGTACGCTAAGACGCCGGCACGTACTGGGGCCGTTTCGCAAGCTGCCCGCCGGCCGGAAGCCAAGGTCGATCTGATCGGCATCGACGTATATGTGAACTGGCCTTCGCTGGACAACGACAAGCTTGCGGCGGTGTTGCAACGTACCGCCGGCGATAAGATGGCCCTGACGATGATGTCCAACCGCGGCGTGAAGATCTGGCCCGGCGGACAACCCGGGATCTTCTGCACGGAGAATTATCGTTGCCGATTCGCGGCGCCGGGTGGCGTGACGCAAGCGCAAATCCTTAGCCTGGTGGGCCGCATCGCCGATACCGGGATGGAGATTGTGAAGACTGAGTACCTACGCAATTACGATGGGCGTCCGGGCTATACGCTGGCGCAGGGGGAATGATGGAGCCACTAGTCGCCGTGATTATGGGGAGCAAGTCGGACTGGGAAACCATGCGGCTTGCCGATGAGACACTCACGCAATTCGGCGTGCCGCATGAGTGCCGCGTGATCTCCGCGCACCGCACGCCCCAGCTTGCGTCGCAGTATGCCACTGAGGCGGAGTCGCGTGGGATCGAAGTGATCGTCGCGGCGGCCGGTGGCGCTGCACATCTGGCGGGCGTGATCGCGGCGCACACGGTGCTTCCGGTGCTCGGAGTTCCTATGGAAAGCCAGGCATTGAAGGGCCTGGATTCGCTACTCTCGACAGTGCAGATGCCGGGTGGCATCCCGGTGGGCACGCTGGCGATCGGCTCGCCAGGCGCGCGCAACGCCGCGCTGCTCAGCATCGCGATACTGGCCAATTCGCGCCCGGAATTGCGCGAGAAGCTGAAACGGTTCCGGGAGGAGCAGGCGGCGAAGGTGGCGCGCGAGACATTGCCGTAGGGCCG
>JBEKUO010000078.1:0-15736 GCA_049514955.1 Bryobacteraceae bacterium | reverse complement strand
CAGAACAGGTTCTGCCGGATCACGCGCATGGTGCGCCGCGCCAGTTCGAGCGCGCCGGCCACGCCGTTCAGATCGCCGCGCATCAACGTGATGCCGCCGGCCTCCATGGCGATGTCGGTTCCGGTTCCGATGGCGATTCCCACGTCCGCCTGGGCCAACGCGGGGGCATCGTTGATGCCATCGCCCACCATGGCAACCTTCTTTCCGGCGGCCTGGAGCTTCCGCACCTCGGCCACCTTGCCATCCGGCAGCACTTCGGCGAGCACGCGGGCGATGCCCACCTGCCGCGCGACAGCTTCGGCGGTGCGGCGATTGTCGCCGGTGATCATCCAGACATCGAGGCCCATCTCGTGGAGACGACGCACCGCGGTGGCGGCTTCGGGCTTCACCGCGTCGGCGATACCGATGACGCCGGCAGCTTTGCCGTCCACTGCGATCACGACCGCAGTTTTGCCTTCCGCGGCCAGGCGATCGACATCCGGCAACCCCAGCGGAAGCGCGCCGGCGGTGACTTCGTGGCCGCCGACGGTTGCGACAACTCCGTGGCCGGCGATCGCGCGGAAACCGGCGGGCTGCTCCAGCGGAATCGACCGGGCTCGCGCGTGCTCGACGATGGCCCGGCCCAGCGGGTGCTCGGAATACCGCTCGGCCGATGCCGCCAGCCTCAGCAGTTCAGCCTCGGAGTATTCGTTCACGGGGAGCACATCGGTAACCTGGGGATGGCCGCTCGTGATCGTGCCGGTTTTGTCCAGGATGACGGTGCCTATCTTGCCTGCGGCCTCCAGCGCCTCGCCACCCTTGATCAGGATGCCGCGCTGGGCGCCGCGTCCCGTCCCCACCATGATGGCGGTGGGCGTGGCCAGACCCAGCGCGCAGGGGCAAGCGATGATCAGCACGGATACGAAGTTCACTAGCGCGAAGGAGAGCGGCGCGAACGTCAGCCATACCAGAAAAGTCATGGTGGCCACCGCCAGCACGCCAACAGTGAAATAGCCGCTCACCACGTCCGCCAGACGCGCCACCGGCGCGCGCGAGCCTTGCGCCTGGCGGACGAGTTCGATCATCTGCTGCAAAGCCGTGGCGCGCCCAATCTTGCGCGCTTCGAACTGCAAGCTGCCCGAGCGATTGACGGTGCCCCCGTAAACCAGATCGCCGGGCTGCTTGTCGACGGGCATGCTTTCGCCTGTGAGCATCGATTCATCCACGGCCGAGTCGCCTTCGCGCACCGCGCCATCCACCGGGATCTTCTCGCCGGGACGCACCACCACGATATCCCCGACACGCACTTCTTCGATCGGGATATCCCGCTCGGCGCCGTCGCGCACCACGCGCGCGGTCTTGGGTTGCAACTCGCGCAGGCGGCGTATGGCATCCGATGCTTGGCCGCGGGCGCGCGCTTCCAGCACACGCCCGAGAAGAATCAGCGTGATAATCACGGCGGCGGCTTCGTAATAGACCTCGTGGCCGCCGCGCAAAGTGATCGCCAGCGAATAGAGAAACGCTGCCCCAGTGCCCAGCGCGATCAGCGTATTCATGTTGGCGGAGCGGTGGCGCAGCGCGGTCCAGGCGCCCGTGAAGAAGGGCGCGCCGGCGTAGAAAACCACAGGCGTGGTGAGCGCGAGATGGATCCAGCTCATCGCCGGGAGGTGCATCAGGCGGGGCGCCATGCCGAGTACAACCACCGGGATCGCGAAGATGGCAGCCACAAGCAGCCGCCGTTTCAGCGCGGCAGATTCTTGCAGCCGCGTCTGCTCTTCGACGTCTTCGCCGGCCGCAGGCCGCGGTACTCCGTAGCCCAGTTCCTCGATGGCATGCACCAAGTCGCGCACGGCCGCGCGCGATGGGTCGAACTCCACGGTGGCCGTGGACGTGGCGAAGTTGACCTGCGCGCGAGTGACGCCCCGCGTGGCCGCGAGCTGGTGTTCGATGGCGCTGGCGCAGGCAGCACAGGACATGCCGGAGACGGGCAAGTCCACGCGCTCGGCGGTTTCGACGCTCATTGCTGCACGCTGTAGCCAAGCTGCTCGATGGCGTGCACCAGATCCGGGACCTTGGTGCGGTCGGCGTCAAATTCGACCGTCGCCGAACCTCCGGCCAGATCCACGCGAGCGCTGGTCACGCCGGGACTGGTGGAGAGCTTGCGCTCCACGCCGCGCGCGCAATTGCCGCAGGTCATACCTCGCACGGGGATCTTAACGCTTTGGAGGCCCATACCTTAATGATGCAACGTCGCGGGGTAAAGTGGCGCGAGAGACGCGGCGGTTAGCTATAGGGCGCCACCCGCGACGCCTGCCCGCGAACGCGCTTTTCAACGTGTTCATGCCGGCTGAAAAGCCGGCTGCAGCCAGGATTGGCTGCCCCACGGAAGGGAACCTGACTATAGCCGCCGCACGGGAAGGGCATCTTTGACCCACTCGATTTCAGGAGGCTCGGTCAAGATGATGTTCACCAGGTCGAAGCGCGCGTGATCCCACGTTGCGCCGGTGCGGCGGAGGTACTCGCCAGCCGCGCGGCGGATATCCCTCTCTTTATCCAGTCCCACGGCTCGATCGGGACTCCCGAAGCCGGCACTGGAGCGGGCTTTCACCTCCACGAACACCAGCATTTCCCGGTCCCACGCGACGATGTCGAGCTCGCCGCTGCCCGACCGCTGGCGGTAGTTGCGCGCCACGATATTGAGGCCCTGCCGGCGCAGGAAGCGATGGGCCAGATCCTCTCCGCGGCGGCCGTGCGCCTGCTCGGGCGTGGAGCGGCGTGCCCTATGCCTGTTGCGCGCGGCGTCAGCGATCCGGTATAGAAGGGAGATCATGCGGCGCTTTGATTGCTTCGAATTCGAAGTACATCGCCTTGCCGCGCACCACGAAGCACAGGTAGTGTTCCCAAAAGCGACGGTAGCGCGGGAAGCGGTTCACCAGAAATTCGAATCCGAGCCATTTCCAAAACGAAAGTAGCTTGACGCGGATCGAAATCTCCCGGAACCGCGCCTTGGTGTAATAGCCGAAGCCGCCGTGATCTTCGCCGAAATAGCGGAAGGAGAAGCTGGTGAGGTGGCTGCGGTGCGTGGGATCGCAGAATGAGCTGAAGTCGGTATAATGCGGCGTCTCGATGCGCACCGTGCCGTGCGGCCGGACGAGACGGTGGAACTCTTCCATGGCGCCGATCACATCCGCCAGGTGTTCGATCACATGGATGGCCAGCAGGCGGTCGAAGGAGTCGTCCGCAAAGGGGTACGGAAAACGATCGAGATCGCAGAGCACGTCGGCGCGGCTGTCGGGATTGCGATCGATTCCGATGGCGCCGCGCTGCTTGTTGATGCCGCAGCCCACGTCCAGTATTCTCGGCACCCTTCCAGATTACCGTGGGGCAGGCGCTTTCGCGTGCCAACCGCGATGGCGCTTTTGCCGGCGCAGGCGAACTCCCTCGCCGCGATTGTGCTGTGCGCGACGAAAGCGAATCGCCCGCTCGCCCCTTCGCCCGCTCGCCCACTCCTAACATCGACGCCTTGTGTCGTTGTTGGCGGGTTCCACTCGCCTACGATTACCATAGACATGTGAAGACTGCGTTGGTGCTGTCCGCCGGAGGCATGTTCGGCGCTTATCAAGCGGGTGTCTGGAAGGCCCTCGAACCGGTATTCCGGCCCGATATAGTGATCGGCTGCTCGGTGGGATCCATCAATGGTTGGGCGATTGCGTCGGGCATCTCCGGCGACGAGCTGATACGCACCTGGCTCGACCCGCGCTGCGCCGGGCTAATGCGCCCGCGCACGGCGTGGCGGCCCTGGCGCGCTTATTTCGATCCGGAGCCGCTGCAGCAACTGGTGCAAGAGCTGACGTCGACCTACACGCCGCGTGTGCCCTTCGCGGTGGCCGTCACGCGCCTCCCGCGGCTGCGCCTGGAACTGTTCCAGACCCCCGGCCTCACCTGGCGGCATGTCATGGCTTCCTGCGCGGTGCCGGCCGGATTCCCCCACGTGCGCATCGACGACCGGTCCTATTGGGATGGCGGCCTGCTTAGTGTGATGCCCGTGTGGGCCGGGCCGCGGCTGGGCGCCGATCGGGTGATCGCCGTGAACGTGCTGCCGAGCATGCCCTTGAACGTGCTGCGCGCGACGGTCCGCATGGTACGCCTGCTGGCGCCGCGCGAGCCGCAGGCCACCGGGGTCGAGGTGCTGCAAATCGTTCCGGTGGGCGGCTTGGGCACGCTGCACGACGCCATCACCTGGAACCCCGCCACCATACGCCGCTCGATCGAGCGCGGCCAAGCCGATGCCCAGGCCCTCATCGATAGTCAAGAATTCGCAGCCACGCCGGACCGTTTCGTTTAAAATAGGGGATTCTATGCCGAAGTATCGGGTCTACCGAATGAAAGATGCGCCGCGGCAGCAGTTCCGCTGGGCTCCGCACGTTTCCGGGGCGGCCAGCGTCAAGGCCAAAGACTACGAGCCCGGCGGCGAAGTCGAAGCGGCCAGCGAGTACGATGCCTGGAGCCGCCTGGGCGCTTCCGAGCAGCCGCTGGAGGTTGGCGATCTGCTGGAAAGCGAGAGTGGCGCGTTGCGTATCTGCAAGTACGTGGGCTTCGAGTCGGCGAGTTGGTTGGTCCCGGAAACCAAATCCGCGCCGCAGGCCCCGCCCGAGCAGGCGGCGCAGACGGCCGAGATCTGACGGGGAGGGCGCATGCCGGATTACCGTTTAGGCGATATCATCGACGACTATTGCGTGAAGTGCAAACGCATCATGAACCACGCCATTGTGTCCATGCTGAACAGCGAGCCGGCTAAAGTGCGTTGCCGGACCTGCCATAGCGATCACGATTACCGGCACGAACAGGCGCCTCCACCCAAGGTGGACGCGCGCAAGCAGGCGCTGTTCAACGAAGTGCTTGCTAAAGTGGCGCCGCAGGCGACCGTCCCGGAACTCCCAATGCCGGATCCTCCAAAAGCAGAGGATCCCGAGTCAGCGCCGCCCAAGGCAGTCAAGCCCAAGGTAGAGGTCAAGGCCAAGGCGGAGGTCAAGCCGAAGGCAGAGGTCAAGCCCAAGGCAGAGGTCAAGGCTAAGAAGGCCAAAGCCAAGAGCTCGAAGTAGCCGGCGTGTTCTGGTTCTGGTTCTTCGCCGGTCCGGCTCTGGCCCTCGCCCTGCTCTCGTTGCGCGGCGAACGGAAGCGCGCTGCGTACGTGGCCGAGCGCCTCTCGTCACCTCCGCCCGCCGAACTGCCCGCCACCGCCGTCATTGTACCCGTCAAGGGACCTGACCCCGGCCTGCGCGAAAACCTGGCGGCCCTCGATTCCCAGGATTATCCGCACTATGAGCTCATCATCGTGGCGCATGCCGCCGCCGATATCCCCGCCGGAGTTCTGCCGCCGCGGGCGCACATCGTGCTGGCACACGCGGACGAGCCCGGCACCGGCGAGAAGGTCCTGAATCTGCGCACCGCCGTGCGTTTCGCGCGCAAAGATTCGCACGTCTTCGCGTTTGCGGACTCCGACGGGCGCGTCTCAAGGACGTGGCTGCGCACTTTGGTAGCGCCGCTGGCGGAAGAGCGCGTGGGTGCGAGCACGGGATATCGCTGGTACGCACCCGAGCCGCCGGACTTCTGGTCGCTCCTACGCAGCGTCTGGGACGCGGTGATCGCCGGAACCTTCGGCCCGGGTCCGAACGCTTTTGCGTGGGGTGGATCGATGGCCATCCGCCGCGAGACATTTTACGACATCCGTGTTCCGGACTTCTGGCAGCAGACCGTCAGCGACGATTACGCGCTGAGCGAGGCGGTGCGCCGCGCCGGCCTCGAGATCGTCTTCGCGCCCGGCGCCATGGCTGTTTCCATGGGCCGCGCCGGCGCACGCGATTTCTTCAAGTGGGCGCGCCGCCAAATGACGATCACGCGAGTCTACCGCCCACGGCTCTGGTGGACCGCCCTGGCCGCGCACATCTTCTATTGCGGTGGCATGGCCGCCGCCGTCATCGCCTCCATTCGCGGCAGCCGCGGCGCCGAGTGGGTGCTCGTAGCCCAGCTTTCGGCCGGCATGCTCAAGGGCGCCAATCGCGCGACGTTGGCGAAAGCGCAGCTTCCCGATTATAAGGCATGGTTCGACCGCCACGCCTGGGTGCACACGCTATGGGTTCCGCTGGCCACCTGGACCTGGCTGCTCGTGCTCGCCGCGTCGGCCTTCGGCAACCGCATCGAGTGGCGCGGCAACCGCTACGTGCTGACGCGCCGCGAGCCATAGATGCACGGCCTGCGCCACAATCAACTCGTCAGCGCAGCGCGAAAATCGTCGATCGCTTTTGTGAGACTCGCCACGGACTCGCCCAGCGGCAGATACTCCATCGCCAGATAACCGCTGTAGCCGGTCTTCTGGATGGCTTTGTAGATATTCGGATAGTTCATCTCGCCGGTGCCGGGATCGTTGCGTCCGGGATTATCCGCCACGTGGAAGACGGCCACATAGGGCGCGGCTTCCGTCAGCGTGTGGATCACGTTTCCCTGCTGCACTTGCTCGTGGTAAAGATCGAACAGCAGCCGCAAGTGTGGATTGTCCACCTCGCGGATCAGCTTGAGTCCTTCGGTACAGGTGGTGAGGAAGAAGCCCTTGTGGTTGATCAGGGAATTGAGCGGCTCGACGATCGCGGTGAGCTTGGCCTCGGCAGCCAGATCGCCGGCGCGCTTAGTGCCTTCGAGCAGGCTGGCGTACTGCTCCTCGTGCGTACGGCCCGCGATCGCGTTGCCGCTCATCAGGATGATCTGCGGGATCTCCAGCTTCTGCGCGAAGACAATGGCGTTGCGCACGTCCGCCAGAAAGGCATCGCGCGCGGCGGGGTCGACCATCGCCACCGGCCGCTTGTTCCAGTCGGGGCTGGCCAGCAGCGTGTCCATGCCCAGCCCGAACGAGCGCGCGACTTTCTTGATGCGCGCGATATCCGCATCGCTCCACTGTGCATACTCGCCGATCAACTCCACCGACTGAAGGCCCGCACGGGCGGCTATCTCCAGCTTCTCTTCGAACGCGCCCTTCAACGTCCACAGCATCACGGAACTGGTGATCTTGGCCTTCGGCGGCGCGCTGGATTGCGCTCTCAGCACGGCTCCGGCGGCAAGCGCGGCGCCGGTCTTCAGAATTTCTCGGCGTTGCATAAGCGAGTGAATGCCAAGAATACCACGCGACCCAGGCCCTCTCCATCACATGCTATTCTGAGCCAATAGTCTCGGATTGGGCGAAGGGCATGCGCGAGTATCGATTTACAACCCCTCATGGGATCGCCGTCACGCGAACGGTCACGAAGGCAGGTTTTCGCAGAGGCCTGAAACATGTGTTGCGCGATCTCGATCTTTATCGAGGCATTTATCTCTCTTCCGGATATGAATATCCAGGGCGCTATTCACGCTGGGACATCGCGTCCACCCGCCCGCCGCTCGAGATCGTTTCGTACGACCGCCAAGTGGAATTCCGGCCGCTAAGCATTCGCGGCGAGATTCTGAATCAGATCCTGTTGCCGGTTTTGGAGCGACATCCGCACTGGGAATCGTTTGCCTGCGCCAACGGCACGCTGGCCGGCCGCCTGAAGCCGCTGCCCGCGCTGTTCCCGGAGGAAGACCGCAGCAAACAGCCTTCCACGTTTTCCATCCTGCGCGCGCTCATCGAAGAGTTTCGCAACGAAGAGAACTGCAGGCTGGCGCTGGCCGGCGCATTCGGCTACGACCTGCTATTTCAGTTTGAGCCCATCGAAAAAAAACTGCCGCGCAACGGCCATAAGGACCTGCATCTGTTTCTCTGCGACGACATCTATCTGATGGACCGCAAGAAGGAACAGATCGAGCGCTATCAGTACGACTTCGAGCGGGAGGACCTGTCGACACAAGGCCTGGAGCGCACCGCGGAGCCGATTCCGCCGCCGCCCGCGCGCGACCCTGGCCCGATCGTCTCGGACCACACGCCGGAGGAGTACATGGCCGGCGTCGAGACCGTGCGCGAGGGCATGCGCCGCGGAGATTATTACGAAGTCGTGCTGCGTCAGACGTTCAGTACGCCCTACTCGGGCAAAGCCTCGGAATTGTTCGAGCGCGTGCAGCGCGCCAGCCCCAGCCCGTACGAGTTTCTGCTGCAGTTGGGCGACGAGCAATTGATAGGCGCGTCGCCGGAGATGTTCGTGCGCGTGGAAGGCCAGCGCGTGGAAACCTGTCCGATCGCCGGCACTGCGCGCCGCACGGGCGATCCCATGCGCGATGCGGAAAACATCCGCGAGCTGCTGATGTCCACCAAGGAAGAGTCCGAGCTCACCATGTGTACGGATGTGGACCGTAACGACAAATCGCGCGTGTGCGAGCCGGGAACCGTGAAGGTGATCGGCCGCCGCCTGATCGAATCGTACGCCGGCCTGTTCCACACGGTCGATCACGTGGAAGGTTTCTTGAAGGAGGGTTTCGATTCGCTCGATGCGTTCCTCAGCCACATGTGGGCGGTGACGCTGGTGGGCGCGCCGAAGAAGGCCGCCGCGCAGGCCATTGAAAGCCTAGAGAAGGATGCGCGCGGCTGGTACGGCGGCGCGGTCGGCATGATTACGCTCAACGGCGATATGAATACCGGCATCCTGATTCGCACCACGTATCTGCGCGACGGCTTGGCGCGTTATCCGGCCGGCGCCACGTTGCTCTATGATTCGGTCCCGGCGATGGAAGATCGCGAGTGCCATCTGAAGGCCACCGGCTTCTTCCGTACGCTGGGCGCGGGCCAAGCCGCCACGGAGGTATCGGTCGAAGAGCCGGTGGGCGTGGGCGCGCGGCTGCTGCTGGTGGATAACGACGATTGCTTCATCCATACGCTGGCGAATTATGCGCGCCAGACCGGCGCCGAAGTGGTCACCTATCGCGCCGGATTCCCGCCGGAGCTGCTCGCGAAGATCGCGCCGCACCTGATCCTGATCTCGCCGGGGCCCGGACGCCCCGCGGATTTCGGCGTGCCGGCGCTGGTGACGCAGGCCGTGCGCCTGGGCATCCCGGTGTTCGGCGTGTGCCTGGGTTTGCAAGGCGTGGTGGAGGCGTTCGGCGGCGCGCTGGGCGTGCTGGGCTACCCGATGCACGGCAAACCGTCATGGGTGAAGCACGGCGGCGCGGGCGTGTTTCAGGGCTTGCCGGAACGCTTTCAAGTGGGCCGTTACCATTCGCTGTTCGCCATTCGCGACTCGTTCCCCGCGTGCCTGGAAGTGACTGCGGAATCCGACGACGGCGTCATCATGGCCTTGCGTCACCGCGAGCTGCCCGTGGAGGCCGTGCAGTTCCATCCGGAGTCGATCCTGACGTCGGAAGGGGACTACGGCTTGCAGTTGATGAGGAATGTGGTGCGGATTTACCGGCCGGCGATGGCGGGCGTTCGAGGGTAAGCGAAGAGCCTCAGGAGATGGACGACTTCCTCGATCCGGAACACCTTGAGCATGGCGAAGGCGCGTACGTCAAGACTACGTTCCCCGACTTGAAAGATTTCGTCGACAACAACAGTTTGAGCGGGTAGCGCTTCTTGAGGGCGTCGAATACGGTGCTACCTGCGCCCGACAGAATAGGCGTAAGGATTGATGCGTACCTCGTCCATCAGACCCTGTTCGAGGAAAAACGCTGCAAGGTCGCTTCCGCCTACCCAGAGCAAGCCGTCACCGGAAACCGGCTTCAGGCGCGCCACTTCGTCAGCGACGGAGCTCGTAGCGAGGCGGGCATTCTGCCAATCTACCCGCTTCAGCGTCTGCGGAAAAACTAGCCTGGGCGTGCCGTTCATTCGTTCTGTGACAAGGGGGGCATTGCCGGTTGCGGCCGGCCAGTAGCCAACCATAAGATCGCAGGTTCTGCGACCGATGATGAGCACGTCTGTCGCCCTCAGTGTTTCCACGGTGTAGGCCCTCAATGTAGCCGTCGATGGAAGCGAACATCTGGAAAATGACCTTCTTCATACGGCGTCAGTATCGCAGCTTAGGAGAAATGCCGCGAATGCGGTGTTTCCGTTTGCATCGCACAATCGGATTGTGAGAGCGTGGATACGAGGAATATCGATTGAACGCCATAACGTTCGCCGTATTGATCGTAGCTTTTCTCTCCTCTGGAAACGCCTTCGCGCAGCCGGTCGATCAATCAGTCGATAAGGAGCCTGCCGCGGTCGTCGAGCTTGGAGGAAGTCTTGGCTGGAATCTCAAGGATGGCGGATTGAGCTTCGGCCCCACCCTCGCGGTTGAAGTTACGCCGATAGAGAATTGGTTGGAACTTGAGATGGGCGTTACGGCAACTTTCGGCTATCACTCGACAGAATGGGACACGGACCTTCTGTTCAAGAAGCCTTGGATCCTCTCCGAAAAGGTTGAGTTTATGTTCGGGGCTGGTCCGGTGTGGGTTCATACGAGGGAACACGGCATGACTACGAACTCAGTCGGTGGTGAAGTCGTGCTGGATTTTATGTTCTGGCCCGCCGTGAAGCACAGATTGGGCTGGTACCTCGAACCGGGCTACGAGTACAACTTTGGGCGAGGACATGAGCGATCGGTTGGCATAAGCGGTGGCCTACTGATCGCGATCCCGCGAAAGCCCTAAACTCGAACCGACCCACTGCCCTGGCGAATGCCGGTTGCCCGTTGCACAAAGGACCATTTACGCAACAATCTCTCGGTCGGTTGCGGCAAGCGACCCTTCAAGCGCTGAGAGTCGAAAGGATTGACCTAAAGGAAACCTAAAGCGGCGTATGAGGATTGTCGATCACAAACATCCAACTGCCATCCGGTTGGCGGCGCACGACCTCGGTGCTCAGCCCTTGCGTCGATGACGGCGGCCCCAACGACCATGCGCCATATAAGACAGCCAGCCCTTCACCTGATTCGATAACAGCCCTTGTGTCGAGCTTCATGCGAGCGCCGCTGGCGAGAAAGGCGGTATAAGCGTTGCGTATGCCTTCGTAGCCGGTAAAAAGCTCGCCGCCGGAGACAAGAACTGCGCCCGGCTCGTATAGAGCCACTAAGTCTTCGACATTTCCGCTATTGAAGGCGCGTTCGAAAAGGAAGTGAATCTCCTGTGGAGTGAATGCGGGCATTCAACTATATATTAGAGCACCCCTTCGCTCCGAGTCCTGTTCTTAACCAACTACGCCAATTTCACCGTTTCCAAGACCTTCGGTGAAACACCCCTGGACTATCTCAATACTCGTCACCGCTGCGCCCAGTACCGGTCGCGAGCCTGCACCACCAATCCCTTTTCCTTGGTAGTCAATCGTATCTTGCGGAATTCGGAAATACTCACCGGCGCGTCCGACACGTAGCCTATGTTGTACTGGCTGCGCAGCTCCTGTTCGAGCTGCTCAAATATCTGATCGAGGCCCTGCTTTTTGGAGACCTCGAAAAAGCCCCCGCCTGTCTCCCGCGACATACGCATGAGAACGCCCTTGCCGTCCCCGCCGCCAAATATTCCGTAGTAGCCCTCGTCGGAGAACAGGATCGAATAGACCAGCGTATCGGCGCGTTGCGCGGCCGCGATGGAATCGGCCAGGGTGGTCTCGCTTCCGGTATCCACTCCGTCCGTGAGCACGATCACCGCTTTGCGGCCCTTCTGGTTCCGCATGATGTCCATGGATGCCTTCAACACCGCATCGTAGAGTACCGTGCCGCCGCCCGTTTGGGCGCGCAGATCGTTCATGGTCGGAGTATCCACGAGCGTCAGCGCTTCGTTCAGCTTTCGGAGCGAGGACGTCAGATCCTGGCGCATCATCACCGATAAGTCGAACTGCATCAGGAACACCTGGTCCTTTTTCTCGCGCACTACCCGATCCAGAAAGCGATAGGATGCGCCGCGCTCCGCCTCCACCACGCGCCGCTGGCTCATGCTGGTATCGACCAGCAGGCCGAGCGTCAACGGCAGATCGGATTCTCGAGCGAAATAGCGGATGGTCTGCGGCCGCCCATTTTCCGCCACGGAGAAATCATCCTTAGACAAGCTGGGAATGAGCTGTCCCTTTTTATCGCGCACGGTCGCGAGCACGTTGACAACTTTGATCTCCGTCGAAAAAGTCGGCTGCTCATCCTGGCCGCGCAGCACGGAGTGGGCGCCCACCAGTGCCGCGGAGAAGATGAGCCGGCGTCTGGTCATCGCTGCCTCCAAGGTTCCGGACCATCGTCGAGATTCGCCTGCCGCTCGAAGAGTTTGGGATTATACTTGGCATCGATTTCGTAGTCGACGTCCCACGTCCACTCGCGGGTGCCCGTGGTTGAAGCCACGCGCGTAGGAAGGAGCACACCCTGAAACTCGCGGTAGCGTTGCAAGCGGTAATCGTAATCGGTTTTGTGTTTTTCGCCGGAGTTCGGAAGCGACAAGACCCGGTCGGGCAAGTACGCCTTGTTCAGAAGCAGCCGGAACGTCCGCCCCCCAGCCTTGACCGTCAAGGAGTTATGCTGCACCGCTACCGGCTCCGGCTGCAGCCAGGCGGTCTCGAGCAGATAGACGAGCTGATTCCAAGTGAGCTGGTCGCGCTCCCACTGCCCAAGCGGCCGCGTTACGCGGGGCATGCCGTTGACATCCATGCTAACCCGTTCGGCGGTTCCATCCACGATGACCGATCGTGTGGTCGATTGCGGGCCCCGGCCATCATATTCGAAATAGCGATTCGGGAAGACGAACAGCCACGTCGCGGGAGGGCCCGCCATCAGGATCTGCGCGGGCTTCATATAGACAGCCAGAGCGTGCACACCGCGCAGCCGCTCGTGGCCGCCTTTAGCTTTGACGACTTGCTCCCAGAGATCCCGCGGATCGGCTCCATAAGACGTCACGCCGGCCCAAAGTAGCGCGAATGCGAGCCGGTGATTCATAAGGCGGCGTCGCTCAAAACGCATACTGCAACCGGATGTTGCCGCTGCGCGGCGGAGCGATGGCGGTGCCGGAAAACAGCCCGGCAAAGTTGATGACGTTCAGCCGGTCCGTCAGGTTATCTCCCGTAATCTGCAAGGTCAAGCTCCGCTGTTCCCGCTTCCACAGGTCCGCGCCCAGACTGGCATCCAATGTAAAGTTGGGCCGTACGCGGCCCGCGCTGAAATTGACACGATCGATTATCTGCTGCCCGTACTGCGACACCAGCGAGGGGATATCGATAGCGCCATCGATATCGACGGTCAAGCCGCTTCCATAAGCGGCCACCGCCGCTACCCAAACGCGGGGATGAATTTGGTAGCGGAGCCTGGCGCGCGCCGTGTTGCGCTGGTCTTGTGAAATCGGGAAGGCTCCGGTTGCGCCGATCGCCCCGGTTGCGTCATCCCCTAGAAACAAGCCCCCAGTCACCGGCAACTGCGCGATGCCGATCATGTTCGAGTAGCTCAGAAATCCGGAAAAATGCCCCCAATGCGGCACTTCGAGCTTCACGTCCACGCCCCGGATCTGCGCGCTGCGAAACGCGATCGGAAAGCTGATGCCCGTGTTCAGGAAAACGTCGTCATCGGCATAGTTCACAAACGTCCGCCGGTAGAAGCTGGCATCCAGGCGCGCCTTTCCGAAAATCCCCTTGCTGAAGCCGGTTTCCAGAAAGTTGCCGCGCGAGGGCTCGATGGGAATGCGCAGAACTTGCGGATCGACCACGTCCACGAGCGGCGAACTGGCCAGCAGCAGGTTTTCCATGGCGGGCGTCACGAACGCGCGGTCGTAGGAGAATCGCAGCACCAGCCCGGCTTTGGGCACATTCCACGCCGCTCCCAAACGCGGGCTCCAGGCGCTGTCGTTCACCACCAGCGAATAATGGTCCCATCGCAGCCCCGCGCTCAGCGTCAGGTTGCCGAAGCGCATGGTATCCTGCGCGAAGCCCGACTGCTCGCGGTCCAGCCGATGATCGAAGAAATTGAAATTAAGCGGCGTTCCGGGATCGAAAAAAGACGGGTCGGTGATTTGGTATTGCAGCGCTTCGGTAACCGGAGCGTAATACGCATCCGCGCCCAGCTTGATCTCGTGCCGGCCTTCGTGCGCGGCGAGACTGGCGCTCCAATACCCGCGTCGGAAGCCGCGCTGTTGAAAGGCGACGATTGGCGTAGAGAACGGATTCGACCACAGATTCGCCGAGAGATCCTCCACGGCGGCGCGCAGGCTGAGCAGAAGCTGCGGCGATAATTCGTGCGTCCAGGCCGCCTGTCCCAGATCCTCCCGGCTCGTGCGATCCTGCCGCTGCCCCGCGGCTTCCTGCAGATTCTCGTCCGGGACCAGAAACGCCGCCTGCTTTCGCTGCACGGTAAGGTGAATGCGATCGGCGTCCGAAAGGTCCTGATCGTAAATTGCGGCGGCGCCATCCAGCGTGCCGGTATTCGTGTAGTTTCCGAGCACTGGCGGGTCCAGATAATGATTCGTGTGCTCGCCGGAGGCGCTCAACGTGAACGCACTGTGCTTCCATCCGTACACCGCCGAAAGGAATCCGGTCGCGTCGTCGAAGCTGCCTCCGCCGAACTCCGCGGAACCGTGCAGACCCACGCGCAGGTCGCGGCTGGTGGTCACTTCGACGACACCGCCCAGTTTACGCCCGTACTCTGCCGGATAGTTGCCAGTGAGGACACTCATGGATTGCACGTCCCCGGTGTCCAGGTCGGGCGCGAAGCCGGGGGAGCGGTTCTCATCCATCGGTACCCCGTCCACCACGAACAGAGTCTGGTTTTCCGAGCCGCGCGGATGCAATACGGCATTGGCTTCGAACAGCCAGCCGGGCTGCATGTTCACCAGATCCATCAATCCACGCCCAGGAATTGGAGAAGATTGCTCGCGGATCTCTTGCGAGCCTACCGCGTAGGTAACCCCGGTGCTGTGGGGATCGATCAGCGTGGCGTCGTCGGTGACGATCACTTCGGTAGGCGCGGCCTGGACTCTCAACTCGATATGCACTTCCCGCGGGACGGCCGATCGGATCTCGATCAGGGTCGCGGACGTCATGAAACTGGCGTGTTCCACCGTCAGCCGGTACATGCCGAAGGGCAGATGTTGAAACGTGAAGCGTCCGGCGTCATCCGTCTGGAATGCCCGCCGGGTCTGGGATGCTTCGCTCACCAGAGTTCCGGATGAGGGCAGCGCGAGACCCGTGGAGTCACTTACCGACAGGCGCAGTTGGCCGGTGTCGACCTGGCCTGAAGCGATCCCGCAAGCTAATAGAAGCAGCCCAAAGCGCATTGCTATTCTTTCAAGTTAGCAGAATCGCGCGCTGGCACGCTCAGCTTGAAAGTCCTTGCCGAAATCATCCTGAAAGTGCTCGTAGCCTGCCAGGAGAAAGCATCCATCGGAGGATTGCCCGGGAGGGACAGTCCGAGTCTTATCTCATCGACGTGATCCGAGGGCGCGAGATCCGTCCTCGCGGCATCCAGGTCGTCTATGGGCGGGGAGACGTGTTCCAGTCGAGATTTTGGGATATACAGAATTGGATTCTCCAGTTCGGCGTTCGAGTCGTTCGCGGAAGGGTTCAAGCTGCAGCCGAGATCTCACGCTGGCCTTCAGCCAAATGTTGGCTGCCGAACACATTTACGCGTTTCACGAAGCACGCGACGCCTGGGAGAAATACCTGCGGATGGGCTCGGCCAGCGGCTGGGCCATTAGCCGACTTTTCGCTGAGAAGTCGATCTCCGAGATGTGCCTCTCGGTGAAAGTACCAAAAAGGCGAGCTTTTGGGTCGGTGCAACAGCCAAAAAGCCAAAAGCTGCCCTCGAATGTTGTGGGGCGAAAAACGACTACTGCTCGCCTATAGTAAATCCGAACACGGAATAACTCAGAT